>NZ_JAUBPN010000005.1:0-319267 GCF_036700745.1 Microcoleus sp. S36a_B3 | reverse complement strand
GCTTGGATGTCTCCGATCGACCAACCTCACGAAAACTTCATGTTCCCAGAAGAAGTTCTTCCTCGCGGTAACGCACTTTAAAAAAATCAGGATTTGGATTTCAGATTAATTTAAGTTTTTTAAATTCTAATTGGAAATCCAAATACCTGTGCCTCGGGCGATCGCGGGTTCACCGCGATCGCCCGAGGCACAAAAAACCCAAAATCCCAAAACTAACATCGTTGGAGGTTCTACCGCGTGGTAACGCTCTCTAATTCCTATGTAAGCGGTCGCGACCAAGAATCCTCTGGGTTCGCTTGGTGGTCTGGCAACGCTCGTTTAATCAATCTCTCCGGCAAACTCTTGGGCGCACACGTCGCTCACGCTGGTTTGATCGTGTTCTGGGCCGGAGCAATGACTTTGTTTGAAGTCGCTCACTTTATCCCAGAAAAGCCCATGTACGAACAGGGGTTAATTTTGATGCCCCACGTCGCTACTTTGGGTTGGGGCGTCGGCCCCGGCGGTGAAGTCATTGATATCTTCCCGTTCTTCGTAGTCGGCGTTCTTCACTTGATTTCATCTGCTGTTCTCGGTTTGGGCGGCATTTATCACGCCGTTCGCGGCCCGGAAGTTCTCGAAGAATATTCTTCATTCTTCGGCTACGACTGGAAAGACAAAAACCAGATGACCAACATCATCGGTTATCACCTGATTTTATTGGGTGGCGGCTGCTTGCTGCTGGTTGCTAAAGCCATGTTCTTCGGCGGTGTCTACGACACTTGGGCTCCGGGCGGCGGCGACGTGCGTATTATCACGAACCCCACTCTGAATCCTGCCGTGATTTTTGGCTATTTGACTCGTTCTCCTTTTGGTGGCGAAGGCTGGATTGTCAGCGTCAACAACATGGAAGACATCATCGGCGGTCACATCTGGCTCGGCTTGATTTGTATCGGTGGAGGTGTTTGGCACATTTTGACCAAGCCTTTCGGCTGGGCTCGCCGTGCCTTAATCTGGTCTGGTGAAGCTTACCTGTCTTACAGCTTGGGCGCTTTGTCCCTGATGGGTTTCATCGCCGCCTGCTTTGTCTGGTTCAACAACACTGCTTACCCTAGCGAATTTTACGGCCCGACGGGCCCGGAAGCTTCTCAAGCACAAGCTTTGACCTTCCTGATCCGCGACCAACGCTTGGGTGCTAACGTCGGCTCTGCACAAGGCCCTACCGGTCTGGGTAAGTACCTGATGCGCTCTCCTACTGGCGAAATCATTTTCGGCGGTGAAACGATGCGTTTCTGGGATTTCCAAGGCCCTTGGTTGGAACCCCTGCGCGGTACTAACGGTTTGGACTTGAACAAAATCAAAAACGATATTCAGCCTTGGCAAGCTCGCCGCGCTGCTGAATACATGACTCACGCTCCTTTGGGTTCTTTGAACTCTGTGGGTGGCGTGGCAACTGAAGTTAACTCGTTTAACTTCACGTCTCCTCGTTCTTGGTTGTCCTGTTTCCACTTTGTGATGGGTTTCTTCTTCTTGGTCGGCCACTTGTGGCACGCGGGTCGCGCTCGCGCTGCTGTTGCTGGTTTTGAGAGAGGTATCGATCGCGAAAATGAAGCTGTGATGTCTATGCCTGACTTGGACTAATCGATCGAGCTTACGCTGATTTGATGGTCTAGTCAAAAAAAAGCTCCTGCGGTTAAGCAGGAGCTTTTTTTTGAGTAAATATAGCAGAAGGAAATTCGGCAACGAGCAATGTACGGGATGTAACGGATGGATGGATGGAACCAGAAAGAAGCAATAGACTGCATGGCTTTGGGCCATCAAGAACGTCCTAACTGTCAGGACGCTACATCGCATAAAAATTGGCGTTACGGTCGATCGACCGTTTTATCAATAATTCTGCAAGTCTTGACACTTGACATTTTTCATGCTTTCGGGTAAAGAGCTTGCAAGGCCGGGTCTACAAAGTTTATATTTAATTAAGGTACAAAAGTTTTAATCGCACAAAATTGAAAAAAGTCATCAGAAGTTGCTGTTTGAAGGCAGCTCGCTAGCGGTACAAAACAAATCGACGATTGTTCTCAGGATATTCATATTTTTGATTAAATAACTGTGCTTGACAATTTTTTAAACACGCACAAAACTTTTGAGCCGCTTACTCTTATTGCTGGGAAAGCAAAAAATTAATAATGGACTCATTAAAAATCGAAAATGTCCAGGTAAGTTACGATCGAGCAAATTTACTCGATCGCATTGCCAACCGCATTCGCCACTCTCTAGAACTGCCAGAAATTCTCGGTGCCACAGCAGCAGAAGTTCAATCCTTCTTGGGAACAGACAGAGTTAAAATCTACAAATTTCATAGCGACGGCAGCGGTGAAGTGATTGCCGAATCAATCAATGACAACCGCTTGCCATCGCTATTGGGGCTGCATTTTCCCGCAGACGATATTCCCTCTCACGCCCGCCAACTGTTCGCGCAACTACAAGTGCGCTCGATCGCCGATATCGATTCCGGGCTGCTCGGCCAAAGTCCCCGCCGCGACGCGGTTTCCGGTCAACTGCTGCCCGACGGAGTGCGCTTTCGGGCGATCGACCCCTGCCACGCCGAATACTTGAGCGCACTCGGCGTCAAAGCTTCCTTGGCAGTACCAATTTTTCACGGCGCAGAATTCTGGGGGTTGTTGGTATCTCACCACTCCGAATCCCGGAGTATCGCAGAAGAGGAACTGCAAGGCGTTCAGATGGTGGCAGATCAGCTCGGCGTAGCCATAGCCCAATCAACCCTCCTCGCCCTCGCCCAAGCCAAAGCTCAGCGGGAAGCTGCCGTCAACCGCGTCACCGCAGCCCTGCACTCACACCCCGCGATGGAACTGCAAGCAGCTTTGGCAGAATGTGTAGCTGCACTAGCCGGAGCCGGCGGCAGGCTGTGCATTTTCGACAGCAAAATCACCAGTTTAGAGCCCGACTCGAACAATTCCACTCCCACACTCAAAGTCTACACTTGTGGCTCCGGGCCGAGGATGCAAATTTCGGCAAAATACCAGCAGGTAGAGCAATACAGCGTCTGGCACGAATATTTTAAATCCGGCGAGCAACAAGTTTGGGCAATTCCCGACTTGTACAAAATTAGCACTTTGAGAAGCCTGCAACCTGCATTTCGATCGACCAAAATTCGTAGCATTTTAATCGTACCGCTCAGAACCAGCCAGCAAATATTCGGTTACTTGAGCATTTTTCGAGAACAATTTGACACCGAAACTCTCTGGGCCGGACAGTTGGATGCCGACGGGCGGCTCGCCCAATCTCGGATATCTTTTGAAATATGGAAAGAGTCAAAAACCGCCCAAGTTCGCAAATGGAATGCTGAAGAACTTGAATTAGTAAAAACTTTTGGCAGAAGTTTTTCTCAGGCGATTAACCACTCACAGCTTCACCAACAAATAGATGAACTTAATGTTAATTTAGAAAATCAAGTTCAAGAGCGCACGGATCAACTGCACCAGTTGACCCAACAGCAGCGAGTGCTGTTTGAAGTTGTGGCAAAAATGCGGGAATCCCTAGACTTGAACAGGATTTTTAACACGATGTCCCAGGAAGTGCGGCGGGCTTTAAATGCCGATCGCGTTGGGGTTTACCGCTTCGATCCTGCATCGGAATTTAAGGATGGCGAATTTGTTGCCGAAGATGTTTTGCCAGATTTTCTGTCAGCAATGGCAGTCAAAGTACACGATCATTGCTTTGGAGAAAGATACGCCCTGCTCTACTCTCGGGGGCGAGTTCACGCACTACCCGACATCACACAGGTCGGACTCCCAGATTGTTTTCGGCAAATATTAGCTCAATTTCAGGTGAAAGCTACTTTAGTTGCACCAGTAATGAAAGGCAACGACCTTTGGGGGTTGCTGTGCGTACACCAGTGTTCGGCTCCCCGCAACTGGGAATCTTCGGAAATTCAGTTTGTCACCCAAATTTCCGCTCAGCTCAGCATCGCCCTAGAACAAGCAGATTTGCTCGCTCAAACTCAGCAGCAAGCAGTTGATTTGCAGCGGGCAGCCGAGCAGGAGCGGATACTATTTGAGGTGGTTACTAAGATTCGACAATCCCTCGATTTAGATAAAATTTTTTGCACGACAACGACAGAACTGCGGCGGATTTTAACTGCAGATAGAGTTGGAATTTATCGCTTCGACCCTGATTTAAATTTCAATGAAGGCGAATTTATTGCCGAAGCTGTTTTGCCAGCTTTTGATTCAGCAATCAATGTGAAAGTTTACGATCGTTTCTTTAGCGAAAAGTATGCAGAAAAATACAGTCAGGGACAAATTCAAGTGCTGCCAGACATCGAAACTGCGGGACTCTCAGACTGCCACACTGCTCTTTTAGCTCAATTTCAAATTAAGGCGCAAATAATTATGCCAATGATGAATGGCAGCGCACTTTGGGGTTTGCTGTGCGTGCACCAATGCGACAGCCCGCGCAATTGGAATACTTCGGAAATCCAATTTGTGACGCAAGTTGGAGCTCAGTTGAGCGTTGCATTAGAACAAGCAGATTTGCTCGCTCAAACGCGGCAGCAAACGATCGACCTCCAGAGGACATCTGAGCAACAGCGGATACTGTTTGAAGTTGTGACAAAGATTCGAGAATCTCTCGATATGAACCTGATTTTTCAGACGGCAACCCAAGAACTTTGTCAGTTTATGCAAGTCGATAGAATGGCTGTCTATCACTTTAATCCTGATTGGGGCGGCGAATATGTTGCTGAGTTTGTCAAGGATGGCTGGAAAAAATTGGTAGGGGAAGATATCAATACAGTTTGGGAAGATACTTATTTGCAGCAACACCGAGGCGGCAGGTATCGCAATAATCAAACTCTAGCCGTTGACGATATCTATCAAGCTTGTCACTCGGAATGTGTCGTCGGTATTTTAGAGCAATTTCAGGTGAAGGCTTATGCGATCGCCCCAATTTTTTTGGGACAGGAACTTTGGGGCTTGCTGGCAGCTTATCAACATTCTGGGCCGCGCTACTGGGAAAGTTCAGAAGTTAAATTTTTAGCTCAAGTTGGCAATCAGTTAGGTGTAGCTATCCAACAAGCCGATTTGCTGGATCAAACGAGACTACAATCCGCACAAATTGCTCAAAATTTAAAGGATTTACAGCAAACTCAAGCTCAATTGATTCAGACTGAAAAAATGTCGGGTTTGGGGCAACTGGTGGCAGGCATTGCTCACGAAATTAACAATCCCGTTAATTTTATTTACGGAAATCTCAATCACGCCAGTGATTATACTGAAAATTTGCTGACTTTGCTGGAACTTTACCAGCAGCAATATCCAGATTCTAGTTCTGAAATTGCTGAATTGACCGAAGAAATTGACTTGGAATTTCTGCTGGAAGATTTGCCTAAATTGCTATTGTCGATGAAGGTGGGAGCAGATCGCATCCGTCAAATTGTTCTGTCTTTGAGAAATTTCTCTCGGCTGGACGAAAGTCAAATGAAGGCGGTTGATATTCACGAAGGCATTGACAGCACGCTGTTAATTTTGCAGCACAGGTTGAAGTCTAATCCCGACAGTGCACATATTGTGCTAGTTAAAGAGTACGGCATTTTGCCTCTGGTTGAGTGTTATGCGGGACAGTTAAATCAGGTGTTTATGAATGTCATCGGAAATGCGATCGATGCTTTGGAGTCGGAAAAGTTGCTTTCTGGTAAATCTGTGACTCCTCAAATTAAAATCTCTAGTGCTGTGGGTCAACTTAATGGCAATGTTCCTAGTGCGGTGATTCTGATTTCTGACAACGGCCCGGGAATTTCGGAATCTATGATACAACGCATATTTGACCCTTTTTTCACCACTAAGTCGGTGGGAAAAGGTACTGGATTGGGCCTGTCAATTAGTTACCAAATTGTGGTAGAGAAACACGGCGGTGTTTTTCAGTGTAGTTCCCAATTGGGCAAAGGTACTGAGTTTGTAATCGAGATTCCGATTAGTCAATAGTCATTAGTTGTTAGTTGTTATTGGTTAGTTGTTATTGTTTAGTTGTTATTGTTTAGTTGTTATTGGTTAGTTGTTATTGGTTAGTTGTTATTGGTTAGTTGTTATTGGTAATTAGAACGAACAACTAATAATTAACAAATAACCACTGACCACTAAAAACAGTCAACAGTCAACAGTCAGCAGTCAGCAGTCAACAGTCAACAGTCATTAGTCATCAGTCATTAGTCATCAGTCATTAGTCATCAGTCATTAGTGTTGTCCTCCCCGAGTTATTGTAGGGTGCGTCAGGGGGCTGAATGTTTTCGTCGCCTACTCAAGGATTCGGGCCCCCTGACGCACCCTACGGTTAGCTAACAGTCCCCTGGCCGCATTATGCAATACGAGGTTGAAGATGTGGGGGATGCGGAAGCATTTGAGGAAGAGTGTGCAGCGTTACCAGATTTTTCAGCAATGTTTGAATCACTTTGAAGAGTTGGTGATATAATAAAAAACCTTCAGCTTAAAGCCGAAGGTTGTCATCAGGGTGCATCTACTTGTTCTATATTCATTGGGGAGTGAGTTGGATCAGGAAGAAGTGAGGGTATTGTGGCAAAGATTGCTTAACGAGTAATATCAATAGGTTTAGCGATCGCTGTTTTCTACAGCATTACTTCACCGATAGACTTGCGACGCTTGGTGTAGATGGGCTTGTGCGACTGCCCGTGTCTCTCCCTATGATTTGATGCTATCGCAAAGAAGCACGTAGACTTTCAAGTTCATCATCTTGTAAACACCTAAGAAAAGAGCGATACCTGCGCGCATTTGGATGTGGAAGAAAAGCAAAAAATCTTTCATAGTCCCCGATTTTAATGGACTCGGATATCGAAGCTGTTGAGGAAATATTGAATTGACATTGGATCGCTTGGCGCGCAGGAGCTCCTAGAACCACAATGACTTTTGCTCTTGATAGTTCTAAAGTCCTCAATAAATAGGCTTTTACGCATTGATCCTGAGCTTGTTCTACGCCAATTTCAGAATGAGATTTGCAATGTACTATTTCGGTGAGAGCATAATCAATTCCTGGATTAACATCCCGTTGCAATAATTCAATCGCACGTTTACGGACTGCTGCCCAAAACTTAACAGCACGACTATATGTCCCATCCTTCATCAAGGATTGTTTACCATTGATAATCCACTCCTTTTGCCCTCCTCCAAAACGATAATTAAAGTAATTGTTTATATCGTTATCTGACCAACACCAAGTGGGGTAGACTTCATCAGAACCAATTGATGGATTTGAACTCAAAAAAAGAATAGGCGCTTCCTCGATCTGCCCACTCCAAGGTTCAGGTATTTGAAACTTGTCTAAATCGAGGGATTTTTGAGAATTAACTATGTCACGGCAGGGATTTTCTGTAGAAGGATATTCGAGACATTTCCGTGCATGAGGGCAGTGAGTAATTTCATATAACAAATTTTTCTCAGACATTATTAAGGAGGTCTCAACTGAGACAGTCTTTCTTATAGTTTAACAGGGAATTTGGCTGTCTAACGGTTGAGACGAGCCGCAGCAGAAACTTCTGATTCTCAAAGATAACCTCTCGGTGGCTCCATCGATTTGTTGTCTTGCTTAACAAGCACATACCGCTCACTCCCCAATCATCGTCTTTGTGGCGGCTATTTCTTTTGGGCAGTTATTGTAGGGTGCGTCAGGGGGCTGAATGTTTTCGTCGCCTACTCAAGGATTCGGGCCCCCTGACGCACCCTACGGTTAGCTTTCTTTATGTAGAGTCTCGGTTTTAACCGCCGAGTCAAGCCCAGTTCGATCGCCCGCGCCTGAACATGGTAAATTCAGTCATACAGGCTGTTTTCAAAATAGCAAACTGAGCGCTTGCAATCGATCGACCCATACGCCATGCCAGATTCCGAATTCTCAGACGATTTAAAATGGACGCCCCAAGCCAAGGCTAAGCTGAAAAATATTCCCTATTTTGTCCGGGGACAAGCCCGCGTCCGCATCGAGCAATTGGCCCGCACCGCCGAAACCGAAGTAGTCACAGTTGACTTAGTTGAGCAAGCTCGCATCGAGTTTGGGCAATAAGGGATCGAAATGTACCCTAAAGCTTTAGACTATATATTGCGTTGTAAGGACAAGGATTTAAAAAAGTAGTGCGTAAAATTGTTATAGCTGGCAACTGGAAAATGTACAAAACTAGGGCAGAATCCCTAGAGTTTCTTCAAGGATTCATGTCCTGCTTGACGGAAACCCCAGAGGAACGGGAAGTCGTGCTTTGCGTTCCTTTTACAGATTTGAGCGCCCTCTCGAAAAACCTTCATGGCAGCCGCATCAGACTCGGTGCTCAGAACGTTCACTGGGAAGAGTCGGGAGCTTTTACTGGCGAAATTTCCGGGCTAATGTTGGCAGAAATGGGGGTTCGCTACGTCATCATCGGCCACAGCGAGCGCCGTCAATATTTTGGGGAAACTGACAAAACGGTGAATTTGCGGCTGAAAGCTGCTCAGAAATACGGCTTAATTCCAATTCTCTGCGTGGGAGAGACGAAGCAGCAGCGGGATTTAGGGGAAACAGAAGCTCATATTTTCTCTCAGTTGGCTGAGGATTTGGTTGGTGTTGACCAAAATAACTTAGTAATAGCTTACGAACCGATTTGGGCGATCGGCACTGGCGATACTTGCGAAACAAAGGAAGCTAACCGAGTTATTGGTTTGATTCGCTCTAAATTGACTAATCCTGACGTGCCGATTCAGTACGGCGGCTCTGTCAAAGGTGAGAATATTGATGAAGTTATGGCGATGCCTGAGATTGACGGAGTTTTGGTAGGCGGTGCGAGTTTGGAAGCTGCGAGCTTTGCTCGAATTGTCAATTATAAATAATTAGTATGTGCTAATTGGTAATTGCTAATTGGTGGTTGTCTGAGGCGTTTTGATGTTGAGAAATGACAATCTTTACGAGTTACCCCAAAATCTTCCAGTACCAGTTGATGATGGGGCAACTAACCACCTTTTGGGCTACCAACTTCTTTCAATTCCGTTGATGTCAACGGCTGGACTTATTTGAGGATGATAAATAATACGACGATCGAGCGATCGCCTATAATTGTCATGTGCCTTTGAGTATTTCTCCGATCGAGAGAATTGTTCCATGAATGCGATCGTTCAAGCCAAACCCGCTTTAGAGGAGTTCCTCAAACTTCCTGAAACTGAACCAGCCTCAGAATTTATTGACGGAGAAATCCTTCAGAAACCTATGCCTCAAGGCGAACATAGCGTACTTCAATATGAATTATGCAAAACTATTAATCAATTAGCGCAAACTCAAAAAATTGCCAAGGCTTTTCCTGAGTTGCGCTGCACTTTTGGCGGTAAGTCTATCGTACCAGATATAGCAGTATTCCGATGGGAAAGAATTCCTTTTTTGCCTTCGGGTAGAATTGCCAACATCTTTGAAATTAATCCCGATTGGTCGATCGAAATTTTATCCCCAAACCAAAGCCAAACAAAAGTCCTTGGTAAATTGCTGCACTGTTCGCGACAGGGTACTGAGTTGGGTTGGTTGCTAGATCCAGAGGAAGAAAGTATTTTAGCTGTATTTCCCGGACAAAAAGTAGAATTGTACCGAGGTACAGATCGGTTGCCAATTATTAATGGAATTGAGTTAGAATTGACCGTTGATAATGTTTTTAGCTGGTTGACTTTTGGTTGAAGAATCTTGGACATATCAGACTTTAAAAAACCTCATTTTAAAAAATGGTTCGTAGTGCGGAATGCAAGTCCGCTCTCAGGATGCGGAATGCGAGTCCGCACTACAAACCGTTTTTGTTATGCTAATCTACCGGACAGGATATCCAACCTAAAATCTCTAATTTAAAATCTCACTCGCCATGACACCTAACTCAGCCCAAATTATTATTAGAAATAAAGCTTTCGAGTGGGGAAAACGCACTTATTTAATGGGTGTTTTGAATATTACCCCTGACAGTTTTAGCGATGGCGGCGATTTCTATACCATAGAATCTGCTTTAGCGCAAGCTGAAAATATGGTAAAATCGGGGGTAGATATTATTGATATTGGCGGTCAATCTACGCGGCCCGGTGCTGCAGAAATATCCTCTTCAGAGGAGATCGATCGCGTGATACCTCTCGTACAAATACTGCGACAAAAAACCGATGTTTTTGGGTCAGTTCCGATTTCGGTAGATACTACCAGAGCGGATGTTGCCAAAGCTGCTGTTGAGGCCGGAGCTGATATTGTCAACGATATTTCTGGAGCAACTTTTGACTCGGAAATGCTGTCAACCGTTGCTCAGTTGAAAGTGCCGATAATTTTGATGCACATTCGGGGAACTCCTGAGACGATGCAAAAACTAACTGACTATCGGGATTTAATTGGGGAAATTGGGGAATTTTTAGAGAGCCGAATTGCGGCGGCAGTTGCTGCGGGAATTGACAAATCTCAGATAATTATCGACCCCGGTATTGGCTTTGCTAAGACTTACAGTCAAAGCTTGGAAATTCTACAACAGTTGCCAAAATTTAGTTTTTTGGACTGTCCGATTTTAGTCGGAGTATCGCGCAAAAGCTTCATCGGTCAGATTTTGCAGCAGCCGGAAGCTAAACAAAGAATTTGGGGGACAGCGGCGGCTTGTACAGGTGCGATCGCAAATTTGGCAGATATCTTGCGAGTTCACGATGTCAGAGAAATGCACGATGTTTGTCTGGTTGCCGACGCTATCTTCAGGAATCAGTCTTGAGAAGTCGGAGTATCAATAACTTTCATTTCCCCGCCCTCAGAATGAATCACATCGGGCATAGAACCCATCAGCTCGCCCAGAGCTTCGCTCATGCTTCTGGGGTCCATAAACAGAATTTTGGCATTGTCGCTTTCGCCCAATTTTTGTTGAGCGTCTAAGTATTTTTCCGTTACTAAGTAATTCAAAACTTGCTTACTATTCGGATGGGAGTCTAAAGCTTCAACTAAGAGCCTCATATACTCCTTAGTGCCGATCGCCTTATTGACCATTGCTTGCCATTCGCTCTTGGTAGCCCGCTCCAATTCCATAGCTTCTTGCACCCTTTTTGGAGGTGTAATGCTTTGAATTTCTACGCGAATTACTTTAACGCCCCAAGTTTCGGTAGCTTCGTCCAACTTCTTGAGTAACTTTTTATTCATGTCATCTCGGGAACCCAAGATGTCTTGCATGGGTAATCGACCAATTTCGGCGCGAAACGTCGTTAAAACTAAGTTGGCGATCGCATTTTCAATTTGATCGATTCCATAATAAGCTTTCTGCAAATTCACAACCCGCCAATACACAACGGCATCGACTTCAAGGGCCACATTATCTCCCGTGATTGCTGACTGAGGTTTAATATCTAAAACTCGTTCGCGGGTTGTGTCCACGCAGACTACTTTTTCGACCACAGGACTGATAAAGTGGAATCCGGGCTGGAGGGTTCGCTTGTATTGACCCAAACGTTCGACTAAAGCTTGATCCCCGCCGCTGATTATTTTGACGCTTGAGTTAAGAGTGTAGCCGAGGATGAGCGTAACGAGCATGGTGAGAATAGACGGCCCCATTTCTACTTTCCTGCTAAGGTTGACTGAGAATCGATCGGAAATATAATCTAATTTAACTCAAAATCAGCCGCACAGTGCTAAAATATCACGACTGTTAATAAGTCCTAACAGTTACTCGTATTGCTTCCGACTTAATATGCCGGACTTAACGTACCCGATTTGACCGCAGGATATCAAAAACACATTTCCACAAAAATGAAAAACGATCGAGAGTTTCGCTTGTTCAAACCTTTGAAGTGGATCGCCCCAAGCATTTTGGCGGGTGCAGGAATCTGCCACATTGCAGCAGCCCAACCGGTACAAGCTGAACCAATCGCCCTGCAACTCTCGCAAAACTTGCAGTCGCAGAACTCGCAGCCACCGCGCCGGGGGCCTGCCGTGCGCGAAGTTATATCCTACGAAATGAAGGGAGACGAACTCAGGATTTGCAAGCAGCAAGGCAATTCCGAGAAAAAGTGCCAAGTTGTAGGTAAAGGCTACACGGTGGGTTTGAGAACAGCCAACGACCTCTACGGTCAAGGAAATCTGGTCAATGCCGAAGTTTTGTACCGACAAATAATCGCTCGCTATCCGAAACAAGCTGATACTTATTATAAGCTGGGAAATCTGCTTTCCGGGCAAGGTAAAATGAGCGATGCGATCGTCCAATTCCAAAAAGCAGTTGAAGTCAACCCGCAGCACGCCAAAGCTTACAACGATTTAGGCGTGGCGATGGCAAGTCAAGGGCAGTTGCCAGAGGCAATTTTGCAGTGGAGACAAGCAGTTAAAATTAACGATCGATATCCCGATGCTTTAAACAATTTAGGAGTCGGTTTGTACCAGCAAGGAGACAAGGAAAAGCAAGCGGAAGCAGTAGCCAGTCTCAAAAAAGCTAAGGAGTTATTTATCAAGCAGGGTAGAACTCAAGCGGCTACTAAAGTCGATCGAATTTTGGAAGAAATGAACTCGCAGTCGAGCGGCTCTTAAAACCTTACCGTGTCCGATCTACTGGAATCAACCCGGTTCGACGGTTTTGAATGTAAGTTTTGTGACTCTGAAAAATTGGATTCAAAACTGTCGAACCAATCTTAATTATGCTCGTCGGCGGATTGAATGTGCGATCGATCTTGAGGTTTCTCCGACTTAAGTAACTACACAACATTCATTACATAAAGACTCCTTGCTAGGTAAGGCTTTCACGCGAAATATTGTGTAATTAATTGTGCACGACAACTTATTCAGCCCGCCCTACTAACTACTAACTGCTGACTAATGACTGCTGACTAATGACTTCTTAAAGCATTTCCCTCAAAACTTGTAAAATTACATCTCCGTCCACTCGATCGCTCACCGCAGCCTCGCCCAAACGCACCGGCAGCACAAACCGCACCTTACCATCCTGCACCTTCTTATCCAGTTGCAAAGTATTCAAAATCTCCTCAACATCCACACCAGCAGGCAACTTGGCAGGTAAACCCGCTTTTTCAATCAAAGCAGACTGGCGGCGATCGCACTCAGCGTCCCACATTCCCAACTCCACAGCCAACCGGCTAGACGCAGCCATGCCAATTGCCACACCTTCCCCGTGATTGATGACCTTGTAATTCGTCAAACTTTCCACAGCATGACCGATCGTGTGACCGTAATTCAAAATCGCCCGCAAACCAGATTCCTTCTCGTCCTTGCTGACCACATCAGCCTTAGCTTGACAAGACCTGCTCAAAATTTCCGCCAACAAATCCGCCTTCACATAGCGCATTTGATCCAAACGCTTGCAATTCTCCAACTTCCCAAAAAGTTCAGCATCCCAAATCACCCCGTACTTGATGACTTCCGCCATCGCCGAACGAAACTCCCTCGCCGGCAGAGTTTTGAGTACATCCGGGTCAATTAACACCAAACGTGGCTGGTGAAAAGCCCCGATTAAATTCTTCCCTAAAGGATGATTTACCCCCGTTTTGCCCCCAATAGAAGCATCAACCATCGCCAGCAGCGAAGTCGGAACCTGCACGACATTAATTCCCCGCAGCCAAGTCGCCGCCGCAAAACCCGTCATATCGCCCACAACCCCGCCGCCCAAAGCGACCATTGTCGAGGAACGTTCTAAGCGGTTTTCCAAAGCCGCACCGTAAATTTTCTGTACCGAATTTAAAGTTTTGTACTGTTCTCCCGGTGGTAAGATGCAGCTACTAACTTCCAGACCTGCAGATTCGAGGGCCGCTGTTGCTCTTTCCCCGTAGTGCCGAAAAATCGACTGATTCGAGACCAGCAGCACTTTTTTACCCAAATTTATCTCGCCCATCCGACTGCCGAGTTCGTCTAAACCGCCCGATCGCACGCAAACATTGTAAGATTGCGGCCCCAAGTCAACTTTTATCACTGAGTGCATATTTATTGATTTTAGATATTAGATTATAGATTATAGTTCTTAGTGTATGTCTTCTTATTGATTGTTTGGGAGAAATTGCAATGAGTCTTACCGGAGCAATAGCTTATTTTGGGATTTTCGGCGGCATGGTCGGCTTGGCCACAGTGCTCATGTTTGGTCTGCGCGCTGTCAAACTCATCTAATTTACTAACTTCGATGTAAAAACCAGAACATTAAATTTCTGGTAAAATGTGCGATCGGACGAAGTATTCGTGCAAAAAATCTTGAACTTTTCCTCTAGATTTAGCCCGCCAATACTTCAGTCGATCGCGCAATTCGACAAGAGGTTTAAGATATAACCTTTCTCAAAAAGATTATAGATGCTTCGGCTTCGCTGTACAACTTTTAAATTTTTCGGCTTCGCGAACAAAGTCAAAGAATCTATAACTCGTACTCAGCGAAACCTAAACATCTATAATTTCAACTCCTCACCTTTTTGAAAAAAGCTATATTACGGCATACCAACCCTCACATTTTGATTGGAATCAAAATTGTAAACTCCGTTAATTTTCCGGGAATTGAGTAACAATTTAGCTGGCCGTGATGTTTTTCGCAAATAATGTGATAGCTAATAGATAGTCCCATTCCTGTACCTTTACCGATTTCCTTGGTAGTGAAAAATGGATTGAATATTTGCCCTTGAATCGATTTTGGTATGCCACATCCATTATCGGCGATCGCAATTTGAATAAATTCATCGACTACAGATGTCCGAATAGTAATCTTACCTACCTTTGTTTCAAGTTGATTAGTATTTTCTCCATCGCTTCTTTCATCAATTGCATCAATAGCGTTAGCGATAATATTCATAAATGCTTGGTTCAATTGTCCCGCACAGCACTCAATTTTTGGCAGCGCTTCATACTTTTTGACGATTGAAATTTGCGGGCGGGTAGAAGTAGCATTCAAGCGATGACTTAAAATTAGCAGACTGCTATCAATTCCTTCGTGAATATCGACTTTTTTAAACTCAGCTTGATCTAAACGAGAAAAGTTACGTAACGACAATACAATATTTTTGATTCGGGTAGTGCCGACATTCATAGACTGTAATATTTTGGTAATATCTTTTTTCACAAAATCAAAATCCACCACCTCTAGTTCAGTTTTAATTTCAGTAGGAGGGTGTGGTAAGTATTTATGATAAAGCTGTATCAGATGCAGTATTACTTGAGTATATTCCTCGATATGTCTAAGGTTGCCGTGAATAAAACCAATGGGATTGTTAATTTCGTGGGCTATACCTGCCACTATTTGTCCGAGACTGGACATTTTCTCGCTGTGAATCAGCTTTGCTTGAGTTTTTTTTAGCTCAATTAAGGTAGTCTCTGTTGCGATTTGAGCGCGACGGTAAACCTCTTGAGTAACTCGTGTTGCTAATAATTGCTGGAACGTGTAATGATAGATATTAACATTAAGCAGAACAAATAGTGAACCCAGGCAAAATACTAAGCCAATCAAAATAGGAAGGAATTGCCACTGTTGATTAATAAGTAAGAATAAAGCTAGACAATATCCCAGTAGAAAAAACACCATCAAAAACCGCAGTATCTTCCAAGCTAGGTAGCCACTGTGTTCTTTTAGTAAATCTAAGATTTTTTGAGTTTTGATGATTGACAAGAGCATAAATCCTGCTCCCAACGCAATCAATAACAATGAAATTAAAAATAAAAAATCTACGTTCATCAATTTAAATCTTCCTTACAAAAAAGCCTATGCTAGTTCTTTTTAAAGAAAAAAATATTGGTTTATTGGTAATTGATAATCGATGTGTGTCGCCATTACAATTCACTTTTTTTGATGATTGCTATAAATGCAATTGATATTTATCTGCCACAGAGCTGTTAATGAGAGCGGAGCTATGTTAATGAGAAAACATCTGCGAAGCTTGGTTAAATTAGCAAAATTAGCGAACCGAATAGTTCTATGTGTAACATTGGCAATCAAAGCATCGCAAGCAGACTGGAAAAAAAAATGAGTGGATCTCGATATTGTATATGACTTACGCATCAATACCTAAAAAACCGGATTTTTGTCGTTGAAGTAGCCTTTAACGAGAGTAGGGAGCATCTCATTTCTATCGCAAAGCATTTTTTTTTGAGTGCTATCTCGCACAGCACAGCGATCCAAGACTCGATCGCAACACAGCACTACAAATGTAAAACTACAGATGATCCCCAAAAGTATTTCGGAAAAAACATACAGGTGATGACAGCCGTGGGTAAGTTTTATTATATTTTAGACTCGATTTGTACTCAATCGCTTTCAAATAATTCTTAAATTATCTGCGTCCATCTGTGTCTGTACGCGGGAAACCTGCAGTTCAATTTTAGATCTAAACTTATACAACTCAAGTCTTGTGTTTCATTGATTTACTGATTGATTAAGATTTCCTGAAAAAACAGAAAATCCATAGACTTAAATTTGTCAATAAGTGGGAGAGCAAAATTATCAATTGATTGCTCTCGCTTTAATCTCAAATAACTTATATTTCCCTCAACCTAAAATATTCAACTTCTACATTCACGCCTTTTAGTGAGCGACTTGTGAGCCTGCGAAGTCGAAGGAAACCGAAGCAAGCTGAAGTTTTTAAAATCGTTAATCTATCGCTCTCGCTTTAATCTAAAATAACTTCTACTACCCCAATCCAAAATCTAAAACTTGTACGATAGCGACTTGTGTTGAACCTAGCCGCAGCAAGCCGAAGTATCTAAAATTTAAAATCGCTAATCGATCGCTCTCGCTTTAATCTAAAATAACTTCTACTCCCCCCAATCCAAAATCTAAAATCCCAAATCTAAAATAGATATGTCTCATTCCACCGATATAGTCACCCTCGCCCGCTGGATGGCGGCCGACTTCAGCAATCAAGCCCAAGCCTTTGAAAATCCGCCTTTTTTCGCGCACATCCGCGTCTGTATGAGACCATTACCCGTGGAGATATTGGACGGAGTAAGTCTTTATCTAGAACAAGCCTACGACATCGAGATCAACTCTCCGTACCGAGTGCGAGTGTTAAAATTAGTCCCGGCGGACGATCGCATTGACATCGAAAATTATGCGATCGAAAATGAAGCACAATTCTACGGCGCATCCCGCGAACCCCAACGGCTGCAAGAAATCAAAACAGCACAACTCAAACTGCTCCCTGGCTGCACCTTTCTGACCCACTGGACGGGCAGCAGCTTCAAGGGCGTTGTCGAACCCGGAAAAGGGTGCGCTGTGGTCAGAAACGGCAAAAACACCTATCTAGACAGCGAATTCGAAATCGACCAAGACAAGTTTATCAGTCACGATCGCGGGCGCGACCCAGAAACCGACGCCCACGTCTGGGGAGCTCTGGCGGGCCCCTTTGAATTCACCAGGCGCGCCAGTTTCGCCGACGAAATTCAGGTTTAATGCCGAAAAACAGAGTATGTTTTGGCCGATCGCGCTCGATTAAAGGTTCACAATGCACCATTACCTGGTACATTAACCCAGTATTGGCAAGCAAGATTCACCGTTGATTTGTCAGGAACCTCAGCTATCAGGCGTGAGGCTTGGAAGAGAAATCTCAAAAGCCGTCTTGACCAGCCTAAGTCTTAACTGACTGAGTTTTTTGAGTCACGACACTCCTTGAATGCGTAGCTAGTTTTCCGCTCTGTCATTTGCAGTTAAACAGTTTCCAGGTAACAGAAACAGTGCTGCAAGTCTAAAAAGCACGCCAAACCTTGGCGAAGCTAACTTTACCCCAGAAATGGGAGTTTGAGGCAACCATACCTCATCGGAGGGGCAACCATACCCTTCCACCCCGCGAGGGGATTTAAATTGATGTAAAGCCGTCCTAGAAGGACGGGGTTTCTACCCATTATTTTAATGAAAGTCCTGGTTATTGGTGGCGATGGCTATTGCGGTTGGGCAACCGCACTCTACCTTTCTCAAAAAGGTCACGAAGTTGGCATCCTCGACAGCTTCGTGCGGCGGCACTGGGATCTGGAACTGTGCAGCGACACCCTCACTCCTATCGCGCCGATTCAGCAACGACTCCAGCGATGGCAAGATTTAACGGGTAAGTCGATCGACTTGTTCGTCGGTGACATCACCAACTACGATTTTCTCAGCAAAAGCATGAGAAAATTTGCACCAGAGGCGATCGTCCATTTTGGCGAACAGCGTTCGGCACCTTTCTCGATGATCGATCGCGAACACGCAGTCCTCACCCAAGTCAATAACGTCGTCGGGACACTCAACCTGCTGTACGCCATCCGCGAAGACTTCCCCGACTGTCACCTAGTGAAACTCGGGACAATGGGCGAATACGGCACCCCGAATATTGACATTGAAGAAGGCTACATTACGATCGAGCACAACGGCCGCAAAGATACACTACCCTATCCCAAACAACCGGGCAGTTTCTACCACCTGTCAAAAGTCCACGACTCCCACAACATCCATTTTGCTTGCAAAATCTGGGGTTTAAGAGCCACCGACTTAAATCAGGGCGTAGTCTACGGCGTGCTCACAGAAGAAACCGGCATGGACGAACTGTTAATCAACCGTTTGGACTACGACGGAGTATTCGGTACGGCATTGAACAGATTTTGCATCCAAGCTGCGATCGGTCATCCCCTGACAGTTTACGGCACCGGCGGACAAACCCGCACCTTCCTAGACATTCGGGATACAGTGCGCTGCGTGGAATTAGCAATCGCCAACCCCGCCGCCGCCGGAGAATTCCGCGTTTTCAATCAATTCACCGAACAATTCAGCGTCGGCGACTTAGCCTTGTTGGTGCAAAAAGCAGGCACGGCAATGGGATTAAAAGTAGAAATCAACAACATCGAAAATCCCAGAGTCGAGAAAGAAGAACATTATTTCAATGCCAAAAACACCAGTTTGCTAGAACTAGGCTTGCAACCGCACTACCTCTCAGATTCGCTGCTCGATTCTCTGTTGAATTTTGCTACAAAATATCAGCACCGCGTCGATAAAAACCAGATTTTGCCGAAGGTTTCTTGGCACAGGTAAGTTTGGGTTTCTAGTTGGGGGAGAGAGTTGTTTTAACGAACCGCGAAGGCGCAAAGGGCGCTAAGGAAGAGAAAAGAAGGGAAGAGAAGGGTTTACAAGTTATGAATGGATTTCCCTCTATCTTTGGCTCTGTTGCTCTGTGTCCTCTGTGTCCTCTGCGGTTAATTTAAAAATAATTATATCTCGTAATTACTGGTGATGAAGCTGCTAACAGAATCCTATTTAAATCAAGCGAGTAAATTGCCGAACACAGGTCGTCACATTCTGGCGCAATTTGACGATAATACTGTTGTAGTTTACCAAGCTTACCGTCCGGCGATCGGTCTTTTTGCTGCAAAACACGGTTATTTTGGCGGTGAATTCAGTCTGAACCGCATGAGTTGGATTAAGCCGAACTTTTTATGGATGATGTATCGATCGGGATGGGGAACAAAACCCGGACAAGAAGTAATTCTGGCTGTTTGGCTGAAGCGATCGGCTTTTGATGAAATTTTAGCATCTGCCGTTGGTTCTAAGTTCGTTTCAGCATTGTACGGAAGCGAAAAAGAATGGCAACAAGCTGTTAAAAGTTCTACTGTACGGCTGCAATGGGATCCGGATCATCATCCAAGTGGAGCAAAACTAGAACGGCGGGCAATTCAACTGGGTTTGCGCGGCAGTGTTTTAGCTAATTACGCGCGAGATTGGATTGTGAATATTCAGGATATTTCCGAATTCGTGCAGCAACAGCATCACTACAATACAAAAGCCGATCGCTCGGAATTACTTACTCCCCGCGAGACAGTGTATCCTGTTACTGACCCCGATGTTTGCCAAAGGCTAGGATTATCGGTTCTCTAATTGACTTATTTTTATGAAAATTGCTCTGTTCACTGAAACATTTTGGCCGAAAATAGACGGCATTGTCACGCGCCTGATTCACACTGTAGATCATTTGCAGCGATCGGGCGAACAAGTTCTGATTTTTTCTCCAGATTACGGGATTACAGAATACAAAGGCGCTAGGGTTTACGGTGTGGAGGGTTTGCCTTTGCCGATGTACCCGGAGTTGAAAATGGCACTTCCTTCTCCGGCTGTCGGTCGCGAATTAGAGCAGTTTAAACCGGATATTATTCATGTTGTCAATCCCGCTATTTTGGGGTTGGGCGGCATATATTACGGCAAAAAGTTTAATATTCCGATTTTGGCTTCTTACCACACGCATTTACCTAAATATTTACACCACTACGGTTTTGGAATGCTCGAACCTTTGCTGTGGGAATTGCTTAAAGGTGCTCACAATCAAGCTGAATTAAATCTGTGCACTTCTACAGCAATGGTGGAGGAACTCAGAAATCACGGGATCGATCGGGTAGACTTGTGGCAGCGGGGCGTTGATACTGAAATGTTTGTCCCCGAATTGGCAAGTCCAGAAATGCGATCGCGCTTGTCTGAAAATAACCCAGACAGCCCCTTACTACTCTACGTCGGCCGCCTCGGTGCCGAAAAAGAAATCGAGTCGATTAAACCAGTCCTCGCCGCGATTCCCGGTGCCCGCCTCGCCCTCGTGGGAGACGGGCCGCACCGACAAACCCTCGAACAATATTTTGCTGACACCCCCACTAATTTTGTCGGCTACCTCAAGGGGCAAGAACTAGCTTCTGCTTACGCATCTGCCGATGCCTTCATTTTTCCCTCCCGCACCGAAACCCTAGGCTTGGTGCTCCTAGAAGCTATGGCTGCAGGAACGCCCGTAGTGGCGGCGCGCAGCGGCGGAATTCCCGATATCGTCACCGATGGGGTTAACGGCTATTTATTTGACCCGGATGATGAAGCAGGAGCTCTGGCTGCTACAAAGCGCCTGTTTGCCAATCCCGAAGAACGGGAAACTCTGCGCCAAAACGCTCGCTGTGAAGCTGAACGCTGGGGTTGGGGCGCTGCTACGGCACAACTGCGACGCTACTATCAATCGGTGGTATTTGCCCAGTCGATGCCTTCTGCTGCGTGAATTTTGCAGTCAATGCTGGTGATGCTAAAAACCTGGTTTCTCGATCGAGCAGGTTCGCGCGTGCGTATGCAAGTCCGCACTACGAACCTGATTTATTGCGATTAATCCACCGGACGCTATCGGACTCCTCTGTTAGAAGCTGTTGTGCTTTTTGCTACCGACAGCCCGATCGCCCGCCCGATCGCCCGTTGGTAGCGAAAACCCGCTTTCTCCAAGATCGATCGAATCGAAATTTTTGGCGGCTTTAATTGCTGTAGCTATCCTGTTGTTGCGTTTACCATTAAACTATGAGTAGGATTTGGAATGCTTCGCCCGTGACAAAATACCGCCATTCAGCAGACCGGATACGGTAGCCGAAGGCGCTAAAGCAGTCAGATTGCGTAGCAGCCCCCTTACATAGCGTCAAATCTACATTGCCCGCGCTCGATCGCACCAGCCTGCAAGTTAATTTTGAAGCTGGCAGTGTTCCTCACTCAAGTTCAGCTTTAATTCACGAACCCAAATTGGTATCGATGTTGTAAAAAAAACGATCGATCGAGCATATCTAAAAAGCCAACTGAAGTTGCGGCCAAAAAATAAACTCGCGATCCCTCAAAGCTACAACCAAGTGCAGGCTTTTGGAGCAAACAACTTAAAAGTTGGCACCGCCGCAGAATCTAGCACCGATCGACCAGCAGGTCTGTCTACCCCTCTGAGCAAGCACTTAATCATGACATTCTCCAATGCTGGTAGCGTTCTGGCTACACTGACTCAAGTCAATTTTATGGGGGCATTAACCTCCCGTGTTAAGAGCCTGCCAGTTCCTGAATTAGTGTGCTTGCTGGACTTTATCACGGCAGAATTTCAGCAATTCATCCGGGCGATGGACCTGATCAACAATGACGCGCTAGAAACTCTCTTAGAGCAACTGTTAGATGCCTTCACTGTCAAAATTGGTCAAATTCTGCAAGCAGACCGGACAACAATTTTTTTGGTTGACTCCAGCAAAAATCAACTTTGGCACAAAACAGCCCACGCGCTCACGGGCGAAGATGTAGAAGTTCGCTTGCCTATGGATGCAGGTATTTTAGGCTACGTAGCAACTACCGGAAAATCGATAAATGTCACAGAAGCTCGATCGCACGAGCATTTTAATTCCGAAGTAGACGAACCGCCGGGGTATCAAATCGAGACCATCCTCTGTATGCCGATTTTTAGCAGCAAGAGCCAAAACGAACCCGTAGCGGTGGTCAGACTGCTGAATAAAGCTGGCAATGCCCCCTTTGACGAAGAAGACGAAGTGCAGTTTCAGGCTTTTGCAGATTCGATCGGGATTATTCTCGAAAGCTGTCAATCTTTCTACGTTGTCGCCCGCAATCAGCGAGGAGTGGCCGCGCTTTTGAGAGCCACCACAACTTTAGGTCAAAGTCTTGACTTGGAAACAACTTTGCGCGCAGTCATGGATCAAGCTCGCGACTTGATGCAGGCCGATCGCAGCACGCTATTTTTATTAAATCGGGAAACCAACGAACTCTGGACAAAAGTCGCCAAAGCCGACGGTAAAACCATCGTCGAAATTCGCATTCCTGCCAATAAAGGAATTGCCGGTTACGTGGCTTCGACCGGTCAACCCCTAAACATTACAGATGCTTACGACGATCCCCGCTTTGACCCATCTACAGACCAGCAAACCGGATACCGCACTCGGACTGTCTTGTGTATGCCTGTGCATAACGCTAAAGGTGAGCTGATCGGGGTAACTCAGCTAATTAATAAAAATCAAGGCACTTTCACCGCTTCCGACGAAGAGTTTTTGCGAGCGTTTAATTCCCAAGCCGGAATGGCGCTGCAAAATTCTCAACTGTTTCAGAACGTGATGGTGGAAAAGCAGTATCAAAAAGATATGCTGCAAAGTCTGTCAGATGCAGTGATTTCTACCGATTTGCAGGGGCGGATCGTCACAATTAACGAAGCAGCGCTAGAATTGTTGGGCTGTCCCCCAAATCAAGCCAAAGGCAAACACCATCCCCAGATTTGGGAAGAAAAACTGATCGATCGTTATGTTTGGGAAGTTTTGCCGATCGATAATTTGCAATTTAGACTCGAAGATAGTCTCAACCATGCAGCCCGACATTACGTTCCCGAACAAAGTTTAACCGTGGGACTGTTGGTGGAAAAAACATTTTGTTCTGCAGCATCCGCAGAAGAAACAGCAGAAGACAGCTATATTTTGGCCGTGCCCGATCGCACAGATCCGAATTTATATTACGCTTGGGGCGAAAACACGGCCTGGACCGAAGAAGTAGCTCTAGCAGAATTAGCTAACTCCCAATCTCTATTTTCGCTGCCGAATTCTGCCCGGAATCACCCTTATTGTCCCTTACCCATCAAGAAATCTCAAATTAAACTAATTGAACGCAGTTTGAATTTGACAGTTAACCCGCTGATCAATCCAGAAGGCGGCGTGCGCGGCGGTTTAGTGGTACTCGAAGACATCAGCCGCGAAAAGCGGATGAAAAATACGATGTACCGCTATCTGACTCCCGGAGTTGTAGATAAAGTGATGGCCCTGGGCGAAGGAGCCCTGATGGTGGGCGAACGCAAAGACGTTACTATTTTATTTTCCGACATTCGCGGCTACACAACGCTGACTGAAAATTTGGGAGCGTCGGATGTGGTATCCCTGCTAAACGAATATTTTGAGACGATGGTGGAGGCAGTTTTCCACTACGAAGGTACTTTAGACAAGTTTATCGGCGATGCTTTAATGGCCGTGTTCGGCGCGCCGCTGCCGCTGAATCCTCCCGAAAGTCACGGTTGGATGGCGGTTCAGTCGGCTTTAGATATGCGGAGGCGTTTGAAAGAGTTTAATGATTCTCGCCCCACGGAAGTTCCGTTTCGTTTCGGAATAGGGATTAGTTCGGGAGAAGTCGTTTCCGGCAATATTGGTTCGGAAAAACGGATGGATTACACGGTAATCGGCGATGCAGTAAACTTGAGTTCGCGCTTGGAACAGCTTACAAAAGAGTACGGCTGCGATATTATTTTGAGTGAATTTACCTACAATTTGTGCCGCGAAGGAATTTGGGTGCGAGAGTTGGATAAGGTGCGAGTTAAGGGCAAAAATCAGCCTGTGGGAATTTACGAGCTGCTGCAAAATAGTACCGATCCCCTTGACTGCGAAACCGAAAGGTTTTTGGAACTTTACAGTAACGGTCGGTATGCTTATATTGCTAGAAATTTTCAGAAAGCTATTAGTTATTTTGAAGCGGCTTTAGCGATGCGACCGGGCGATCGACCTGTGGAAGTTCATCTACAGCGATCCCTCAGTTATTTGGAAGTAGCCCCGCCCGACGATTGGGACGGCGTTCATACTATGACAACAAAATAGTCTACTGTATCATATCCGAGTGTTAAAATCTAAAAAGATTAGAATAATTTTTGATATCTTCCTTATGACAGAGTTGATAAGTATAAAAATATGAAAAAATGGATATCATGCCACATTAAAAAAGTTAGTATTTATTTCAAGGCCAACCATTAAATGAACTATTTATCTGTTCCCAATGCCACAAAAGCCGATCGCATTCTGGTGGTAGATGACGCACCAGATAATGTTTTATTGGTGCAGACAATCCTTGAAGAAGAAGGTTACGAAATTAGCACGGCTGATAACGGCTTTTCTGCCTTGAGCCAAATTGACAAGTCCGCCCCGGATTTGGTATTGCTAGATGTAATGATGCCGGGAATGGACGGTTACGAAGTCACCAAGCGCATTCGACAAAACAAGGAATTGCCCTTTATCCCAATTTTACTGATTACGGCTCACGACAGCGCCAGCGTAGTCCAAGGATTGGATATGGGAGCAGACGATTTTATCCGCAAACCGGTGGAAATGGACGAACTGCTAGCTCGGGTGCGATCGCTCCTGCGGCTAAAACACAGCGTAGACGAACGAAATTCGATCGCCCTCCAGCGCGAAGATTTTGTCTCCAGACTCGCCCACGACTTGCGGACGCCCCTCGTAGCTGCCGATCGAATGCTAACTTTAATGCAGCAGGGAGCTTTGGGAGAAATCTCCCCTCAGATGAGCGACGCTTTCGGGACAATGGTTCGCAGCAACAAAAACCTGATCGCGCTGGTAAATATGCTGCTGGAAGTCTACCGTTACGAAGCAGGCCGCAAATCCCTCAGTTTCGCTCCCGTGGACTTGCGCCAGTTGATTACCGAAGTAGCTGAAGAACTCGCTCCCCTAGCCGATGTCAAAAATTTGTCGGTTAATTTAGACTTGAGCGAAAGCGCAGAAAGTGCTCCGATTGCGAAGTATCCGGGCGATCGTTTGGAGCTGCACCGCTTGCTGACAAACTTAATCGGAAATGCAATCAAATTTACCGACAGCGGCTCCATAGATGTCAGCTTAAAAGCGGCAAATTCCCCCGCTTATACGAGCTTCAAAAATCAACCGCTGGCCTGGGTAATTATTCAAATCCAAGATACCGGCCCTGGCATTTCTGCAGCAGAACAAACCAAGTTATTTGAAAGGTTTAGCTCTGGAACTCACAAGACATCGGGCACGGGTTTGGGACTGCATCTCTGCCGCCAAATAGTCGAAGCTCACCGTGGCACAATTCATGTAGAATCAGAGTTGGGTAAAGGTAGCTTGTTTACTATTCGTTTGCCTTGTTAGAGCGGTATAAATAACTCTAACTTTTTGGGTGGAAAATGCCGACATTACTACAGATCAACTGTAATTGTAGGTTGCAAATTGCGTACCTAATCGAATTATGGTTAATTTACCCGATGTCATATAATTACTTGGCAACCGAATTTATGGCAATATGTCTAACTGTCCAGTGTGCGGTGCCCAATACACAGAAGCAAAAGCCGAGTTTTGCTCGATTTGCGGCTGGGATTTGACTCCCTACCCGCAACGCCCTAAGCCTTCCAAAACTTATTTAAAACAAGAACAAGTTAGATTGCAGTGGGCAAAAAAAATGTGGGAATCGGCCCGCAATCAACAAAATTGGTCAGCCAGATTTGACGAGTTGCAACAGGAATTACAGCAAGGTGCGATCGCCCGTACCTACATTCAATCTCAGTTAGAATGGGTTCTGTACCGCCTCGAACAACTAAACCCCGAATTCATAGCCGACACTTTACTCCGACTCGAAGAAAAAATTGGCGCGATACCTGACCAAACTCCGGCTATCTCTGAAGTGGGGATGGATTACCGACAACTCAAAAAGCTGTTAGAAACCGGAAAATGGCGCAAAGCCGACGAACACACTTGGGAAATTTTGCTGCAAATTGCTGTCAGGGAAGATGAAGGCTGGCTGAGTGCAGCCGATATTGATGCCTTTCCTCTTACAGACCTTCGCACGATCGACCAACTTTGGCAACAATACAGCAGCGGGCGGTTCGGATTGACCGTACAGCAGCAGATTTGGGAAAGTGTTGGGGGGAAATATACAGAATTGTGCGATCGAGTCGGCTGGCGAGTCAAGGAAAATTGGAAATATTACAGCGAGCTCTCGTGGGGAGAAAATGCCCCCGCCGGTCATCTCCCCGTCACCGCATGGAGACAGCGCGCTTGTTACGGCGCGGGCACACTCACCGCAGCCGAAAACTTGGCCCGCATTGTCGGGAGAATGGCTGCGGGCGATCGATAATTATCAAAAATTAAAAAACTCAACTAGACAGCAGGAGTCGGGCCCTCTAACTGTACTCCGTTGAGTGCCGGGAGGAATGTGCGTGAGGCCTGACTGCCGAGCAAATCTTTGATTTCCGCTATTGCAATATGAGTTTTCACGAGATACGATAACACCAGAGTTTGTGAAGAAAATGTCCCAAGTAATCACCGCCAAGCTAAAACTAAACCTGACTACCGACCAAAAAGCTTTGGTGACTCAGACTACTTTAGCCTACCGAGATGCCTTGAATTACACTTCACAAGTCGCTTTTGACGCAGGCAAAACCAGCAATGGTGCTAAGCTGCAAAAAGCCGTCTACAACGAATTGCGGGTGAGATTTGGACTTGGAGCCCAAATGGCTTGCAACGTACCCAGACAAGTTTCTGGAACCTACAAAACTCTGTGGACTAAGGTAAAACAATCTAACGATGCTATTGCTTCATGCTACACCAAGAGACGATATAAAGGGTTAGACAAAGCCCCTAAATACATCTCTCGAACTTGCACCCTAAATTATCAGCGCGACTACTCTTTTAAAACCGAAAGGCGAGTAAGTATCATCACTCTCCAAGGTCGAATAGTAGTTTTGTATGATGGCTACAACAAGCATTTAGACTTAATTGCCAATGGCGCAAGGATTGGAGCAGCTAAAATTGTCTATCAGCGTTCCTCCAAAATATATTACCTGATGGTAAGTATTGAAGTAGAAACGCCTAAAATTAACCCACTGAAAATAACTAGAATTTCTGGTGTTGACGTGGGTATGCGCTACTTAGCGGTAGAAACAGACTTACAAAATAAGTCTAAATTCTACTCAGGTTCAGATGTTAGACATAAAGCTAACCGCTACCATAAATCACGGATGACTCTTCAGCGTAAAGACACTCGTTCAGCGAAGCGAAGATTAATCGCTTTGTCTGGGAGAGAGAGACGGTTTATCGCTGATGTAAACCACCAAATCAGTAAGGATATTGCCAAACCTAACAGCCTGATTGGACTAGAAAACCTCACCGGAATCCGGGACAGGACTAGAACAAAATCGGGTAATAAGGCAAGCAAGAAGAGACGACTAGCTAATCGAAACAAAGCTAAATGGTCATACTCCGAATTGCACGGGTATATTGACTACAAAGCTAACCTAAATGGTTCGTTAGCAACGAAAGTTCCGGCTCATTACACATCGAAAAGTTGTTCTAAATGTGGACATACTTCGGATGCTAATAGACCAAACAAAGGACTATTGTTTCGATGCGAATGTTGTAGTCATGAGCTTCATGCTGATTTGATTGGTGCGCGAAATATTGCAATGAGAGCGTTGCTTGTCCGGCAAGACTGGATGAGTACGGGGAGTTTGTCAGCATCCCCTGATGTGTCGGGCCGTGAAACTAAAGCTGAGATTCTTTCTAGATTCTCAGAATTGCGGTGGAGCTCAGATACAAGCCCACACCTCCGGCGGTACTCCGCTTGGTGATGGGTAGTTGACAATTGACAAGAAGCTGCTATAATCAAAACGGTTCAGCAACTGGGGCTGTGGCTCAGATGGATAGAGCAAGCGCCTCCTGAAGAATCGGGCACCCTGCGAGGAAACTCTGGGAGTGAATGTGGTCAAACTCAAGGAAGCCTAAGTCTGACGGCAGATAAGGTAATCTTGAGCCAAGCTTTATCTAAGTTTAGGTAAAGAAGGTGCAGAGACTGGCTTTAGGAAGTAAAACACAATAAAACCTCCTAAACATACGGCCACCACCTAAAGGCTGCAAGCCTATGGTGAAGGAATAGTCCGGAGAGTGGGGAAACTCACACAAATCTGAAGCGCTAGGTCGCCGGTTCGAACCCGGCCAGTCCCGTTCAAAAATCCATAACCGCCAAAAACACAAGGGTAAAGTCTGCTTTTGCCCTTTTGTTGTGCGTATCCGCTAACCAATTCACCTGACGGGGCGACCCGTACAAGTTATAGATTCAATTATTCAATCTAAAATCGCCACTTCCAGGCCCAACACAAGCCATAGATTCAATTATTTAATCTAAAATCTAAAATCTAAAATCTAAAATCCCCTGACCCTTTTTTAAATTCTTAATTTTAAATTCCTGTTAGTGGGTTGTACGTGCGGTATTTTTTGTTATGGTTCCTTTGTCAGCTATGCAAAATTTTTATAGGTTTAGATGTGGTTAAGAATCAATTCAAACACGCGGCGTTACAAGCGTTTGAGAACTTCATGCAGTTTTTGGTTCCTCGTCGGGCTGGTGATAGCGTGTTGGTTTGGCTATCTCCAGCTTAAAAGCGAATTTCTGAAACCCCAAGCTTTGCTAGTTCTAGGTGGGGCTACGGAGCGAGAGGTTTTTGCGGCAAAATTTGCTCAGAAGCATCCTCAATTGCCAATTTGGGTGTCTTCTGGCAGCAATCCAGAGTTCGCCGAATGGGTGTTTTCAGAAGCGGGCATTAAGTCCGATCGCCTGCACTTAGACTACAGAGCGGTGGATACGGTAACAAATTTTACCACGCTGGTAGATGAATTGAAAGCTAGAGGGATTGAGAGCGTCTATCTCATTACTTCTGACGATCATATGCGGCGAGCCGAGATTATCGGCGAAATCGTGCTCGGCAGTAGAGGCATTAGTTTTAAGCCTGTAGCAGTTCCATCTGGGCGAACCCCCGAACCGGTAGAAAAAGCTGTTCGCGACGGCGCTAGAGCCATTCTTTGGCTGACAACGGGTTATACCGGTGCTAACTTCAGCCAAGCCAGAATTGAATAAATTACTCTGGGATGCACGGGTAGCCAGAAACCGAGTTTTCTCACCACAATATTTGTTTAAAACCTTCAATAAAAGTCAAACAACCCCGGTTTCTTGACTCCGATGCGTAAGTTTTTCCAACAAACGTCAGTCAGGATTGAGCAAGCTTTAAATCTTTTTACACTTGTCTCCTATAGCGCAATTTAACAAACCACGAAAACGCTAATGAAAAATGTGCAATCAGAGCAGAGAAAAGCACAAAAAATCGGAATAATATCAAATCCGGTAACACGGGAATGATTCAGATATATATTCTCGGACTCTGTGTACTCTGTGTTCTCTGCGGTTAAATCATTCCGATCCAACCGGAAACGATATAAAGCAAAACATAAAAGAGAAATAGTAGTTTAAAATTAGTAGATGAACTTCAATCGCCAAAGTTAATGACTGACATAATTATGCCGCAAGTTTTGGAGCAAATTTTTAGTAACAGCAAGACTGCGGATGCTGTTTTTTCAGCTTTGCTACCGGCTTTAGGTGAAGTGTTAAAATGCGATCGCGTTTTTCTTTATCTCCGCAATCCTGAAACCAAAACAGGTAAAGCAGCTTACTGCTGGTGTCGCAACTCGAACTATCCCGATGTTACCACTGTCGAATGGAAAAAAGAACCGGAATCTTTAGGGGAAGAAGACCCTTTGTTTGCAGCAGCCTTGCGAGCTGAGCCGTCGATTTTTGTTGAGGATGTCGAAACAGCAAATCCTGAAGTTGTCAACAAAGATTTTGAAGCAAAACAGTTCGGCCATCGTGCTTTGATTCACGCTCACCTTTGTGTTGATGGCTTGTTGTGGGGGGTTTTGCAGCCTTGTATTTTCGATCGCCCCAGAGTCTGGACTGACTCTGACCACCAATTTATTGCAGCAGTTACAGAAAAAATTTCGCCCTTGGCTGTTGCTTTTGTTAAGGGCGCGCAACCGACATAAAATAGGTTTGTAGTGTGGAATGCGAGTCCGCTCAAAAGAAAAAACTGAAGTCCGAACGATCGAACAAGGGCAAGCACATCAGCGGCCCAAATCGTGCATCGCATTAATCTCAGTTGCACATCTTTGAGTCAGGGCTTCCAACTCCTCGCGATCCGACGAACCGGGCGCCTCAATTACTTTACCAATTCGTATAGTTAACGGCACCGGTTGCGGTACTAGCAAACCTTTGATGGAAATCGCATGAGTTCCCCACAAACTAACAGGTAACAGCGGGGCTTTAGCCTTAGCAGCTATCAGCGCAGCACCTAATTTTGGTTCAGTAATTCTGCCGTCGGGCGTGCGACTTCCTTGCAAAAATACACCAGTCGCCCAGCCATTGTCCAAAGAGTTGATAGCCGATCGAATTGCACTGCGATCGGCACTTTTCCGGTTGACTGGATAAGCACCGTAAAGCGTAATTGCCTGCTTCAAGATAGGAACTTTAAATAATTCTTCCTTCGCCATAAATGCGACAGGCCGCCTCATGCAATTAGACAAAATTGGCGGGTCAAAATCGCTGGCGTGATTGCTGACTACTACCAGCGGCCCTTCTGCTGGAACGTTTTCGGCACCGTAGATGCGGCCCCGAAAGTAAAGGTGCAGCATGGGGCTGACTATTGACCACTTGAATAAATAGTAGAGAAGTAGACTTTCGACTGGTTCGCGACTTTTGCTCACGGAAAACCTAAGATTTTAAATTACATCGAATATTAGCTTATCAGATACATTTAACCCGGTAAATCCCGGACTAAGCCAGAAATAACCGTGTATGGCAAGACCGAAAAAGCAGCAAGCTCTCCCGTCAAGGAGGTATCTCTCAATGCTTTCAACAAAATGTTAAAAGCGCCATTTTTATCCCTTTCAAGGGTATGTCCGCATTCTGGACATTTAAAGATTTTAGCTCCACTTAATTTAGCGTGGATATGCCCCTATTTTGAGCAAGTTTTCGATGTATACTCTTCTGTTACGTCTACTACAATACCACTGTGTTTGGCGGCTTGATGCTTCAACGTTTGTTGAAAACGATAATGACTCAATGTGACCATCGCTCTAGCGGCTTTAGTTGCCAACCTGCGACTGCCTTTTTTAACCATTTGCTGTGTTTCAAGGTTGGCAGGAAAATTAACTTGTACTTGGCTGCAAGATATTTTGCAGCTTTTTTGTGCAATTCATTGACTAGGTTTTTGATTTTGAGCCTAATCTTAGCTGCTGACTTTCGCAGGCCATACCTCAGTCGCTTGAATTGCCTTCCTTTGCTTGCCTCAATTCGCGACATTAATTTGTCGAGATGTCTTGCTAGTCGATAGACGCGACCAATATCATTTTTCCCTATTTTGGTAAAATCACTGCCATCGAAACCGGTAAGAAAAGTTCTAACACCCGGATCTAACGCGATAGCCAAATCGCTATTGATTGGCTTTATTCCTTGTGCGTCAATTGCATAGCAGACAAACCACTGCCTGTTAATCAAGCTGAGTGTTGGTTCATGCTGCATTACCTCAACGATTGGTTCTGATGTTTTAAAGCTTAGCGCCTTGGTAGACCTTGGGTAAAAAGTACCTAACTTCCAGTTAGATGTTTGGAATCGGATAGTCTGAGATGTGTCGAAGCAGCTTCTAAACTTTGCCATTCCTTTGACTTTTTTAGCAGCTTTGTGCGCTTCAAAGGCTTGAACTACTGCCATTTGTCGCGGAGTGTACGGCTGTTCGGACACCCAGTTAGGAGCCGAGTTCATCACCTTCTTTCTTAAATCGTATTTGCCAATTCTTTCGTCTTTAAGAATAGCAATTGCTTGGTTGTAACACCACCTAGTTGCTGATAGCCAAGTCCTCCATTTCGCTGCTAGCTTAGCTTCCGGGTAAACTCGAATCTTCTTTGATAGCAGATTTGTATTTTCGGAGGCCATAGAGTCGGCAACTAAAGACGTGGATGATGGCAAGGATATCTTCAACCATCTCCCGTTCTGAAGACAACTCATTTCTACTGAGAACCAGGATTTGGCAATTGTTTTACTCGCAGATCCATTTGATAAGATCGCCGCCGAACCGGCACAGTCTGTCTTGGTGTCCGACCACAACTGCCGAGATATCTCCTGACATGACTTGTCCCAAAAGGGCAAGCAGTGCTTTTCTCTTGAAGTTGAGTCCGCCTCCGATGTCTTTGAAGACTTTAGCTTAAGGATAGAGGCTTTGGAGATAGCTGACTTGTCTGTCGAGGTCTTCTCGCTGTTTGTCGCTACTGACCCTGGCGTAGATGGCCGTAATTCGGTCGTGTCCGGTTCCAAGAACGCTGTCGATGTGGTAGCGTCGCTGGTTGGACGGGGTTCTGATTGCTGATATTTTGTCGGCAAGTTCCCAGTTGCTAAGGGTTTTGTCTGAGACTTGCAGGATTTTGCAAGCTTCTGGCGGTGTGACATATCTGGTCATCGCTAGGTGGTATTTTTCTTTTCAATATACAGTACCCGGCTTTACAAGGATTTACCAGGATTTTTTAGGCAATCATTTACTTTGTCTCAACAGTTCAGCAATCAAAATTGAACAGTATTTTGAGGTTTTTAGGATGCTGGTGGCGCACCAGCGGTATCAACTCAAGCAAAAATATCCCGGTTGTCTGCGGTTGGAAGCCGCCTCTACACAAACAAAACCCACTCCAAGGGGTTAGCAACGTAGATTTTCAATTGATATTTTCGAGCCTTCTCGATCGCCCGTACCGGCTTTGCACAACAAGCCGCAGTAAAATTTGCCTGTTGTGCTATTTATTTTTCGCCACTTTTCGGGCCAACGAACTCAATTTTAGAGCCTGCGACTTAATTAAACGTTAACAATCGATTAAGCGGGTACATCTGCAAAACTGCTCACATTTACCAAGTCTAGATCCGGACAAGTCCGTTTGATCAAACCTGTGAGAACTTTGCCGGGGCCAATTTCCAATACGCGATCGATTCCTTGTTGCGGCAATTGCAGCGAAATTTCTCGCCAGCGCACACCTTTAGTCATCTGCTGGTTCAACCGCTGCTTTAAAGTCGCCGCGCTGGTAGTCGCTGTCGGTTCTGAGTTCGAGAGCACCAGCATTTTAGCATCCGAAAATCTTGCCGCTTTTAAGGCTTGTTGAAACTCTGATGCAACTGATGCCATCAGCGGAGAGTGAAACGCACCAGAAACATTCAATTTAACGGCGCGTTTGACTTTGATTTTGGCAAGCAAATCTTCTACTGCTTCTGGAGTTCCAGAAATCACAACTTGTGCTTCGCTGTTGTCGTTGGCGAGTACCACATCTTGGCTGTATTGAATTTGCAGTTCTAGTTGCTGCCTGTCAAACCCGATCAAAGCCACCATTTTGCCACCGGAGGCTGTGTCCATGAGTTCGGCGCGACGTTTGACCAAGCGCAATCCCGTTTCAAAGTCAAACACGCCTGCTGCGTAGAGGGCAACGTATTCTCCTAAACTGTGACCTGCCACCACTGCTGGCCGATCGCTCTTTTCTCGCACTAAGTCTGCCAAAATGCTTTCTATTACGTACAAGCAAGGCTGAGTGTAGAGAGTGCGAGATAGTTTTGCTTCTTCTTTTTGGCAAACTTCTGGGACAGACCAGCCTAAAATTTCTTTGGCTAGCTCAAATTTGGCTTTGGCTGTTGGCAAGTTTAATAAATCTGCACCCATCCCGATCGCCTGGGAACCTTGTCCGGGAAATACCCATGCTGTTTTAGTCATTTTTCCGGTAATCTGCTAATTGGTGGTTGCTAAGAAAGTGATTCCAAAAATTCTTTGTTTCCCGCTTTTAATTTCGCTTGCTGGTATCCGCTATCTTTCGGTTCACGAACTATCTACTAGCGACTCACAATTATAACATATAACTGCGCTTTTTACTAGGTTTATATTTTTTTGCTACTTTAGTTCAGATCGATCGCCCTAGCGTAATTTTCCACCTGCCACGAGGGGAAAGTCGAACCCAAAATAGAGGATTTTCAATTGCAGCATACACTTTTCCAGAATTCCGGTCGGAGAATGTACGGCTTTGTGCGCGCATTACCCTATTTACAACCTATTAAAAAGGTAAAGAATTTTTATTTTTCAATCGTCGCACTCCCGAAAATCACGCTTGGCAAGTTTAAATCTGCCAAATATTATACCAGCTACCTAAAAAAATGAAACCGCAGGCCCGCGATCCCAACCCATAGTTCATCAGTAATTCCCCAATCTACAATCTAAAATCTAAAACTCGTATGCTCGCTAAGCCGAAGTATCTAAAATCCTACTACCTTCCCCATTGAAAAATCCCCGCCCCCCAAGTCAAACCAGCACCAAAACCAGCAGCAGCAATAGTCTCGCCTGCTTTAACTTTACCCTGACGCACGGCTTCGTCTAAAGCAATCGGAATTGAAGCCGCTGAGGTATTGCCGTAATTTGCCAAATTGCTAATGACTTTTTCCGGGGGAATTTTCAGCCTTTGAGCAACTGCATCAAGAATCCGCTGATTGGCTTGGTGCAACAGCAGCCAGTCTATTTCTGCCGCGCTGACATTTGCCCTAAACATAGCTTTTTCTATGACTTCCGGCACTTTTTTTACCGCAAAACGATAGATTTCTTGACCGTTCATTGTGATGGGCCCAAACCCGCCTACTCCGATATTCACCCCTTCAATTAATTCTTTTGATTCGGCGTTGAAAGCCAAATTGAGAGACGCATTTTGCGTGCCGTCGCTGCGAATTTCAAATCCCAAAAAGCGATCGACTTCGGAAGCTTGCAATACCACCGCACCTGCACCGTCTCCAAATAGAATGCAAGTACCCCGATCCGACCAATTCACCCAGCGAGATAAAATATCTGCTCCAATTAGCAAAACATTTTGATAAACCCCTGTCCGAATGAACTGCGAGGCTGTAACTAAACCAAAAACAAAACCAGAACAAGCTGCTGTCAGATCAAAAGCCACAGCTTTTGTTGCGCCTAACTGATATTGAATTTTGCCTGCACTACCAAACAAATCGTCGGGACTTGAGGTGGCCAAAATAATCAAATCGATATCTGTGGGCGAAATTTCTGCCATTTCGATCGCCCTTCGGGATGCTTCGGTTGCCAAATCGCACAAAGAAGTGCGATCGTCCGCCAACCTGCGCGATCGAATACCCGTTCGCGCCGCAATCCACTCGTCAGAAGTTTCTACTATCTGACTCAAGCCGTTATTATCAAGGGAAACCTGCGGTGTACAAGAACCGCTACCCGTGACGGCAATACCCAACCCTGATTGCTGCAACATTCCTCTCCATTTACTCGCTATTCAGTTCAAAGATTAAAAATTAAAAATTAAAAATTACAAATTAAACTTCTTTTTTAAACTACTGAAATTACTTTTTTAGCGAGTAAAACAGATTGTTTAATTTGACATTTTTAATTTTTAATTTCTACTTACTGCCTCTAATTGACAGCTTCTTGTTCCAGAGCGGTTTCGCGATTTTCAGAGCGAATTCGTTCCAGCACTTGGTTGTCAATAGCCTCTTTCGCCAAACGAATGGCATTAAAAATCGAGGCAGCTTGAGACGAACCGTGGCTGATAATGCAAACTCCAGCAACGCCCAACAGCAAACCGCCGCCGTGTTCAACGTGGTCTACCCGCTGCTTGAACCCCTTGAGGCTTTCTTGCAGGAGGGGAGCACTAATTTGATTTTTGAGTCCGGCTGCCAATTCTTCCTTAAGCACTTGCACCACGACTTCGCCCACCGCTTCGGCAAACTTCAACAACACGTTGCCTACAAACCCGTCGCAGACAATCACGTCGAACTTCCCCGACAGCACGTCGCGGCCTTCGGCATTGCCTACAAAAGGAATGTGAGGATTGTCCACCAATAATTGATGGGTGCGTACCGCCGCGTCGTTACCTTTAGAAGGTTCTTCGCCAATATTGAGCAGACCGATTTTTGGTTCGGCTACGCCCAGAACGCACTGGCTGTAAATAGTTCCCATCAGAGCAAACTGCTCCAAAAATTTAGGGCGGCAGTCCACGTTAGCGCCAACATCGAGAATGAGTACGGAGCTGCCCGATACCATTGTCGGCAAAACCGCACCGATCGCAGGGCGATCGATTCCCGGTAGCCGCCCCAACCTCAGCAGGGCCGCAGCCATCGCCGCGCCGGAGTGACCGGCGGACACCACAGCATCAGCTTGCTGCTGCTTTACCAAGTTCATGGCTACGTTAATCGAAGCCTTGGGTTTGCGTTTGAGGGCACTTAAAGGTTCTTCGTGCATTTCTACCGTTCCTTCAGAAGGAACGATTTCTAGCTGACCTTTGCAGACGCGGCCGATCGCGTCTTGAAGACGTAGCGACTCTTCTATTTGCTGCGGGTCGCCCACCAGCAAAATCTCGACGCCTAATTCTTCCTGTGCCTTAAGCGCTCCAGCTACAACTTCGGCGGGGGCATGATCCCCACCCATAGCGTCTATTGCAATTCTTGCGCGTGTCGATCCCATTGACCAATGTTTGAGAAACATTAAAAATTTTACCAGGAAGTCAGTCGATTTTAGATTTTAGATTTGAGATTTTAGATTGACTTGCAGTATTGAATCTGGGTGGAGGAACTAGGCTTTAAAATTTTGGGAGCATTCACTTCAGCAGTCGGGCGCAGGGTATCGGTTTTTTGCGGATCTGGAGTCTGAATCCAGAAAAGCGAATAAATCACTAAAATCTGCTCGCGCCCGATCGGACAATTGTCAATACCGACTACTCTGAGAGAGCTTGTTTTGTCCCTACTTTACTTTTTTGACTGCAAATTGAAAAACTCAACCGAATAGTTTACTGTGCGCCCCGCCGAAAAACGGATACTTGCTTCCACTCGTGGTGAGCCGCCCACAATTTTAGACTTTTGTTCAATCTCCCAGATTGAGTTGTGGACTAAATCTAAAATCTAAAATCTAAAATCTAAAATCGACTGACTGACTTAGGAGTAAAAAATGCTGGATTTATTTAGCTCGGGAATCATGTCTCTGTGGCTGGACATGGCTGGGGTACGCAGTGCCGCACCCAACGCCGTGTCGGTGCTGGCTTGGCGGGGAGGGATGCCCGGGTTAGTGGTGGCCGAAGAGCTGGCTTTTGGGAAAATAGATGCGGCAAATTCAGACTTGCCCGCAGAAGCTGCCGTGCAGGAATATTTAAAAGATTTGAAGGCGAAGCATCTCATCGACGGCAATCAGGGAATTTGGGTGCAAGCGGGAATGCTGCCACTGGTAAGTCAGCAGGGGACGGTGCTGATGCCTGGGGCTTCCCTGACTAAGATTGCGACTTCTCTGGCTTCCCTAGAAACTTGGGGCGCGGATCATCAGTTTGAAACGCGGTTTTGGGGAACGGGGCCCATTAGGAATGGGGTGTTGCAGGGGGATTTGGTGATCGCTGGCGGGGGCGATCCGCTGTTTGTGTGGGAGGAGGCGATCGCGGTGGGTAATGCTCTCAATCAAATGGGTATCAATCGCGTGGCGGGAAATTTGGTGGTAACTGGCAATTTTCCCATGAACTACCAGTCCGATCCTCTGGTTGCGGGGGAGGGTATGCGACAAGCTCTCGATAGTCGCAGTTGGTCGCCAGACCTGCTGGCAATCTATTCTAAGATGGCTCCGGGCACCCGAAAGCCACAAGTAACGATCGCCGGCAGCCCGATCGCTCAAAAAATTCCTGCTTCCGGGCGTTTGCTGTTGAAGCGCCGATCGCTTCCTTTAGCCGAAATTCTCAAGCAGATGAATGTCCACAGCGACAATGAAATTGCCCAAATGCTGGCCGACAATTTGGGCGGGGCAAAAGTTGTTCAGCAACAAGCGACTTGGGCTGCTGGGGTGCCGCAGGCGGAACTGCAATTAATTAACGGTTCGGGCTTGGGAGTCGAAAATCAAATGTCTCCGAGGGCGGCTTGCGCGATGATGCAGGCGATCGGGCGCAACCTTCAGACTACAGGGCTGACGATTGCTGACTTGTTTCCGGTGTCCGGGCGCGATAAAGGAACTCTAGAACACCGACACATTCCGCGATCGGCTGTGGTGAAAACTGGTACTTTGAACACGGTGATTGCTTTGGCCGGAGCCATACCCACGCGCGATCGGGGCTTAGTTTGGTTTGCAATTATCAATCGCGGCACCGATTGGGACTCTTTGAGAGAGCAGCAAGATATATTTTTGCAAAAGCTGGTGCAGCAGTGGGGCACTGCAACGGCTTTACCTATAGCAATTACACCGCATATAGACGGTGCCAGACCGGCCCTAGGCGCGGCAAATCGCAGCGATATTTTGCTCGGAGGTTGAAGAAGTCCTTAGTCAGTAGTCAGTAGTCAGTAGTCAGTAGTCAGTAGTCAGTAGTCAGTAGGTAGGTAGGTAGGTAGGGGCGGTGCCAAGAGTGCCAGCCCTCTTAACAGTTAACAGTCAGCAGTTAACAGTCAACAGTCAACAGTCAGCAGTCAACAGTCAGCAGTCAGCACTCAACAGTCAGCAGTTAACAGTCAACAGTCAGCAGTCAGCAGTCAGCAGTCAGCAGTCAGCAGTCAGCAGTCAACAGTCAACAGTTGCGGTGAATGCCCCAGAGCATAATGTGAGATTTCTCGCCTGGAGTATGTCACAATTGAGCCAGGACTATTGTGCAAGAAGATGATCAAACTGCGATTGAAAAGATACGGGAAAAAACGCGAGACCAGCTACCGGATTGTAGCGATGAACAGTTCTACCCGCCGCGACGGCCGTCCCCTAGAAGAACTCGGCTTCTACAACCCCAGAAATAACGAAACCAGGCTGGATGTTCCAGCGATTGTCAAGCGCCTCCAACAAGGCGCTCAGCCAACTGACACCGTGCGTGACATCCTGAGAAAAGCTAATGTATTTGAACAAGTCGGAGCCGGAGCCAACGTTGAGTCCAGCAGCACAACAGCAGTCAGCTAGCCCTAACTATGCTGGACTGATACAGTTTTTAATTGCACCTTTTCTGGAGTCGCCGGACTCTTTGCGGGTTGATTGCGAACTGCACCCCCGCCAATCTCGCGTCTGGGTAAGGCTCGCTTTTGAAGATCCTGACAAGGGGCGGGTTTATGGTAGGGGCGGACGCAATATTCAGGCAATTAGAACTACCCTCGAAGCGGTGGCGCAAACTGTAGGTCAGTCGCTCTACTTAGACGTATACGATAGCGAAGGAGGCGATCGAGGCTCCGGGCCACCTAGGGGCGATCGCGGTATGCGCGATCGAGGAGATTTCCGACCCCGAACTTCGCCTCCCTCGCCTACTCCCTTACCTAGCAGAGCTCCGAGAGAACAACCTCGCCGTACTAACACACCTACGTTTAGAACGAGCAGAAATACTCCCGGTTATTAACTGCAAAATCCAAAAACAATTTTAGGTTTTAGATTGCCTGTTGTAGGCTTGGTATTACAAGCCCCCTGTGATTTTAGATTGCCGATTTTGCGATCGGACACAAATCTAAAATTTTCAATCTCAAATTTCAGCAGCATCAGGTAAATCTAAAATCTAAAACTTGTTCGCGAGCGAAGTCGAAGAATCTACAATCTAAAATCTCAAGTTGTGTGACTTCAAAGAAGGGAGATTTGATTTGTGCCCCAAGCACCAAACTCATTCATTTAAACAGAAAAGACGCCTTAGATACTAGGTAAAACTTAGTACCTGGCGTCTTTTTGTTCGCCAAAGCCAGCTAATTTAACCATCGATAGTTAAAATTTCTAGCAACCGTTAAATCTGGCGCGAACGTAAATAATATCTATCAAATCTGTTAGCATCAGAATAGTAAATTCACTGTTGACAGTTGACTGTTAACCGTTAACCGTTAACATCATGAGGTGTGCAACCGGAATTGATATAACCTCACGAATCACAACTATAATCGTTACAGATAAATGGTTTGATTCCCATACATAACTGTTTACTGTTTGCTGTTTGCTATCCACTGCTACAATTGCTTATTTGGAGGAGCTCATGCTGGCATGACTGAAAAACTAACAATTGAGTTGCCGAACACTCAAAGCGCTATCTCGCTGGCCGGCAATCAAGAAGAAAACTTGAAAATTATCTCTAAGCAAACCGGCGCTAACCTGGTAATGCGAGGGCAAGAACTGCTGATTTCTGGCACAAAAACTCAAGTAGAATTGTGTCATCAATTAGTGCGATCGCTCTCCGACTTCTGGAAAGCCGGCAAAACCATTACCGGAGTAGAAATCCAAACAGCGCGCCAAGCTTTGGATAGCAACCGCCAAGAAGATTTACAAAACTTGCAGCGAGACGTGCTCGCCAAAACCCGCCGCGGCGAAGAAATCAGAGCCAAAACCTTCAAGCAGCGCCAGTACGTCCAAGCAGTACGCACCCACGACCTGACATTTTGCATCGGCCCGGCGGGTACTGGCAAAACATTTCTAGCAGCCATTTTCGCCGTACAAGCGCTATTAAGCAAGCAATACGAACGGCTGATTTTAACCAGGCCAGCCGTAGAAGCTGGCGAAAAATTAGGATTTTTGCCCGGAGATTTGCAGCAAAAAGTCGATCCCTACTTGCGTCCGCTTTACGACGCCTTGCAAGAAATGATCGAACCCGACAAAATGGCCGATTTAATGGAAAGAGGCCTGATCGAAGTAGCTCCTTTAGCTTATATGCGGGGGCGCACTCTCAGCAATGCTTTCGTCATTTTGGACGAAGCTCAAAATACGACTCCGGCTCAAATGAAAATGGTGTTGACTCGTCTCGGCTTTCGATCGAGAATGGTAGTCACCGGTGATCTAACTCAAACAGATTTGCCCGCACACCAACAGTCGGGATTGTCAGTTGCTCAAAATATTCTGGGAAACGTTGAAGGCATAGCTTTCTGCGAATTCACTCAAGCGGACGTGGTGAGACACCCGTTAGTACAGCGGATTGTCGCTGCTTACGAAATGTACGAAAAATGAATGAAGGAAGAAGGAAGAAGGAAGAAGGAAGAAGGAAGAACAAAGAATTATCCTTTTTTATCTAATTAATTTTCCTGCTTTCCAACTAACCTTTGCTTCTTGTCGATTTAATCCAAAATCCAAAATCCAAAATCCCAAAGTGATATGACTGCGACTCTTAAAGAATTCTTAGAAGCTTGCGAAAAATTGGGGACACTGCGTTTAATCGTGACTAGCAGCGCCGCAGTGCTGGAAGTGCGCGGTTCAATACACAAGCTGTTTTACGCAGAGTTGCCCAAGGGTAAGTATGCAAATATGCACGCCGAAATATTTGAATTTCACTTGAATATGGACAAAATCAAACAAGTAAAATTTGAGACTGGTGAGGCAAAAAGAGGCAATTTCACCACCTATGCAATTCGTTTTTTAGACGAACAAAATGATGCTGCTTTGAGCGCATTTTTGCAGTGGGGAAAGCCGGGAGAATATGAACCGGGACAAGTAGAAAATTGGCACGAATTGAAAGAACAATACGGTGAAGTTTGGGAGCCAGCACCGGTTGAAACACTTTAAAGCTAAACAACAATAAAAAAGGTTCGATCGTTCGGACTTTAGTCTGTAAAACAGCCCAAAACTCCTGACTAAAAAAGGTTCATAGTGAGGAATTTAGTTCGCAAAAATTAAGACTAAACTCCTCACTACGAACCTTTTTGATTAAAAAATATAATTAGCTGTTTGAATATCATTTAGTATGAAATTAATTTGGGGTTTTTGTTTGGTTTGCGCGTTAATTTTGTGGGGTAGCAGCGCGCAGGCGGGAGTTTTGGGCGATCGCATTTCCAGTTTTCCCCATTGGGAAAGCAAACCTGCTATTGCTGCTGCTAAGGGAGATTTAGTGTATCCAGACTGGATGGCTGGCGAGTGGAATGTTGCTAGCACTTTAGTAGATTTAGCCGCTCCTTTAGCGCCAAATATTGTCACGCCCGGATTTGAAAGCAACCGCCAGTATTTGCAGCAGCCAGTATTATTTAAAGTGCGATTTCAACCAGAAATAAATACTGGTTTTTTTTCTAATTATAAATCTAAGCTAGCTAAGAAGATTGTGGCCGATCGCACTTTTAACGGTTTGAACATCGCCAAAGCCTATTTAGGCGACGGCGGCGTACTTTCGGTGAAAGTCGATCCGAACAATCCCAACCGCCAGATTACCATACTCAAAGGCGATCGCCAACTAATCTCGATTGTTACCAGTCGCGGCACCCAAACGTCGAATCCCGATGAGTTTGTGTCTGCAGAAATTTCTCAGCAAGTATTTCGGGGAGAGACGGATATTTATTTAAACGAGGTGGAAACAACAACGGCTTATCGAGTGGTTGGAGGCGGGGAAAAAGGCGATTCTGCGAGTAAAAGAATCGAGGCAGATCAGGTAACAGCGATTTATTTGTCGCCGCAAGACCCGGATTATTTTGCTGCTGGGGGGCATCCTGTCGCTTTGTACCGATATCGGCTGGAGTTATTGCCGGCAGAATAAGCTAAATGGTTGTCAAAAATAGTTTCTATGTTGTTGATAATAGCGATTCCTTCATGACAACCATTCACTGAAATAGCCTCTCCCGGCACGCTACGATCGTAAATGTTGCCGTTCCAAACTATTGCCTCTCCTGTGTACATTTTTATGCGCTTTCCATGAATTCCTTGACTTGTCAAGTAATCTTTGATATTGCTGCCACACTCAACACATTTAAAATTTTCATAGTGAAATAGCTTTAATTTGCAGTATTTGCTCAGCAGTAATTTCACTCATATCCCCCCAATGCCAACAAATTTATGACTTACGCGCGGGTGGCCAGAAACCGGGTTTTTGACGAAAATAATTCGCTGTAGCCAGCAGATTTGGTGAAAAACCTGGTTTCTTCGTCGCAGTGCGCCCAATCTAAAATTGATCTCAAAAAAATAAAAGGTGAAAAATTAATTTTTCACCTTCTAACTTGCGACTTTCTGACTTCCGGTTACGGAACAAACTTCTTGAAGGCCAGCGTCACGTTGTGGCCGCCAAATCCAAAGGAATTCGACAGCGCCACATCAACTTTTAGATCGCGACTTGTATGCGGAACATAGTCTAAATCGCACTCTGGATCGGGATTCTCCAGATTGATTGTCGGCGGAATTTTGTCATTGGCGATCGCCATTACCGCAGCCACCGCCTCAATTCCCCCAGAACCGCCCAAAAGATGGCCGGTCATTGACTTGGTAGAACTAATTGCTACTTTGTAAGCGCTTTCCCCCAAAACCTTCTTAATCGCCTTCGTTTCAGTAGAGTCGTTGGGAAGCGTACTCGTGCCGTGGGCGTTGATATAACTCACCATATCCGGTGTCAAACCAGCATCCTTGAGCGCTAAAGCGATCGCCCGCGAGGCACCCTCGCCCCCCGGTACTGGGGATGTCATGTGATACGCATCGCAGGTTAAACCGTAGCCAACGATTTCTGCGTAAATTCTCGCGCCGCGCGCCAGAGCGTACTCCATTTCTTCTAAAATCAGAATGCCAGCGCCTTCGCCGACGACAAAACCATCACGATCGCGATCGAACGGACGGCAAGCATGAGTCGGGTCATCGTTGCGAGTCGAAAGCGCCCTCGCCGCCGCAAAACCCGCCACGCACAAAGGTGTCACCGCAGCTTCCGTACCACCGCAAATCATCGCTTGCGCGTAACCGCCCTGAACCATGCGAAACGCATCGCCCACGGCATTCGACCCAGCAGCGCAGGCTGTCACAGTGCAAGAGTTTGGACCTTTAGCACCCGTTTGAATCGCCGTCAGGCCCGCGGCCATATTCGCAATCATCATGGGAATCATAAACGGGCTGCACCGATCGGGGCCGCGAGTCAAATAGATCTCTTGCTGGTCTTCCAGAACCTTCAGCCCGCCAATGCCAGTGCCAAGAATGACACCCACCTGTTCTGCGTTCAGGTCGTTAATCTCAAACTTTGCATCAGCTAGAGCTTGTTTGCTCGCTGATACCCCAAATTGAGCAAAGCGATCCATCCGCTTTGCTTCCTTGCGCTCTAAATAGTCGTGTGGGTTAAAACCCTTCACCTCTCCAGCAATCCGGCAGTCGTGCCGCGACGCATCGAACAAAGTAATCGGGCCGATGCCATTTTTCCCGGCCAGCAAACCGTCCCAATATTCGGACAAGGTATTGCCGATCGGTGTAATCGCGCCGAGACCCGTGATAACAACGCGCTTACGCTCTAAATTTGTCATGATTTCAGTTTCAAAAAATTAAACACCCAGAACGCAGAACAAAAGAGGAGTTTTTAGTTTTTAAATTTCTCTCCTCTTAGGGGAAAAGACAGGTATTTTATGCTTTTGGAGCTGCAAGTTTGCTGCTGATGAAATCTACAGAAGCTTGAACCGTGGTAATTGCTTCGGCTGCTTCGTCGGGAATTTCAATATCAAACTCTTCTTCCAAAGCCATGACCAGCTCTACAGTATCTAGGGAATCTGCTCCTAAATCGTTAGCAAAGTTGGCTTCGGGCTTGACTTCGCTCGGATCGACTTCGAGTTGATCGGCCACAATTTTCTTGACTCTGGCAAAAATGTCGTCTTGACTCATAACATCCTGTCCTCATTGGTTGCTGCGTATCTAATCTTATCCGAAAGGGGGATCGGCAGGAGAAAGGGTTGCCGCTTTTCTAAGTGACACGAGGGAGATGGGGAGATGGGGAGATGGGGAGATGGGGAAATCGGGAGATGGGGAGATGGGGAAATCGGGAGATGGGGAGATGGGGAGATGGGGAGATGGGGAAATCGGGAGATGGGGAGAGAGGAAGAGGGGAGATGGGGAGAGAGGGGGGGATGGGGAGATGGGGAGAGAGGGGGAGATGGGGAGATGATTTTTGCTAAAGTCATCGAAATATACAATTTCAATCTATAGCGGTTCGATCGCGTGGTGCCATGCCCTATGCCCATTCCCTATGCCCGATGCCCTGTTTGGCCGATGCCCCATGCCCGATGCCCTGCCCTATCCCGGATAGTACCTCATAAATGAGATCTCGAAAGGCTATAGTAGCAACTTACTCATACCATTTGAGATTTGATATTTGAGATTGGGATTACTGCTGGATACGGGTTTTAAGTTTTTTTACAGTTGCATCTTTTGGGTAAATCGGTCTGAAAATTCTTGAGAAAAGCTGACAATTCACCCCTAGCTAGCCTCTGATGCGGTAATTGTGGAGAGGAAATCCGTTAGCGCAGCCCTCGAAGAGGATCGCCCTCCTTTTTTGTCCCTTGCCTTGTCTCCCCAGCAGAAACAATTATGCCATCCCCAACTCTCAAATATGCTTACTTTCCCGGTTGCGTAGCCCAAGGGGCCGCCCGCGAACTTTACCAGTCTACCCAAGCGCTGACTCAAGCCTTGGGCATTGAGCTGGTGGAACTCAAAAAAGCTTCCTGCTGCGGTTCTGGTACTTTTAAGGAAGATTCGCAGTTGCTCGAAGATACTGTCAACGCCCGGAATATTGCTTTGGCCGAGCAACTGAATCTGCCTTTACTCACCCATTGCAGCACTTGTCAAGGGGTAATCGGTCATGTGGACGATCGCCTCAAGCAATCCCAAAAGACCGATCGACCTTACCTCGAAAAAGTCAACGGTTTGCTCGAAAAACAAGGCTGTTCGCCTTATCAAGGCAGTACGGAGGTAAAACATCTGTTGTGGGCGATCGTTGCCGATTACGGCCTGGAGGAAGTGCAGAAGCGAGTCACCCGCAAGCTTTCCGGTTTGAAGTGCGCGTCTTTTTACGGATGCTATCTGCTGCGAGCTCAGGAACATTTGGCTTACGATGACCCGCACCAACCGGAATCGATGGAAAATGTATTTCGGGCGATCGGGGCAACTCCCGTTTACTATCGAGGGCGGACACAGTGCTGCGGCTGGCCGCTGGCGAGTTATGCCACTAACCAATCATTTCAGATGGCTGGAAAACACATTCAAGATGCTCTTGACAATGGCGCTGATTGTATGGTAACTCCTTGTCCGCTTTGTCATTTAAATTTGGATTCGCGACAGCCGGAGGTGGAAAAAGCTATCGATCGCAAATTGGGTTTGCCGGTGCTGCATTTGCCGCAATTGGTGGCTTTGGCTTTGGGTGTGGAGCCGAAAAAACTAGGACTCGATCGGCATATTGTTTCCACAAAGCCCGTGTTAGAAAAATTAGGCTTTTAGTCGATCGATTTGCACCAGTTTGCAGCAATACTAATTATCAAAAAAATTGCAACAGTTGGTATAGGATCTGGCTCACCCAAAATTTTGCTAAAAGCCAGAATCTCAAATAACAAGCCTTTGCAACTGTTGCACCAGTTTGGGAAATTAGCATAAAAACTTGAGTTTTTACTCAAATCAAATCCGGTTAGATCGGAATTATACAGAGCCCGCGAGCCGAAAGCCCGATCGGGCTCATACATTTTTGAGTCAATACAAGATACAGACAAAAAAACAGTATACTATTATACAAAATAGTTTTAAGACTTCCTAACTTCCTAGTTAGAGACAAGGAACAAGCAATGAAACGAAACCCAATAAATCTCACACGTTCGGTATTAATATGGGCAATGCTAGGAATAATTTGTGGTTTATTTGCTGCAAGTTATTGGATATGTTTGTCTTACATGATGCGGGGATTTGAAAATTTTAGTGGAGGTTATCTACTAATCGTCATGCCCCTTACTGGTTTGCTCATCGGTTTGCTCATTCATTGGCTGGGAAATCCTGGAGAAATTGGGTTGATTATTGACAATATTCATCTCAAGGGTGGGCGATTACCAATGAATGAAAATCCTTCGATGATTCTGTCATCGCTACTCAGTATTGCCAGTGGAGGAAGTGCTGGCCCAGAATCGCCAATGGTGCAAGTCACAGGTTCAATTGGTACCTGGTTAGCCGATCGCTTTAAATTAAGCGGAGAAGCACTACGAACTTTGAGTCTTGCTGGTATGGCATCTGGTTTTACAGTTTTGTTCGGCGCTCCTTTAGGCGGTACTTTTTTTGCTTTAGAAATCCTGCATCATCAGAATGTTGTAGAGTATTTTGAAGCAATATTGCCTGCGGTAGTGGCAAGTTGTGCAAGTTACACCATCTTTGTCGCAATTACTCAGCTTGGACTTGGGCCTACCTGGAATTTTCCTCAGTACAATGTGGAAAGCCTTTATGACTTTGGCGCAGCGATTGCTTATGGAATTGTAGGGGCGATTATGGGGTGGTTTTTTATCGCCGTATTTCGCAGTGTTGGTCGCTTGTTTGATTCGATACGCAGTCCCATTTATGTGCGAACTACTTTAGCCGGACTAGCACTTGGTGGTTTCTCAGCTTACTTTCCGCTCACACGTTTCTTTGGGGAACATCAAATAGAAAAAATTGTTGAGGGAAACTTTTCTTTGACATTTCTCTTGACTTTAGTTGTTGTTAAAGTATTGGCCATTAGTGTGACCATCAATGGGGGCTGGCGAGGGGGAATAATCATTCCGCTATTTTTTATAGGAGCCTGTTTAGGAAAGGCAATCACCATCATGAATCCCATCGGATCGAATGAGACTTTGGCAATGATTTGTGTAATGGCTGCTCTGAATTCAACGGTTACTCGCACTCCAATTAGTACAACTCTGCTCCTCGCGAAGTTGACAGGGTTAAGCACTTTTACACCGATTCTATTTGCTAGTCTCGTGGGTTTCTTCTTGGCTCCTCGATCTCCCTTCATTGCCTCACAGCGTAAAGTAGATTGACAAACGGGTACAATTCCTCTTATAGCTCGTGTAGCGGTAAGCAATGCTTGCAAATTGAGAGTTTAGAGTCTCAAGGCTTCAAAGTTTATGCCATTACAAATAAAATGTTTGCATTAAACAACATCTCGCCGTTGATATTCGTCAATTTGCGGTTTTTTATCTTCACAAAAGCCACTGTTTCCGCCGAGTCCGCCTAAAAACGGATACAAGTTTCGAGGAATTCGGCTTTGAGTCGATCGATTGGCACGGTTTGGCAGTCAGAATTTGAGTTTTTGCTCTGATCCAATCCGACGGATCGAAATCATACCGTAGTGCTGTCCCCGGTCACGTTAAGACCGAATCCGGCGATCGCAATCATACCCTAGTGCTGGAACTCGGGCACGCAAGCTCCCTAGGGCGCTCTTCAAGCTACTTCTATGGGACTGGAAGCGTGAATAACTGTGAAGTTTTGTCGCTTTTTGGGGAAGTGCTTCCAGCCACTGCGGTAAACTAACGCTTAACTCTCTGTGCAGGCTATAGCGGTGGCACGTCGCCGTCAAATCTGTTAATCCGCAGAGCTAGCAAATTTTTAGTGACTCGTTGGGAGCCTTTATTCAATGTCTCATTCAGTCAAAATTTACGATACCTGCATCGGCTGCACTCAATGCGTCCGCGCTTGTCCGACTGATGTTTTGGAGATGGTGCCCTGGGATGGCTGCAAAGCGGCTCAGATTGCCTCATCTCCGCGCACAGAAGACTGTGTAGGTTGCAAGCGTTGCGAAACTGCTTGCCCTACCGATTTTCTGAGCATCCGGGTTTACCTGGGAGCAGAAACTACTCGCAGTATGGGTCTAGCCTACTAAATATCGATCGACACGCCGATCGAATTACGGGCACGTATAGAGGGGGCGATTAAATTGCCCCCTCTCTTTTAGTCGCAAAATCTGCATTTTGTGGCACGAAGAAGCTAAAAATGATAAAACTTGGGTTTTATGGCGATCGCTAAGCAGGAGTTTTACCTTAAATGTGCGGAATCGTTGGCTATATCGGCACGCAAACAGCAAGCGAGATTTTGCTAGCAGGATTGGAGAAACTAGAATACCGGGGCTACGATTCAGCGGGCCTGGCTACCATCTCCGAAGGAGAAATTACCTGCATCCGAGCAAAGGGCAAGTTGCACAACCTCCGGGAAAAGCTAGCAGAGATAGACTCTCCGGCTACCATCGGCATCGGACACACCCGCTGGGCAACTCACGGCAAACCAGAGGAATATAACGCTCACCCTCACCTAGATAATAGTGGGCGAATTGCGGTAGTTCAAAATGGAATTGTCGAAAATTATCGCGAGTTGCGGAAAGAATTGACAGCGAAGGGACATAAATTTGTCTCGGATACCGATACAGAAGTTATTCCTCATTTAATAGCTGATTTTTTTGCGGAAGAAAGAAGGCAGAAGGCAGAAGGCAGAAGGCAGAAGGAAGAAGAAAAAGATCCCACAGCAGAGGAAATTGCTGATTTGTCGTTTTTGGAAGTGGTTTCCAAGGTTGTCAATCGGTTAGAAGGAGCTTTTGCGATCGCTGCGATTTGCGCCGACTTTCCAGACGAAATAATTGTTGCCAGACAGCAAGCTCCTTTGGTTATCGGCTTTGGTGCTGGTGAATTTTTCTGCGCTTCCGACACGCCGGCCTTAATATCTCACACCCGCACCGTTTTGTCCTTGGAAAATGGCGAATTGGCTAGGCTAACTCCAATGGGAGTCGAAGTTTACAACTTTACAGGGGAAAGGCTGAAAAAAAGCCCGCGCATCCTTGGTTGGAGTCCGGTTTTAGTCGAAAAACAAGGCTTCAAACACTTCATGCACAAGGAGATTTACGAACAGCCAGCCGTAGTTCGAGCTTGTTTGGATGCTTATTTAGACAGCGATTGGCAGCCGGGAAATCTGGGCTCTCCCATCAATCTCAACTTGCCCGAAGAACTTTGCGCCGATGTTGAACAAATTTCAATTCTAGCCTGCGGAACGAGCTGGCACGCCTCGCTAATTGGCAAATATTTGTTGGAACAGTTAGCGAATATTCCTACTGCGGTGCAGTACGCTTCTGAGTACCGTTACGCACCGGCACCGCTGACAGCAAATACTTTAATTATTGGGGTAACGCAGTCGGGAGAAACGGCGGACACCCTGGCTGCTTTGGGGATGGAACAGCAGCGCCGTGCGGGTTTTACCGATAAATTTCGCGCGAGAATGTTGGGCATTACTAACGGAACAGAAAGCTCGATCGCCCACATGATGCCGCACGTAATCAGCACCCACGCCGGTATTGAAATTGGTGTGGCTGCCACTAAAACTTTTGTCACTCAGTTGATGGCATTCTATTTATTAGCTTTGGATTTAGCGCACCGGCGACAAACAATCAGCACGGAGAGATTGACAGAAATTATTGCTGGTTTGCGCCATTTGCCAGGGCAAATTGAGAAGTTTTTGGAGATTCAAGAACAGTATGTAGAGGAATTGTCCCACCAGTTTACCGATACCCAAGATTTTATATTTTTGGGGCGGGGAATTAACTTTCCGATTGCTTTGGAAGGGGCGCTGAAATTGAAGGAAATTAGCTACATTCACGCTGAAGGATATCCGGCGGGAGAAATGAAACACGGCCCGATCGCCCTTTTGGATGCTAAAGTGCCTGTAGTGGCAATCGCCATGCCCGGAAGCGTCTACGAAAAAGTGCTTTCCAACGCTCAGGAAGCCAAGGCGCGCGACGCACGTTTAATTGGCGTTACCCCGAAGCAGGGCGCAGCGGAAGCCGAGATTTTTGACCACGTTTTGCCGGTACCTTTGGTGGATGAATTGTTGTCACCGATTGTGACAGTAATTCCGCTGCAATTGTTGGCCTATCACATTGCGGCACGTCGGGGTTTGGATGTGGATCAGCCGCGAAATTTGGCGAAGTCGGTGACGGTGGAATAAGGGAAGTTAGTTGGCAGTTGGCAGTTGGCAGTTGGCAGTTGGCAGTTGACTGTTGGCTGTTGGCTGTTACCAATGCCCAACGCCCAATTCCCAATTCCCAATGCCCAATTCCCAATGCCCAATGCCCAATTCCCAATGCCCAATTCCCAATGCCCAATGCCCTATTCCCGATGCCCTATTCCCGATGCCCGATGCCCAATTCCCCATTCCCAATTCCCAACTCCGCAAATCGCCGCTAACAGCAACCAGCTTATTGTATTGACTCGGAAATCAAACAGCGTCACGTCTACAGTGTTAAACAGCGTACAGGCGGCGAAGGCTAATAAATAACTGAAGAAAATTAGGCGATCGTCCGTTTTTTCTTCTTGACAAAATACCTGAATTGTGCTGTTAACTAGAGAGTTTTGATTGAGCAATAAAGTATTTTCCCCTACTTCCTTTGTTGCTATTTGCTCTTGTTGGATGTCCGCAGCAGAAACAGGCCAATTCATCAACAACAAAACACCTCTAGCCAAAACCCAGCCAACTAAACCCAAAAATAAAAGCGTTGCCGGTATTCCCGTTTCCGCAGTCAGCATCAATATCAAACTGTGAGGATGACCGAGCCATTCGTGCATTTGAGCTTCGTAGAGAGGAGTGAAATTTCGCAGTCCCCAACCAGTCCAAGGACGCTGCTGAGTCATCGACCAAGCAAACTCCCACTGAGTAGTTCTCAAAGTACCAGTAGGCCGATTTGGAAACATCTCATCGGTAAGTCTCGCCCAGAAAAAAGCCGGGATAATTCTTCGTAAATATTGTCGCAGCGGTTCCGGCCCAAACGCCGACAAAAACACTGCACCAACCCCACTAAATACCGCAGCTAATATTTTTTTATAACCCGCATAAAATGCAAAGCTCAAAACAGCCAAAACAGCCAATCCCCACGCATTTCGAGAATTAGTAAAAATCAAAGCAACAGCATTTCCCAGCACAGCCAAACTTAGAAATAGCAATTGGGTAGTGGGCATTGGGAATCGCGAATTGGGCATCGCGAATTGGTGACGACTTACAACTGACGACTGACAACTGCCAACTGACAACTGCCAACTGACTTCTTCCATCCACAATCCGAGTGTTAAAATAAGAGCAATTGTCAGATAGCAAGCTAAAATATTAGCGTACATAAATACAGAAGCCATGCGGCCGGGGGGATTGCCTTTGGGTTCGAGTACCCAGCCAAAAACAGGCTGCAATAAATCGATGCCACTCCAACCTAAAAATTGCTGTCCCAAACCTAAAATTATTACGGGCACTGCACTAATTGCGATCGTCCAAGACATTTGTCGCAACTGAGCAGGAGTTTGAATTAAACTGCTGAAAATGGCAAAAAATATAAAGTAAGGCCAAAAATTGCACAAGCCTAAAACAGCATCGATGCGGTTGTTAGCAAAAATTGTTGTGATGACTAGCACCGCAAAGAGGATGGCGAATCCTCGATTCAGCGGGCGGCGGCTAATTTGGCGGATTTTTTGTTTGCAAGTACCCGCCAATCCTAAGAATATTCCTAAACCTCCCAATATTGGAATTAAGGGAAAAATCAGCATCCCGATTTGAGCGAAATTCCAAGGAATTACCAAGCGGCTGTCGGGATGTTTTTGGAGGCGAGATTTGATATTTTTTGCTGTCTGTTTAACAGCTAATTTGCACCGATTTTTTATATTCACTCACACTCCAATTCTTCAATTCTTCAATTCTTCAATTCTTCAATCCAAAATCGTTAGGCTAGTTCCCAAGCGCATTCCGATCGCGTTAATCGAATTTGAGCTAAGGCAAAAATGGTCGGGATAATCCGCCCGTAATTCGTGGAAATTGATCGCCAACCCAAATCCGCCACAAACCAAGTCCACATCACCGGGCCGAGCAGCGAAAACACGCTCCGCGTCGCACCGTAACGAGCAGCACTGACGGCCATCCCGCGCCGCGCCGCCTGAATTGCGACATAATTTTGAAACTGGGTGGCTGCGGTTGCACTCCCTGCAAGCACTCCTTGTCTGGCCATTTGATAGGTGGCAAAATGCAGCGCAAATTGATTGGCCATCAGTTTGAGCAACATGGGTTTTAAGATAGAACTCACAGCTAAAGCGCTGCCACCTTTGAACAGCAAACCCAGCGGGTCTTTTTCTGCAGAAATTGGCAGGGGTTGGGAGAGTTTAGAATCAACAATTGCTCGCTGTACGCGCAGTGTTAGCGCTTGCTGTTCGTCGGCGGGTAAGCGCTTCCAAGCGCGGCCCATTAAATGCAGAAATACTTCGGCTTCTAAGTCGGTGGTTGACAACTGTTTGGGATAAGGAATTTTGAGATAGCGACAAACTTGAATTAGTGCTTGTCTGTAGGTTACTTGTTCGGTTCGCCCTCTGAGTACCGTCACCCCGTCGGCTGCAAGATACCGAAACCGCTGTTCTACGGCGTCTAGCCATGCTTCGCGATCGCGGCTTTGTACGTCTGTGGGTGCGGGGGTTTGCACGTAATCTAAGGGGTTAAACTTGCGGCTGAACAAGAGTTCTGTTAGTTGCTGCAATTCTTCTTCTGTTGTCAATTCTAATGCTGCTCTGAGTTCGTCCAAGATTTTGCCCTCCGCTAAAGTTATTTTAGATTTTAGATTTTAGATTTTAGATTGTTGCTGCTTGACAACCATCGGGGTTGGGAATTTGCCTGCAGTGGCATTTTTTTTAAGCTAATCTCAATCACAGATTCCTGCTGTCCCTTATTCTACTACTTGGTGCAGGGCGATGGCGTTGGGCTTGCAACCTGTGCTACGGCTCTCAGGGTTTGGCCGCAAACTGAAACACTGCACAGAAACTTCCCCCGCAGCTTTAAACTGATAAGTATTGACTGTTGAGTGTTGACTGTTGACTAATTATTAATGACAACTGACAACTGACAACTGACAACTGACCACTGACAACTGACCACTGACTAATTATGTTCGATGTTGTGGCGATCGGTGCGGGGATGGCGGGGCTGATTTGCGCTCGGCAGTTGCGCCTCGCTGGCTATTCTGTGGCTGTTGTTGAGAAATCTCGCGGCCCCGGCGGACGAGTCGCTACTCGCCGCGTACAGGGCGCTAGGGCCGATCACGGGGCTCGCTATCTGGAGCCGCAGGGAGAGGCGGTGCAGGCGTTAATTGATGTTTTGGTCGATCGACAGATCCTGAAACTCTGGACGGATAGTGTGGCAGAATTCCGACAAGGAGAAATATCTGCTATTCCCTGTTCTTATTATGTCGCACCTGCTGGGATGAATACTGTCGGTAAGTATATCGCAGAGGGTTTAGATATTTGGTACGGCCGCCGAGTCAAAGCTATTGCTCGTACCGACAATCAAATGTGGCATCTTTCTCTGGAAGTTACGGACGACAATTTAGAGATACCTCAAGAATTGTTTGCTAAGGCTGTGGTTGTAGCAATTCCTGCTCCTCAAGCTTTAATGTTTTTGGATTCGGAAATCGGTTTGTCGCCTGATTCTATTGACAAATTGCGTTCTGTGGAGTACGACCCTTGCATTACAGTTATGGCTGGCTATCCTGCAGCACGAAATTCAGAGTTGAGCGATCTCAATCCGCAGTGGAAATCTGTTTCTTTTCCCGATGATTCTGATTTAGCTTGGGTTGGCCTCGACAGCAGCAAGCGAATCAATCCGCAGCAGCCTGTGTTTGTGGTTCACAGCAGCGCTAATTTTGCGGAACGTTATTTAGAAGCTAGTGATTTGAATACTGTTGGCGGGGAATTGCTCGATCGCACTTCTGAATATTTAATGCCTTGGCTGAATCAGCCGGAATGGTTGCAAGTTCACCGCTGGCGCTATGCTTTTTGTCGAAATCCTTTGCCTGTTGATTGTTTGCCTGCGGCAGGGACTTTGCCGCTGGTTTGTGCGGGGGATTTGTGCGGCGAAGGTCAAATTGATGCTGCTTTGCGATCGGGAGTGGCGGCGGCTGCTTGGATAAATTCTCAGTTACAGAATTTGCCGTTAGATGCAAACTTTCAATAGGTGATTAACACCGAAATTAAGGCGCGGCTGGGAGGACAATCAAAATTAAGCTTGATGTTAGGTTGGGTTCTGCAGTCATAGCTGGTACGCGATCGAACTGATGCTCTGTTACAGCATAGCGATTGTCGATCGATTTGTGTGGCACAGGATAGGCATCCTTCTGAAAAATCGATCGTACTACTTACAAAAAAAGGGAAAATGGCGCTTAATTCCACTCTCCCAATTTTTTATTTTTTTGCTGTTTTTTGCTCCTTTAACTCTTCTTCTTGCATCTCCAATAACTCAGGAACCGTTACAAATTTGTACCCTTGCTTTTTCAATTTAGCAATAATATTGGGCAAAGCTTGTACAGTCTTTGATCGATTGCCGCCGCCGTCGTGCATCAACACAATGCCGCCGGAACTTGCTTGCCGCAGTACGTTGTCCATCAACGATTGCGTAGCACTCCGCCAATCTAAAGAATCGGCCGACCACATCACAATTGTATAATTTTTCTTCTGTGCGTAAGCTGCTAATCCATTGTTTAAAATGCCTCCCGGCGGGCGGAAAAGCGATGTTTTTACCCCGGTCAATTCTTCAATTAACGATGACGTGCGATCGATCTCCCGAGCTGCACTGTTTTTGTTGTACTTAATGTATTGGTGGTTCCAACTGTGGTTGCCGATCGCGTGACCTGCAGCCACTACTTGTTTGCCAAGTTCGGGATAAGTGTGCAGATACCTTCCTACCCAGAAGAATGTAGCTTTAATATTGTTTTTCTTGAGAATATCTAGGATTTGTGTAGTTGTTGTCGGCCAGGGGCCGTCGTCAAATGTCAGGGCGATCGCTTTGTGCCGCGAGTCGAGTTTCGCCTGACGGATGGTTGCACCTTTCAACTCGGAGGGCAGGCTTGATTGAAAGCGCTTTTCCTCCAAAGAGGCGATCGCCTTTTGGGAAAACTCAACTCGACTGGCGATCGCCCCTTTGATTCCGTTAACATTGGCGATCGGCTTTTGTTCTGAGGGTTCGGATACCGCCAACACTTGCGACTGCATCGGTGTCACTGGCCCAGTAGCCCGCAAGTTCATTGGCAACGTCACGCCCAGTAAAAAACTGGCGGCCGCGGCCGTAAAAGCAACGATTAAATTTTTGCGCCGCCTCAACAGCCGTTTCAATTTTGTCACGTCATTCTCTCCTTCGCACCTTGCACAGTTAATTTGAGATTTTATGTCTATGTCCTAGTAATCCACTTAAGAGAATTATCTTAAATCGGATTGCGTCTAAAAATGCTAATACTGCAAATAACCGATCGCGCAGAACTCCGACAGGATAAAAAAATTTAAGACTTGTGTACAAAAAGCCACCAAACCAATAAAAATCGGCGAAATTTTAACAGGATTTACGCTCTTAAACCGGGTTTATTTGAAAAATCTGGGTTTCTCAACTAAAAAACTAGATCTAAACCCGGTTTAAGAGTCCTCATGCTTAATATCGTCTCCAATCAACGGTTTACAGCGATAAGATTCGATCGCGCGTGTCCCATGTAGTACGATCTCATGTTGCGGACTTAAGTCCGCACTACGAACCGCTTTTTTTATGGTAATCTGACCCGACATCAAATAAGGATAGAAAACTTAATAACTTAAACATCTGCCACACTTCTCTCTCTCCAGAAGCTCAGGGTAAAGAGAGGCAGAGCCTCCGGATCTGCATTACCAGGCAGAGCCTGGTAACGAGCCAATCGCTTAAGTTATTAAATTTTTATTCCTAAGCACAATTACTAGGGTGCGTCAGACACGAAAGCCGAAATTCTATCGATCGTTGCACCTGACGCACCCTACAAGTTGATTTCAAGGTGACACTAGCATTCTGGACTGTCTTCGTTATATTCTGGGGGACTTAGGAGCCGGACTCTTCTCTTTTCCTGACGCTACAAGTTGATTCAACTTCAAATATTGCACCTATAGCGGTTCTCAAGCGTGGTGAGGTATGCCCACGGAAGCCTTGCCCTATGCCCTACGCGCTATGCCCTACGCGCTGTGCCCAATGGCCTGCGCGGGCCAATGGCCTGCGCGGGCCAATGGCCTGCGCGGGCTAATACCGGATAGGGCCTCATATGAGAGCACAGAAATGCTATATATCAATCAAAGTCTTTTTGTGGGTGGGGCGGGCCAATTCTCTGTTTGTACAAGCCGACAATCCGATCGATCACTTCGTCAGCAGTCAGATTGTCTGTTTGAATTTCCACAGCATCGGCAGCTTTTCGCAAAGGTGCAACCTCCCTGGTGCTGTCCATTTCGTCCCGCAGGGCGATGTCTTGTTCCAACTGCGCCAAACTGATATTAGCCCGATCGCTCTCTTTAAGTTGTAACAGTCGCCGGCGCGATCGCTCTTGTACCGAAGCCGTCAAAAAAATCTTCAACTCCGCATCGGGAAACACATTAGTGCCGATATCCCTGCCTTCTGCCACAATTCCGCCTTTTTTGCCACAGCGCCGCTGTTCCTCCACCAGAAACTGCCGCACGGCCGGAATCGCTGCCATTTCTGAGACGCGGGATGTCACTTCCAAACTGCGAATTGCTTCGGTTACGTCTTCCCCGTTAATCTTTAGTGTCAAAGCTCCGGGATCGAGGTTGTATTCTAAATAGCTGTAACTGACTAATTCGGCGATCGCGCATTCGTCAGAAATCGGCGTCCCCGTTTTCAAAGCCAGCCAAGTCAGCGCCCGATACATCGCCCCGGTATCCAGATAAAACAGCGAGAGAGCTTTTGCTGCTTGGCGAGTTACGGTGGATTTGCCAGCGCCCGCCGGGCCGTCGATCGCCACAATCGGCCGTCGGTTCAGCAGAATTATATTGTCAATCAACCGAGTAGAGCCTACTCTGGCTGCTACGGCTAAAAGTCCTGCTGTTTCCACAACCTGCAACGGTGCGAGAGTTTCGGGATCGACGAGTTCGGCGTATTCGAGCTTAACAGCAGGCTCTCTGGCGACTTCGGCGCGCGTGGCAGCAAGTGCGGCGGAGGCAGTGCGGTCGCCTGAAGCAAAAGTTTTTGAGGCTTGTTGCAGCGCGCGGTAGAGGGCGCAGGCTTGCTGTTTTTGCTCTGCTGTTAAATACTGATTGCGAGAACTCATCGCCAGTCCAGACTCTTCGCGGGCGATCGGGCAAGCAACAATCTCTACAGGCAAATTAAAATCAACAGCCAGTTGGCGGATAATTGCTAGCTGCTGAGCATCTTTCTGACCGAAATAAGCTTTTGTCGGCTGCACTAAACCCAAAAGTTTAGTCACAATTGTCGCGACACCCTGAAAATGACCGGGCCGAACTAGGCCGCACAATACTGATGTCATCGCCGGTGGCGGTACTACTTGAGTTAAGGATGAAAGCTGAATTTGTGTTTGGGCGGTTTTGTGTGTTTCTGCACGCGCGGCGAAGCTATCCCGTAGGGAATTGACCCCTGAGTTGCCGAACATTTCCGTTGCTGGGGGAGCAAAAATGGCATCAACCCCAGCTTCCGAACACAGCAATTGGTCTTGCTCCAAATTCCGGGGATAATCTTGAAAATCTTCTCTCGGCCCAAATTGCAGCGGGTTGACAAAAATGCTCACCACGACGATCGCATTTTCTTGTCTTGCTCGCTGGAGCAAGCTCAGATGTCCTCGGTGCAAAGCTCCCATCGTCGGAACTAAACCGACTGTCAAATGAGGTGCAGCAGATTTTTGTGAATTTAAGTAGCAGCGAAGTGCTGCAATCGCAGTAAACAGACGCACCGTTATTTTCTCCTGAAGGCCTTTGACAGAAGCCAGATTTGTTGACTCAGAATTTGTTTCATCTGATATCTTGCACCGATGTTAGCAACAAGTTCGCCCCCAAGAGAGCGCGATTTTGGCCGCGAGAGCCAGATATTAGTGTCGATCGGAGATCTGGCATCACTATACCTCTGGCATTCATAAAAAAGCTCGGTAAGTGGGAAACTGAGCGACTTCAGTCCTGAGAGGAAAACGGCTCGGCGGTTTCAACCGCCTTGAATCCCCTTTCGGGGTTAGAGGGGTATGGTTGCTCCTCTGTGGAGATATGGTTGTCTCCGAAAAATCCCTTTCGGGTGATGTTCGCTTGTCGGTCAATGTTATAAAGGTTTGTTAGGCTAGCAGCACTGTCGAGCGTGACTTTAAGACTGTTTAACTACTAGCGACAGAGCGGAAAACTAGCGTCGCATTCAAGGAGTGTCGTGACCTAAATAACGTAGTCAGTTAAGACTCAGGCCCGTCAGTATAGCTTGCTCAATTTCTCTGACAAGCTCAGTGGCTAAAGCCCTGAGTTACTGACTCACAAGTTATCTGAAATTATCTGCGTTGAGCCGCGTTGCATCTACCTGAAATCTGCGGTTGAAAGATCGAGGACTTGTGCAATCCAAGTCTATTCTCGATCGCCTTTTGATGAACGGACTCTCATGCGGGCTCCACAAGAAAATTAATTCTTTGTGCAGCAGGCCAGAAACCCTTTGCGAGGCAGAATGCTGCAATATCTGGCCTTTTACTGTACTGTCTTCCGTTTACTGTCCCACAGTTGTTGGCTGCTGCGGTTCCATTACTTCGATTTCCACTCTCGCCACACCGCTGCCGATCATTCCCAGGACGCTGGCGGCACCTGCGGACAAGTCAATCAGCCGATCGCCCACATAGGGGCCGCGGTCATTAATGCGGACGACTACGGTGCGGCCGTTGTCGAGATTTCGCACCATCACTCTAGTTCCGAAGGGCAAGTTGCGGTGGGCTGCGGTTAAATCATTTTGGTTGAAACGCTCGCCGCTGGCGCTGAGGTTGCCGTTAAAGCCCGGGCCGTACCAGGAAGCCCAGCCGTTGAGCCGCACTTGAACGGGGCCCACAGAGAGCAGGGGGCGTTCTGGTTGGGGTTGGCCTGCTACTGCTGCCAGGGGTGGAGCGTTCCCCAGCAGTCGGCGGAGGCGATTGGTTACTTGCAGCGCGTCTCGACTAAAGTCGCTGGTGGTGTCGGGGAGGATGGTTTCGGCGTTGATGTTTACCAAGTCCTCGCCGTTTGCCTGGATCAGGTAGCGGTCTCGTTCTTCCCACTTCACTGTAATGCTGTTGGGATCGATGTTGTTGCGGGCTAACTGGTTGAGTCTTGCTGCTAAGCTCGATGCCCGCGACACAGGATCTGCTTGGACGCTGATTGCGTTGCTGGCGATGTTTCCTACTTTGGGATTGTCTTTTTGGTCTGCTACTTTTAACTGACTGCGAGCATCGGCTTGGCTGTCGCCTGTTTCTCCGATTTTGGCATTTTTTTCCGGACTGGCGTTGAGAAAGGTGATGACTGGAATGTTTCGCACGTAGACTGTCGCTGCTTGTCGCCCGCCTAAGTCGTGGGACTGAATTTTGGCGATCGAGTCTCGGTTAATCTCAGCTCTTGCTTGATACTGATACTGTCCGACTTTTTGTGCTTCGACCCGCTTCGCGTTTAACTGCGGGGACGGTTGGGTGGCAATTGCTTGCTGGGACTGAGAGTTTTGCTTGACGGCATCTGTTGCTTGTGCGTGACAAGAAGAGGCCGTTCCTACGACAGGAACTAACAGGACAGCGAGTAGACCACCAACAAATTTTTCCTTCATACGTCCATTTTTGTGAAGAGCCATTGCCAAGCGAGATTGGAGGATTTGCCAAGATGCGATCGGGCGCTACAGATTTTTCTGTTTGCTTTTCGCGATTCCTCCTAGAGTCACAGCAGAGTATCGGGCTGCTTTGAGTGCTTTTATGCTTCTGACCCAAAAATTTTGGTCGAAACTTTCCCGATACTTGACAACTCATACTCGATCCGCAATTTGTGTTTTGGTAACGAACTGCAACAGACTACCACAAACTTTTGCGCTTGGGGATCGCTCACAGCACGAAATTTACCAAAAATCGAGGGATTTTTCACAAATTTATGTCTCAGATAATGCTTTGATTCCAGTGTTTGCAGAGGTTTTCGCAATTCCTGAAAAATTTACAAAACTTTACAAAAATTCACCGGATTTTATTGCTGTGTACTAGACCTCTCCCATAATTATTCTGGAAGAGGCTTTTCGAGCCTGTTCTAGACAGGCCTTTGGAGGAAGGGTCTAATGCTTAGCCTGAAAAAAGCTGTTTGTCCACTGTTAAGCGTTAACCGTTATGGGCATACACTAAAACTTAGAAATCGATTTGGCGGATTTATGGATTATCGAGAAGCAGGTGTGGATGTTGAGGCGGGCAGAGCTTTTGTCTCGCGCATCAAAAATACGGTCAAAAGCACCCACAGAGCGGGAGTTTTGGGCGGATTCGGCGGATTTAGCGGGTTTTTCAGCGTCCCGGAGGGTTTAAAAGAGCCGGTGATGGTTTCGGGCACTGACGGCGTTGGGACTAAGTTGAAGTTGGCCAGCGAGCTCGATCGCCACGACACGGTAGGTATCGACTTGGTGGCGATGTGCGTCAACGACGTGCTGACATCCGGGGCGGAACCCCTCTTTTTTCTCGATTATTTAGCCACGGGAAAGTTAAATTCTGAACAATTAGCTGCTGTGGTGACAGGGATTGCTGAGGGTTGCAAGCAAGCAGGCTGTGCTTTGCTCGGAGGTGAAACCGCAGAAATGCCCGGTTTTTATCAAGCGGGTGAGTACGATTTGGCTGGTTTTTGTGTGGGAATTGTCGAAAAAAGCAAGTTGCTTGATGGTTCGCAGGTGCGGGTGGGAGATGTGGCTGTGGGGCTCGCTAGTTCTGGCGTCCACAGCAACGGTTTTAGTTTGGTAAGGAAAATTGCGGGCGTGAGGGGTTTTGATTGGCATTCCCAACCCTCTGAGTTGGGCGGCCAAAGTTTGGGAGAGGTTCTTCTCACTCCGACTGCGATTTATGTTAAGCCTGTCCTCGCAGCCATTAACAGCGGTTTAAAAATTCACGGGATGGCTCACATTACTGGTGGCGGTTTGCCGGAAAATTTGCCCCGCTGTTTGGGCGCAAATCAATCTGTGAAAATTGACATTAATAGCTGGCCGAGTTTGCCGATTTTTGACTGGATTGCTGAAGCTGGGCAAGTTGCGATCGCAGATATGTTCAATACTTTTAATATGGGTGTTGGGTTTGTCCTGTTGGTCGATCGCGCCCAAGTCGCAGCCACCGTTCAATGGTTTGAGTCTCAGGAAATTGCTGCTTGGGCGATCGGCGAAGTTATTGACGGAAACGGGGAATTGGTAATCAACGCAGACTAATTTTAGTTGAAGAAATTAAAAAAAAACGCCTTTTTTTTTCGGCTTAATGCTTGACTTTGAGTAATCGATGAGGTATTATTAAATAATGGGAATGGTGAGATTTTTAAAATCCAAGTTAACACTCCCATTATTTAAAATATACCATAGAATTTCTGGAAAAGTCAATAGGTAATACCTCTTTTTTAAGCCGATTTTTTTCACAAAATTTTAGGAAAGTTGGTTTATTTTACAAGATAAATTTTTGTCCGATGGAGCGATCGCAGATTTCAGGCAGATGAACGCTGATTGACGCAAATAATTTTGAATCGATCGATCGCATCAATGCAATTGCAGTCTAATATCAATTCCGGTTGCACTCATACATGATGTTAACAGTCAACAGTGAATTTACTATTCCGATGAATAGAGGATTTGATATAATTTATCCAGCGGCTTAAAAACCAGTGCAAGTCCGCCTTAAATTGTGCAGAGACTTTGCTCGCTGGGCGAGAAACAAATAATCTCAAAATCCAGAAGCTTTCTGCTAGTTTTGATGAATTACATATTTAGCCTGTCCTACCGTAAATCAGCAACGCCACGAAAAATAAACTTTATCTGCTGAAAATTGCCACAGCTACGTGACAAATTTACTCGACAATTAAAATGGCTCAATGCTTGTGAATGTTGCCTTCATTTTTTCTCTCAAAAATTAGTATTGAAGGCTTGCTTAAACTCAAAATTCTAAGCTGTGTCAGTCTAAACTTAACGCAGCTTCGTCGCCAGCTTTAGACTCTGGGGAGGCTGTTCCTCGGGATCTACCTCCCCAGGCAGATCCGGGGAATGAGAAAAAATGCAATAAAATTTTAAAAATATTTATGTAGTTTTGTTACAATAGGCAAAACCTAATATTTTAAACCACACTGGATGACCTTTTTCAACGTCTCCGAACCCCTAATCCGCAGCAAACAGGAACATCTCGACGTACAAGACCGATCGGGCTTGTTGCAACTAAACTGGCAAATTGGAAATATTACTCTTTTCTCAGGATTTTATACCCGGATTGACCAAACTTTTCTGCTTTGGGGTTTGGTGACGGCGGGGATTTTTTTCACGGCTCAATTTGTGCCGCTTAGTTGGAGCTTTCAGGCGATTCTGTGGTCAACACTGACGATTATTGGCACTGCTGGGATGGCTGTGTTAACTTTGTTTTGGGTAAAAGTCGAGCGAGTTAGCTGGATTCTGTATTGTTGGGCGATGCTGATGATAACTGGTTTGGTGCTGACGGATTGCAGTATTTTTCTGGGTTGGGGTGGTTTGTTGCAGCACTTGTGCGATTTGTGGTTGGGGTTGAGCGCGATCGGCTATTTTTGTACTGGACTCGGTTTGCGATCGCGCACTTTTATCGCGATCGGATTAGCTCATCTATTTGCGATCGGAATATTGCCTTTTGTCGCACCTTGGCAATATCTAACCACAGGCATAATTATGGCCGGTTGTTTGCTGTTATTGTCTGAATTGCAGTGGGATATGCGATCGCCGATCGACAATACTTTGCTAAGCGAAGAACAGAAAGAATTTAACCGAATTCAACATCAACTACGACAACTAAGCGCCACAGTCAACAAATAGGTCAAAAACAAACCACTGACTTTTCTTCTACTTTTAGCAAAAGGTGCAGAAGACATAAACAATAATTATTGTGGGTAGGCATATATCTTGCCTTTGATTCGCTGTTCTGGCAAAGTCTAATAGCTGAAAAATGTAAAGTTTTTTGTACGATCGCTAACATTTTTCCAAAATCGTACAGAATAGAACAATACAGCATAAATAAACAACCAACTTTAGCCAGAACAGGTGTTTTGCTGTTTGACCTGTAAATCGCCAACCATAGGAGAACGGTGTCCGGGAAGCGACTGGCGAACAATGCTGTAACTGCGGCGATAAAAGCTAATTCTGGTTGACCTTCGTGGTTAAAACAAAAAAAGTGGTGCAGGGTTTTTACCGTTTCCCCTGCTTTGCAGTCTCCGAGGAGAGGCTAAACCCTCTACTAGAACAGTCTGAGGAGATTGGCACAGAATTTGACAATTGGTCAGGCGGATTTTTGAGTCAGCCTGTTTAATAAAATTTAGAAAATGCTCCCTTAGCAGCCTAGCAGGACTTACAATTAAATAAGTCCTGCTTTATCATATGTTCGCAGTCAGGACTTTAGTCTACCCTCTTGAATTTATACCATTTAGAAAAAATGTTGCAACAATAAAATTGTTGGGCGGAGTGAAACGAAGGGTTGTTTTGTTCGCCCAATGTGTAAGGTGCGTCGCTATTAGATTGTCACTCTTTTTGAGAAATTTTCGATGTATCCACACCCTACATATACTGTTACATTAATTTGGAAGATTGGTATTACTTGCTTACCTTTTTACCTGTTAATGTAGCGCGCGCGGCAGGGCACTTTACCTAACTATAATTATGCCACAATATACCGCAGCCCGCGCCGCCATCGACATGGCAACCCACAACTGGCTGGGTAAAAAAGCAGGCTTGCCGCATCACCTGCGGGTATCGATTCCGAGTTTGTTGAAAGTGGTTGAATTGTACGAATGGTGGCTGCTGCTGGTACTTTTTTTGGGGCAAAAGTGAGCGCGATCGCCCTTAACACCGAGCACTTAAATGAGGCAGATGCGCTGTTAGCAATAGCTGAAATTCAAGCAGAAACGGGATTATCTTGTACCTATCCGGTGCGGTTTGGTGCGGAGGTGTTGCTGGGGGCGATCGACAATCGATCTGCTACAATCAGTTACAACTAGCTAAGAGCTACAGAAAATTATGACACAAAGCATTCAAGCAAAAGCACTGACACTCGGTGATGTCAAGACAAAATTCAACTTCCAACTTGCTGAAGATGAACAATTTTTTCGGGAATGGATTGACGATTTACCAGAAATTACTGAGGAAGAAAAGCGATATTTAGACAAAGTAAATGTTGGGTATATTAACAGTGCCGAGTACCCCATGATAGAAGATACCGTAAAAGCTGAGTAACCCCAATCCTGATAGACCAACTTTTGGGCTTCTGACAAATGGCAGCAACTTCAGATTGATTAAATTGGTTAAATAAGACAATCCGCAGTACGCTTTATCTTATGAGTTCGTAATCGCGCCAAGGATTGTTACGAAGTGTTTCGCATTTTGAAGCGCGTCGCTGGTATAATTTTTATTAACACCTCTTCTACTTAAATAGATAATATGGAACTAGATTCTGAAAATAACAATAAATTCAGTAAAGCTCACTTTGATTTTAAGAATTTGCCCCAACTCACCAACCCTTGGCGACAGCTAAATCTGCAAGGAGTAGCTTTAGGTTTGATTCGCTTGCCGGCTGGCGAGGGCTACACCTTTACTCACAGCCACGCAGAACAAGAAGAAGTCTATATTGTAGTTGAAGGCAAGGGCTTGATGGTTGTAGATGGGGAACTATTGACACTTGAGGGCGGCGATATTGTGAGAGTTTCTCCTGCTGCAAAGAGAGCATTAAAAGCTGCTGAAAATACAGCTTTATTTGCGATCTGTACTGGAGGATTGGCCGCAGGTTATCCCAGGCAACCCAACGCGCGCTATCTGATAGATGATGGAATCCCCGATTATGACGATGTTCCGCCTTGGTATGAGGGAAATCCCGAAATTGCCGAGAGAAATGCACGGTTAAAAGAAAGGATGTTGAAAGCCCAAGCCAAACGAGAAAGCCAACAGGAATCATCATGAATGAAAGTCATTTTTCCTTACCCCCAAAATGCACAATCCGACCAGCGTTGAAACAAGATATCAAATCAATTAGAAGGTTGGTGTGGAGCGCTAAACTCGATCCTACTCAGTTGCGCTGGGAGCAATTCTGGGTCATCGAATGTGAGGGAAAGTTGGCTGCTTGCGGACAGTTGCGGAACTTTTCCGGCGCGCAAGAGTTGGGTAGTTTGGTGGTGGCGAAGGATTGGCGCGATCGCAGTTTGGGCACCTATCTCACACAATATTTAATTCAACAGGCTACGGAACCGCTATATTTAGAATGTTTGGGAAAGCGACTCGCAGCATTTTACAGTCGCTTTGGCTTTGTAGCAGTTTCTGTGCAAGATTTGCCACAGTCCCTGAAATTCAAGTTTGGTTTGTCTCAGTTAGCTAAATTTTTATTCAGAATTCCTGTAACTATTATGCAGTATCGAGAAGGTTCTTGATAATTAGGACTTTTATGAATTTAAGATGCTGAATTTATGAATTGATTTTAAGTTCGATTTGTTGAATAATTGCGATTACAGCCTCGGTTCGTAGTGATGACTTTAGTGCTCATCATCAGACGAGAGAGGACTGAAGTCCGAACGATCGAACTTAAAATCGGTTCGCAGCATCGCACTTCAGTCCCGATCAGATGAAAGGGGGCTGAAATCCGAACGATCGCACCTATGAGTCACGGGCTAGATATGTACGGATGTTCCGGATTGGCCGATCGACATTGCGTAAACTTAGAATTCACCGCCTGCGGTAGTCCACTTTGCTAAATTGGCACAGCCACCAGCCAGAGAATCAGCCTCAAACCATTGATTAATCGTTGTTTTACCGTTGCTTACTGTCCTGTGCCAGTACCAGAGACGGAAAGTGTCAGATCGATCGCACCACATACCTTCGACTTTTTATAAATTAGTAAGTGTAAAGCAAGCGAGTCACAACCGATTCAAAAAATCCTCAAATCCAAAAACAAAACATCTTCACAGCAGTAGTAATGCGGAATCAGCCAAGCGCTAATGTAGCTAACAACATCTACCAGTGAGACAAATCCCAGCAACTAAGCGACAGCTAAATCCTTAATTCAATACCTTGGAATTACTCAATTTAGACTCCCCGCAACCGTCGCTCAAATCCCCCAAAAAAATCAAAAGATTTTTATTTTTGATCCGGATGAAAGCACCCCAGACAAGAACAATGAAATATCTGGGCAATTAATCAATCTTAACCAGGAAATGCAGCCTCTCAAATAGCAGAAACAGACAATTACACATCCATATATTTTAACACAACCGGAGTAAATATCATGTTCAACGTATTAAAAGCTTTCGGCTCAATCTTTTCTACTCAAGGATACAACACCGCCAACAATATGTTAATCAAAAATTACGTCAACACCAATTTTCACTACTTCAACGAAGAAGCCGTGGTCGATGAATCGATTTACCCGAACCAAACAGGTCGCGTCCGCTTTCAAGGTAGCTGGTGGCCCGCACGGTGCGATCGCCAAATCACCCTCACACCGGGAGACACCGTTTATGTCATCGGCGTTGACAGCATCACTCTGTTAGTTTCCCTCGCTCCCGCCGACTAAATCACAGCATCGAAAATCAGGAAATGCAGCCTTTTAAATAGCAGAAACAGCATCTAAAAATTTCCTATATTTTAACACAAAAGGAGTTCGTAAAATGTTCAATTTAGCAAAAGCTTTCGGTTCTATTTTTTCTGTCCACACCTACAGCACAGCAAATAATATGTTAATCGACAACTACATCAATACCAACTTTCACTACTTCAACGAAGAAGCAATCGTCGATGAATCGATTTATCCGAATCAAACAGGTCGCGTCCGCTTTCAAGGTAGCTGGTGGCCCGCACGTTGCGATCGCCAAATCACGCTCACACCGGGAGACACCGTTTATGTCATCGGCGTTGACAACATCACCCTATTAGTTTCCCTCACTCCCGCAGACTAAATCACAACTCGATTCAAACGACCTAACTTTTTACACCTCACATGACTTTGGCAGGGTTTATGCAAATAAACCCTGCCTTTTTTATGCTTAAATAAGTTGAGATACATACTAGCCCTATTTAAACCAGTGAACTTTCAATCAATCATTGCAACTTTAAATCAATTCTGGAGCGATCGCGGTTGCCTGATCGCCCAATCCTACGACACAGAAAAAGGTGCAGGAACCATGAATCCCCACACCTTCCTCAGAGCAATTGGCCCCGAACCTTGGTCAGTCGCCTATGTCGAACCCTGTCGCCGCCCCACCGACGGACGCTACGGCGAAAATCCCAATCGCTTCCAACATTACTATCAATATCAAGTCCTGATTAAACCATCTCCTCCCAACATTCAAGAAGTTTATTTAGACTCCCTGAGAGCATTAGGAATTCGCCCCGAAGACCACGACATTCGCTTTGTAGAAGACAACTGGGAATCGCCTACCCTCGGAGCTTGGGGTGTGGGCTGGGAAGTCTGGCTCGACGGCATGGAAATTACTCAATTTACCTATTTTCAACAGTGCGGTAGCATAGATTGTCGCCCGGTATCTATTGAAATTACCTACGGACTAGAACGTCTCGCAATGTATCTCCAAGAAGTTGATGCCATGACCAAAATTCAGTGGAAAGATGGCGTAACTTACGGCGACGTTCACCTGCAAGGAGAAATAGAACAGTGTACTTATAACTTTGAAGATTCCAATCCTGAATTGCTGTTTACTTTGTTTGGATTGTACGAGCAAGAAGCCGAACAACTGACAAAAAAAGGATTGGTTTTGCCCAGTCTTGATTATGTGTTAAAATGTTCTCACACTTTCAATTTACTCGATGCTAGAGGCGTGATTTCGGTAACGGAAAGAACTCGCTACATTACCAAAATTAGGAATTTGGCGCGACGGGTGGCTCAGCTTTATTTGGAACAGCGCGAACAGTTGGGTTTTCCATTGGAAAAAACAGTAAAAGTTTGAGAATGAAGAGCGGCAATACAAGGATGCGGACACGGATACACGGATAAATTTATTAGATTTCCGACTTCTTAAAGAAGTTGGAAATCTGGCTATTATTTTTCCGATCTTCTTCCTGATTCTGACTTCGTGTGGGAGCCTCTCATATTTGTAAAAAGACTTCTTTTGACTGCTTCTTTCTTCCTCTTTCCTCCTGTCTCCTACCTCCGACCTCCAATTTTTATCTGGGCTGCTTTCATTGAGATGCTCCCCCTCGTGTCCTTTGCGTCTTCGCGGTTCAATAAGACTAATTATTCCCTATTTTAAATAAATTAAATGCTTAATTATTCAGAAAATAATACAGAAACAATTCCTCAATTGCGCGTTGATGATGTAAGTTTGAAAACACCGATCGCCTCTAGCTACTTATTAAACAATATCTCGTTTGATGTGCACTCTGGCGATCGCGTCGCAATTGTCGGCCCTTCGGGGGCTGGGAAAACTACGCTGTTGCGGTTGTTAAACCGACTCAGCAGCCCCACCAGCGGCTCGATTTATCTGGAAAATCGGGATTACCGACAAATACCTGCGATCGAACTCCGCAGACAAATCACCCTAATCCTGCAAGAATCCAAGCTTTTGGGGATGTCGGTGCGAGAAGCTTTGGCTTATCCTTTGAAGCTGCGGGGCGTTGCTGCATCAAACATTGCTGAGAGAATTAGCGGGGCGATCGCACAATTACACATACCCCAAGAATGGCTCGATCGCACCGAATTGCAGCTTTCCACAGGCCAAAAACAGTTAGTGACGATCGCCCGCGGCATCATTTTGGAACCCAAAATCTTGCTTTTAGACGAACCAACATCCGCCCTAGACGCAGGAAAAGCCGCCCACATTTTGCAAGTATTGACACAGCTAACTAACAATCAAACCACAATTTTAATGGTCAATCACCAATTAGAATTAGCCGAACAGTTTAGCACGCGAGTCCTGCATTTACAGCGCGGAAAACTCCTCGAATATTCCGCATCTCATCAAATAAATTGGGTGCAACTGCGGCAAAATTTAATCCAAGCAGAAGCAGAAGCAGAACAAGAATGGTGAACATTTGTAGGGTGCGCCGAAGCGCTACAGAATCAATGAGCGCCCCCTCCACCACCAGCACCCGGTTTCACCTTTTTAAAACCCAAAATAGCAATCCCACTTAACAACAAAGCAATTCCCACAAAGTAAAAACAATCATTAAAAGCCATGACATAAGCTTCCCGACGAACCAGACCATCAATTGCCTGAATTGCTTGGTTATGCGCCACACTTGCATCAGCACCGCGACTCACAAAATACTGAGTCATTTGATTCATTCTCTCCTGCGTTGCCTGATTGTACAAAGAAACAGATTCCCCTAATCGATTCGAGTGAAATTGCTCGCGCATCGTCACCAAAGTTCCTAGGGCCGCAATCCCCATCGAACCTCCCAGATTTCGCATCATATTAAACAAACCCGAAGCAGAACCAGCCTCGTGTTTTGCCATACCAGCCGTGGCAATACTTGACAGCGGCACCATAATCAAAGGCTGTCCCATTGCTCGCACTAATTGCGACCAACGCAACTGATCGATGCCCGTCTCGTGAGTCATGCTGGCATTCATAAAACAACTCACCGCAAACAAACTCACACCGATGCCAATCATCAGCCGCGTATCTATTCGCTGCATCAATTTCGGCACCATCGGCACGAGGAATAACTGCGGCACGCCGCCCCACATAATCACCTCGCCAATTTGCATGGCATTATACTGCTGAATCTGACCTAAATACAGGGGCAAAATGAACACCGAACCGTACAATCCCACCCCCAAAGAAACATTCACAACAGTTGCTAAAGCGAAATTGCGGCGAGTCAATAATCGTAGGTTAATAAACGGTTTTTTTCTAGTTAGTTCAATCCAGAAAAAAGCGCTGAGAAATATGGCAGAAACTATGCTTAAACGCAAAACCAAATCAGAACTAAACCAGTCTTTGCGACTGCCTTCTTCTAACACAACTTGCAGGGAACCCAGGCCGATCGCCATTGAGGTAATTCCCCACCAGTCGCCCCCTTTTAGCAGTTCGAGCCGCATCGGCGTCGGGACGACGGCATACCACACACCTGCTAGCAGCAGCAGCCCCGGAACCAAATTTAAATAAAAGACATATTGCCAGCCGTAATTCTCCGTCAGCCAACCTCCCAATGTCGGCCCGATGGATGGTGCAAAAGTAGCTGTGAGTGCAAACATCGCCATGCCGACTGGTTGCTTTTTGGGCGGTAAATTTGTCAGCAAAAACGTAAAAGCCATCGGAATTAAAATGCCGCCCGTAAACCCCTGCAAAGCTCGAAAAACAATCATTGAATTCAAATCCCACGCCCAAGCGCAGCACATAGAAAAGAATACAAAGAAAGCGGCATTTACCAAAATGTAGCGGCGGACAGAAAACACCTGCGATAGCCAACCAGTCAGCGGAATTACTACAATTTCTGCGACTAGATAAGAGGTAGAAATCCAAGATCCTTCTTCTAAAGTTGCGCCTAAAGCTGCTTGGATATCTTTCAGAGAAGCGTTGGTGATTTGGATGTCCAAAACCGCCATGAAAGCGCCGATCATTGTTGCCATGACGCCGATCCAGGTTTTTAAGGGAACGTGATCGTCGCTTTGCTGTTGGGGAATTGCACTGGTATTTGCCATTGGTTTAACCTCTGGTTGCGTATTTAATTTGGATTTTTTTACCGCAGAGGGCGCAGAGGGCGCTGAGAAAGAGATGGGAAGAGGGAAGGATAGAAGTTTACAGGTTGTTTAGGAAATTAAACCCATTTTTTGATAAATTGGTCGGACTAAGTGTTTTAAAGCGGGCAACTGTTTGCTGAAAACTACTGCTGCTAAAATACAAATTATACCGCCAAGTATGACTGTGTTGGGAGAGCCGATATAATTGGCCAATCCGCCGGCTACTAAATTGCCAAATGGTGTGACTCCAAAAAATGCCATTGTGTAGATGCTCATCACTCTGCCGCGTTTGTCGTCTTCTACAATTGTTTGCAAGAATGTGTTTCCTGCTGCAAATTGGATGATGAAACCCCACCCCACGAATAACATCATGATTAATGACAGCCACAAGACTCGGGATAAACCAAAACCGATCAGTCCGAATCCCATGACGGCGGGGGAAATAGCAATTAATTTGCCGAGACCGACGACACTTTTTCGTCCAATTAAATAAATCGCGCCTGAAAATGCTCCGACTCCAGAAGCTGCCATCAAAAAGCCGAGGGTTTCTGCGTCGCCGTGGAGTATTTTTGTGGCAAAAATTGGGACTAATATTGTGTGTGACATTCCGGCGAAGCTGACTAATGATAATAAGATGAGAATTGCTCTAATCGGCGGAAAGCCGAAGGCGTAAACAAATCCTTCTTTTAATCTTTGTAAGGGTTTTGTATTAGTTGCGGCAATTTGGCGCGGCTTGATTTTCATCGCTAATAAGCCTGCAATTACGGCGATGTAGCTGAGTCCGTCAATCAGGAAACAATAACTAGAGCCGATTGTCGCTATCAGCAAACCTGCAATTGCCGGCCCGATCAATCTGGCTCCGTTGAACATGGAAGCGTTGAGGGCGATCGCATTTGCTAAGTCTTCTTTTTTGTCTACGATTTCGGGCACGAAAGCTTGTCGTGCTGGTGCGTCAAACGCATTAATTGCCCCTTGAAAGAAACTCAATACTAGAATTTGCCAGATGTTCACGACTCCTGTTAGCGCTAAAAATGCTAGAGCTAAGGATTGAACCATTGCTAATACTTGAGTGGCAATTATGACTCTGTGCCGGTTCCAGCGATCGATGAAAACTCCTGCAAAAGGCAATAAAATTAATGTGGGAATTTGACTGGTAAATCCCACTACGCCCAGCATCCAAGGTGAATCGCTCAAATGGTATACAAGCCAAATAGTAGCGACTTGGGTCATCCAATTGCCAATGAGTGAGATGCCTTGTCCTGCAAAAAACAGGCGATAATTTCGAGATTTGAGGGCCGGAGGAAGTTTTATGGATTTGATTTTTGCTTGTAGATTCATGTATCAGTAGGGATCGAGCAATCCTATTTGATTGGTAAATATTTTGTAGCTAGCGCCTCTGGGCTATTGATTTCCACAATCGCCTAAAAACCTTTGTATTTATTGTTTATAGCGGAGTCTCCCTCCGCCTCGCATCCCCCAATCGAATGGGGAATTTAACTGTGTTGTTGACTCCTTCTTAAGGTATAGAGGATGCTCGTTGATTTGGGAGTCCGATCGCCCAAAAATAATACTTTTGACGTATTTGTGGACATTTGAGTATTCAGGATTTATGCGCTCCGATCGCAGAAACCGGGTTTTTTGGGGAATTTGCGGGCTGTTACCGCGTATTTTTCGACAAAAAGCCCGGTTTCTGGGCGATCGCGGGTTGCTCAGAAACCGGGTTTTTTGGGGAATTTGCGGGCTGTTACCGCGTATTTTGTCGAAACAAACTCGGTTTCTGCCCTTTTCCTCACTCAATGCTTAACAGCCAAGTCCCCAGGTAACGCATCAATGGAACGTCCCCTGGGGTGCGGATGCGGAGGTTGAAATTGTACATTCCGCCGGGACTTGGGTTCTGGACGTTGGAGAGCACAACTTCAACGTTGCTACCTGCTGGAATTGGTTCTGCAGGATAAATTTCTATGAATCGATTTTCTTTATCCCAGATTACTTCTTGCAATTGTATTGTTTTGTCTTTGACGCGCACTTTAATATCTTTTTGGTCGAATTCGCCTTTGTAGTAGTCTGGATAGGATATGTTCAGTTGGGCGATCGCCAAACTTACTTTTTTGGAAGGAATTCGCAGCCGGTATCTGTCACCGTTCATCCCTGCTTTGCCGTAATCCAAGCGATAGTTTAATTGGTTGGCGCGCTCGGGGCCGCCGAAAATTGTGAATCCCGGCATTCCTTGGGCTAAACTGATGGCGGGTAAGCCTGTCAGCAAACAACCTGTAACTGCTAGTGCTGAAAATAATCGTCTCATAATCGCTCCTCTGACCAAAATTAGAATGGAACCTTAAATATTTACTGCGGGCAATTGGCAATGAATGCCTTTAATATAGCGATTGTTTTGGCAATTTGATGAGTGCGATCGCCCGAATTCAATCAATTTTTTTTTTGCGTAATACTGACAACAGACATTTACACTACAGAATTAGGCAGCGTTTTATTATACCATACTCGGCTGCAAATTGAATAGTTTAACGAAATTGAATCTATAAGACAAGTTAAAGAAGCGAGTGTATTTTTGGCGATCGGCTTTACTATCAACGTGAGAAGCCAGCAGAATAGATTTCAACCGCCACCGGGCCAGCAATTGAAATCGCTTCTTGTCAAACGATGTCCGCGACTCGGCTTCCCTCGCCGAACACCTCTGCGGACTGGGAAATTTGAATTTCCACCTGCGTCTGCAGGTTTTGTCTGACTTTCTGCTGGCGGTTTCAACCGCCCTGTCTCGTCCAGGCGCGGTTGAAACCGCCATGTCTCGTCCAGGCGCGGTTGAAACCGCCATGTATGCGTGCGGTTGAAACCGCCCTGTCTATGTCTAGAGTAAAGGAGAGTTAGTCAGGAACTCAGGGCTAAAGCCGCTGAGCTTGTAAGAAATTACAAGCTATTCTGACCAGCCTAAGTCTTAACTGACTACGTTATTCAGGTCACGACACCGGAGAATGCGACGCTAGTTTTCTGCTCTGTCGCTAGTTGTTAAACAGTCTTAAAGTCACTGAGACAGTGCTGCTAGCCTAACAAGCCTTTATAACCTTGGCCGACAAGCGAACATTACCCCAGAAATGGGAGTTTGAGGCAACCATACCTCATCGGAGAGGTTAATTAAATTTCCTCTCCGACCCCCGAAAGGGGATTCAAGGCGATTGAAATCGCCGAGCCGTTTTCCTCTCAGGACTGAAGTCGCTGAGTTTCCCACTTGCCGAGTTTTTCTTATGAAATTAGCGATCGCCAAAGAATTTAAAGCAGAGGAACGCCGGGTGGCCTTAGTGCCCGACGCTGTAGCCCGATTAGTCAAACAGGGCGTAGAAGTTTGGGTTGAGGCCGGTGCCGGGGAAAAATCGTTTTTCTCGGATCTTGCTTACGAAGAAGCCGGAGCTCGTGTTATCGGTGATACCGCTACGCTGTGGGGCGAAGCCGATGTCGTCGTCAAAATCGGGGAGATCCAAGAATCTGAAGTTCATCAACTCCGCGAAGGAGGCGTTTTCATCGGATTTTTGAATCCTTTGGGAAATCCGGCTTTAGTGCAGCGGTTGGCCGATCGCAAAGTAACGGCATTCAGCATGGAAATGATCCCGCGCACCAGCCGCGCCCAAAGCATGGATGCACTGTCATCCCAAGCCAACGTCGCCGGTTACAAAGCCGTACTGATCGCAGCCTGTGCATTGCCAAAATATTTCCCAATGCTGACAACGGCGGCGGGTACAATTCGCCCCGCGAAAATATTGGTAATGGGTGTGGGCGTTGCGGGCTTGCAGGCGATCGCCACAGCGCGCCGTTTGGGTGCAGTTGTCGAAGCCTTCGACATCCGCCCGGAAACCAAAGAACAAGTGCAAAGCTTGGGTGCTAAATTCGTTGATGTCGAACTAAAAGAAGAAACCGTCGCCGCCGGTGGCTATGCAAAAGAGCTATCAGAAGCCGCTAAAGAATACACCCGCCAAGTGCTCACCCAACACGTCAGCGCCTCCGATGCAGTGATTACCACCGCTCAAGTTCCCGGCAGAAAAGCACCTATTTTAGTTACCCGAGAAATGGTTTCTCAAATGAAACCGGGATCGATAATTGTTGACCTCGCGGCGGAACAAGGCGGCAATTGCGAGTGTTCGGAAGCAGGGAAAGATGTTGAATGGAACGGTGTTAATGTCATCGGGCCGATTAATTTGCCGTCCTCGATGCCGGTACACGCTAGCGAAACTTACTCGAAGAATATCTCGGCTTTGGTTCAGTTGATGCTGAAAGATAAGGAACTCAATTTGAATTTTGAAGACGATATCATTGCTGGTGCTTGCGTCGCCCGCGATGGCGAAATTAGCAACCAGCGAGTTCGGGATGCTTTGGCTGCTGAGGCTTCAGCCGTTAGTTAGTTAATAGTCAACAGTCATTAGTCATTAGTAGGAAAATGGGTGATTTCATTAGTGTCAGCTTAAATCTAAAACCGTTGATAAATCTCGTTGGTAGTCAAGGCCAGATCCCCCTAAATCCCCCTTAAGAAGGGGAGTAGGGGTTGACTTTGAATGCTTCTTGTCCCCCCCTTCTTAAGGGGGAGTAGGGGGCAAGCTAAGGGGGGATCTGATCTCGGCAGTAAACAGCAGTCTGTGAAGACGTTTGACCTGGTTGGGAAACGGTAAAGCTTTTACAGTTGATGACTAAGGACTAATGACTATTGACTAACAACTAACAACTAATGACTAATGACTAATGACTAATGACTAATAACCAATTACCAATTACCAATTGTCATGGCAGAAGGATTGATTGCAGGTTTAGTAGTGTTTACGCTAGCGTCGTTTGTGGGATTTGAAGTAATTAATAAAGTCCCGCCGACGCTGCACACACCTTTGATGTCGGGATCGAATGCGATTTCAGGAATTGCAGTTTTAGGCGCAATTCTGATTTCGGGCCAGGGAAATGTGACTGTTACTTCGATTTTGGGGACGATCGCGATCGCCCTGGCCACAATTAACGTTGTCGCCGGTTTTTTAGTAACCGATCGAATGCTGCAAATGTTCAAGAAAAAAGAGGTTAAAGCGTGAGCGATTTTCTGCCCAGTGGCATTCAGCTAGGCTATCTAGTGGCTGCATCTTTATTTATCGTCGGTTTGAAACAATTGGGTTCTCCGGCTACTGCGCGTCAAGGAAACGTGTTAGCTGCGATCGGGATGTTTATTGCGATCGTCGGTACTTTACTCGAAAGGCAAGTTATCAGCTACGAATTGATTGCTGTCGGAATAATCATCGGTTCCATTGTGGGAACAATTATGGCGAAAACCGTTGCAATGACGGATATGCCGCAGATGGTGGGTTTGCTTAACGGTTTTGGGGGCGCGGCTTCTGCACTCGTTGCTGTGGGCGAATTCTGGCGCTATCTCAGCATCCCGGAATCGCCAACTCCAGACGCGACAATCACGATCCTTTTGGGTGTGCTCATTGGCGGGATTACTTTCACTGGTAGCCTTGTGGCGTTTGCGAAGCTGCAAGAATTGCTACCGGGTGCGCCCATGACGTTTCCGCTGCAACAGCCGTTTAATGCGATGCTGGCGATCGCGCTTTTAGCCGGCAGCGGTTATATGGTGTTTCACCCGGAAGATGTACCGGTATTCCTGGCTTTGGTGGCTATTTCTAATATCCTGGGTATCATGTTTGTGCTCCCGATTGGCGGTGGCGATATGCCGGTTGTGGTGTCGCTGCTTAACTCCTATTCGGGGATTGCGGCGAGTGTGGCTGGGTTCATTTTGATGAACAATATGCTGATTATCGCTGGTGCACTTGTTGGCGCGTCTGGAATCATTTTGACGCAGATCATGTGTAAGGCGATGAATCGATCGCTTGGTAGTGTGTTGTTTAGCGCCTTTGGTAGCGGTGGTGCTAGTGCTGGGGCTGCTGGGGCTGCTGCTGGTGCTACTGACAAAACTGTTCGCAGTATCAATCTCGAAGAAAGTGCGATGATGTTGGGTTATGCGCGATCGGTGGTAATTATTCCCGGTTACGGAATGGCTGTAGCGCAAGCCCAGCATTCGGTACGCGAGTTAGCCGACGGTTTGGAAAAAATGGGTGTTGACGTGAAATACGCGATTCACCCGGTGGCTGGGCGGATGCCGGGGCACATGAATGTGTTGTTGGCGGAAGCAAACGTGCCTTATCCGCAGTTGTACGATATGGACGATATCAACCCGCAATTTGAAGAAACGGATGTGGCGTTGGTAATCGGCGCGAATGATGTGGTGAATCCGGCGGCGCGTCACGATACGGCGAGCCCGATTTACGGGATGCCGATTTTGGAGGTTGATAAGGCTAAGCATACTATCGTGATCAAGCGCGGGATGAGTGCTGGTTTTTCCGGTGTTGACAATGAGTTGTTTTACAAGGATAAGACGATGATGTTGTTTGGTAGCGCTAAGGATGTGGTTGCGAAATTAGTTGCTGAGGTGAAGCAGTTGTAGGATTTTTCCGATCGCACATTAACGCACATTAACGCAGATAATTAAACCCGGTTTCTCCAAGAAACCGGGTTTGTGTTTTGATTGGGTTTTGATATCAATACTCTTCAGTCGGCGGAGGCTGACTTCGTTTGTCTAGTCGCGATTTCAATCGCCGAGTCTTCTAATATCAAATCCGGTAGCATCGGAATGATTCAGATATATATTCTCGGACTCTGTGTACTCTGTGTTCTAGCGCCGATTAAATCATTCCGATCCAACCGGAAACGATATAACTTGTGGGAAGGCAGAAACCGGGTTTTTTGCAAAAATATTTCCTAAAATTTTTGAACTACAATTTTTATCATATATTTATGGCATAACCGAAGCTTAAGCTATGATAATAACCGAATTAAAAGTCAATCTTGCTTCCTTAACGATCGCAGATAAAGCAGCAGCTATAGAAATTTTACTTCAAACTTTAACCAACGGTTCCCTCGGCATAAAAAAAACTCCCGGCTGGTGCGGCGGTGATGCTGGTGTTGGCAATACTCGCATACCCGTTTGGTCGCTCGTGGGCGATCGCCGTTTAGGTGCTTCCGATGGTATCATTCTATAATCATTTCCCCATTTAACCGCCGCTGACTTGGTAAATGCTTGGGCTTATGCTGATGCTGATCCAGAGGAAATTGAACAAGCAATCAAAGAAAATGAGGAAGCCTAAAAGATGGCGTAAATATCCCATAACAGAACTTACCGACTCCGACAAAGAAACGGGGTTTTTTATCTAATCTGTCGGTAGCAACAAAGTATTTTTGAGAAAAACCCGGTTTCTCGGCCCCATGCTAAGTCCTATTCGCCCAAATCACCGTAAAATCTTACCAAAGGCACCAAGATTAGGTAAAATAATTTGTGTGTCAGAGGATAAACTATATGCGCTGGGTTAAATATATTACGATCGCGATTGTCAATACTTTCGGTGTCGTCATCGGTATTATTTGGGTTGCTGTGCCCGCAACAGTGGCTCAACCTTCCCTCAACTACCAACTCGCACTCTCAGGGCGAGAGTCAGACGGCGACACTCCGCAATCGCTCCCGGAACTATACAAATTGCGCGATCGCCTCAAGGTAGAATTAGATAACAGCACCAAAAATCCCGACAACAACCTATTTTCTCCAGAACATTGGAACCGCCAGCAATCCAAAAATCTGGCCGAGCAACTCCAAAACGCTCAAAGTCAGATTCAAACAGAAGAAAGAGCTAAAAATAATTGGGACGATGCTGCTAAAATAGCCGCCAGAGCTGTTGTAATTGGACGCACTTCTAAAGCCGACCCTGCTACTTGGGAAGAGTCACAACGCCTGTGGCAAATGGCGCTCAACCACCTGCGACTCATCCCTCACGGTTCTTTTTTGACTGAGCGGGCGATCGACAAAACCATCGAATATCAAGGAAACCTCACTGTCGCTACCTACGAATGGCAAGTAGCACGTTCTCAACAGAAAATTAGAGCCGAGGAAGAACAGGTAAGAGAGCTAGCCAGAAAAGAGCAAGAGAAAAAAGAACTCGCCCGCCGAGAAATAGAGAGAAAAGAACAAGAGAAAAAAGAAATCGCCCGCCAAGAAATAGAAAGACAAGAATTTGCCCGACAAGAATTAATCCGTCAAGAACGAGAAAAACAAGAATTGGCCCGCCAAGAACTCGCCCGCCAAGAATTAGAAAAGCAGGAACGAGAAAAACAAGAATTAGCCCGCCAAGAACAAGAAAAGCAGGAATTAGCCCGCCAAGAACAAGAAAAGCAGGAATTAGCCCGCCAAGAACTAGCCCGCCAAGAATTAGAAAAGCAGGAATTAGCCCGCCAAGAACTCGCCCGCCAAGAATTAGAAATAAATCAGCAAGCAACTCCTCAACCAACTCCTGAGTCAACCGCAACTGCAACTCCCGCCCCTGTAGACCTCGCAGCCTCGCCGACCAACTTCTTCTTTGCGGGAGATACTAACAGAGACGGCGAAATTAATCAACTAGACGAAGCCGGAAAAGAACAATGGTCATTGTCTAACGGCGCGCTAATTGTGTTTAATGATCCCAAGAACGATCGCACAAAAATAGCCCCTTGGAAACAAACCAAAGTTAGCGTCCCCCGCCGCGCCGCCATGCTTTCTCAAGTTAACTTAACGTTGTCTGAAAACTTCAAAACCTCTCAATTATTTATCACTGCTGATAGCATCGCCAGCCCTCATGTCAACGTTTTTCAGAAAATAGGCGATGGATGGCAAGCTGTAGATATATCCGGTACAAAACCCCTAGTTTTCAGCACGAATATTGTTTTAGGTGTCGAAGCAAAACAATTTGCCGATCGCAATTGGAACGGCAAAGTCAATCTCAAAGCAACTGCCGAAAACAACGGTCAACAAATCGCCGCCACCACAATCCAAATGGGTGTCAGTCCTTGGATAATACCAGCCAATACCGCACCAGTAACAGAAGTTCAAGTCAGCGACAGAGGGGCCGCCAACAGTGAATTTATCTCGCAACTGAAACAAGCAGTAGAACCCACTGGCGCTCAATTAAAAATCATCCAGGGCGAGAATGCTTGGATGCAAAATATTCAGAAAAACGGTTACATTCAACTTCCCGAAAAATCTGATATACGCCAATTGAATGTGGCTCTCAAAAGCACTGACGAACCCAATAAAAACCCGCCGGATAAATCAAGTGAAGAGCGTAACTTGAGAGTAATTAAAATTGGCAACTCTCGCGACGACAACCCCGTAAGTCAGTGGTCAAATGGCTACGGAAATTTGCAGGTGACACCGCCGATTCCCGGATATCCAATGGGTAGAGCTTATTACGGAAATTCGGGAAATGCTAGTTTTAATCCAGAGGTACTTGATTTTATTCAAGCTCAAAGAATTCAAGGGCCTGCGGTGGATATTGATACTTCTTGGCTTTTGACTCGCCAAGTCGATGAAATTATCAATTTTATTCCCAGTCAAACTCCCGGAAAATATGTAATGGCGATCGCCAGTCCAGAAGCAGGAGTTAGACTGTTAGAAGAATTGTCAAAAACAGGTTACGGCGAGGTTACTATCAATCGCGGTTTGAGCAATGAAACTACAGTCAGCGCCGCCTTGAAAAATCAAGCTTTAATGCAACACAATCTCAATTTGCAAAAGCAGAAAATTAACCCGATATTAGACAAGTTGAAAAGAGAGTTTTCACTGACAGACGACCAAATCGTTCAAGTTCCAGCGATGTTTGGCTACAGCGGTTATGCTTGGTGGCCGAATATGGTCAATTCGGTACCAGTCAACGGCAATTTGTTAGTTTCTAATCCGCGCGGCCCGATGATTGACGGCAGAGATTACACTCAAGAAAGATTGCGCCAACTGCTGCTTCCTGCTGGTGTTAGTGTGAGTTTTCTAAACGATCGCTATTATCAAGAATTGAAAGGAAACGTGCAGTCGGCAACGAATACTGTGAGGAAGCCTGAACTGCAGCCTTTTTGGCAGACTTTGCCTAATAATTAGTAATCGGGAATTGGGAGTCGGAAATTGGTAATTTGTAGGGGCGGATTTCACCAACAATACTCGCCTGTAACGAATAATCTCATAAACCCGCCCCCACCCCACCGCAAATCCCGACTCGCATTCCTCTGCTAATATTTAGCAAAACTCTGCTTAGGAGTTTAAGAGATGGCTACCCTGCAAAAAGCTCGATCGCTATAATATAGATACGACATTCCCAGCAGCCAAACCCGCCATAGACTATGACACTAAAAGAATTAGAACCGCAACTGCTTTCCCTGACTCCGCCTGAGAAAGCTCTAGCAATACAGATATTAGCTCAAAGTTTAGCCAACACCTGGCAGGGAATTGAAAAAACTCCCGGTACTGTCGGCGGTAATGCCAGGATTGCAGGCACTAGAATTTCTGTTTGGGGACTGGTAGAGTCTCGCCGATTAGGTGCAACTGATGCTCAACTTTTAGAAGATTATCCGCATCTTAGCGCTAGCGACTTGAAAAATGCCTGGGCTTATGCTGAAGCATTTCCTGACGAGATTGAAGCAGCAATTAATTTGAACGATATAGATTAACAGAATGGCACGTTTGTATGCAGATGAACAATTCCCTAGGGTAGTAGTTGAATTACTTCGCGCTCTAGGTCACGATGTGTTTACCGTACAACAAGCGAGGAATGCAAATCTGGGCATTCCTGATGAAGATGTCCTGGCTTTTGCTGTTACAAAGGAACGCGCAGTTTTAACACTCAATAGAATCGATTTTATCCGACTGCACGCTTCACAACCCAACCATTCTGGTATCATTGTCTGTAAAGACGACCAACAAGACAGACAGAGGATGGCTGCACGAATTTCGGAGGCTATTGCTAATGTGGAAACACTCAAAGGAATGCTGGTTCGAGTCAATCGTCCATCTCGATAAATATCATAGGTTTTAAAAGTTCGTAAATTTCCGATCGCCCCAGCCGACAGATTACTCGATCGCGTTTTCGGGCAGTTTGTCAATCGCCTTGCGGTATTATTTCACTGCAGCCGATCGCACAGATCGCGTAAAATGCTAAAAAGCAATCTTTATACGAGAATTTTATCCCATGAGTGAAGAACTTGAAAAAAATCAAATATTGACTCAGCAGCCAGAAACAATTGGCAGTTTCGATGCAGATTCCGCACCAGCAGAAACTCCAATGAAAAATGCCGCTATCGAAGATGATTTAACTGTCACTTCTGAAGCAGCAGAAATTTCCAGTGAAACACCCCAAACCGAAAATAGTTTAACTACCAATACCGCCACACAAAGTCCGACTAAAACTGCCGTCAAACAAGATATTTTCATTACCAATCTTGAAACAGAAACAGAAGCAATTCCATTTGCCGCCGATATCGCTGCGGAAACAACTCAACCCGCAACTTATCCGCCTCCAATAATTCACACAGCAAATCCTGAACCAAAACCAACTAAAATTTGGCAAATTTTGGCTATTTTTTTCAGCGGAATGTTAGTCGGTTCAGTGCTCAGTCTCGGCAGTTTCCTAGCGTGGAAAATGTATCAGGAAAGAGCGAACATTCAAATCAGACTACCCGCTGACGTACCCCTGCGGGAAAGCCCTCCGCCTGTCCCAGCAGCGCGCCTCAACCGCCGGCCCGGACTTCCCCCAGCACCCCAGCAGACACTGCCCCTCACCATCCCGCCGTCGGCCGGTCAGACTCCAATTCCCTCGCTCTCAGGGGTTCCGCCACTTGCTTCGCCGTTGCCGAACTCTTCTCCATCTCCTTCTGGCGCTGCGGTGGAAACTCCTGTAACTGAGCGAGTTAACTTTCCAGGAGGTGCTACGGGAACTACTCTCAACAATAGTTTGCGAGCCAATATATCCAAGCGCTACTTGGTAGAATGCAATAGCGGCCAAAGCATGACAATCAAGGTTCAAGAAGGTCAAGTTAATGCGGCAATCAGTGCTCCTAACGGTGAAAAAATCGGCACTGCAGATAGCGCGAGTCAGTGGCAAGGTCAGCTACCAAGCAGCGGCGATTATACTATTGAAATTTCGGGCGATCGCCAAGCAAACTACGTTGTTAAAATAGAAGTAAAATAGTAAGTATAATTTGCTCGGGCGGTAGTTGCCAAATATATCAACCCGCCCCGCCAATTACCAATTACTAATTACTAATTACCAATGGTCGCACAAGTATCTCCAAGCATCTACGAAGCCAAGACTCAGGAAATAGCTAAAGAAATCCTGAAGGCTACTCAAGACAAAAAGCGATCGTTTTTCGGCCAACTGCAAGACCAAATGCGCTGGGACGACAAACTGATGGATTGGGCAATGGCCAGCCCCGGACTGCGCGTCCAATTGTTTCGATTTATTGACTGTTTGCCCGCCCTCCGCAGCAAGCCGGAAATTGCCCGCCACTTGCAAGAATACCTGACTGTGGAAGAGGTAGAATTGCCCGAAGCTTTGAAAAAATTGCTCAGCTTTGCTAACGCTGATTCTGTCCCCGGTCAATTGGCTGCGACAACGGTTGCGCCTGCGGTGGAAACTTTGGCACACAAGTATATTTCTGGGGAAAATATCAAGCAGGTAATTAAAACCTTAGAACGACTTCGCAAAGATAAAATGGGTTTTACAGTTGACCTTTTGGGGGAAGCTGTGATTACAGAAGCTGAAGCGGAAAGTTATCTCAACCGCTATTTGGAATTGATGGCGGAACTGGCGAAGGCAGCGAATAATTGGTCGCAGGTAGATGCCATTGACAAAGCTGATGGCGAAACTTTGCCGCGAGTGCAAGTATCTGTCAAGTTAACGGCTTTTTATTCTCAGTTTGACCCGCTGGATGCTAAAGGCAGCGAGGAGAAAGTCAGCGATAAAATTCGCCTGTTATTGCGCCGCGCCCAGGAGTTGGGAACTGCCGTTCACTTCGACATGGAACAGTACGCCTATAAGAGTTTAACTCTCAGCATTCTCAAAGACTTATTGTTAGAGGAAGAGTTTCGCAGTCGCACGGATATTGGTATCACATTGCAGGCATATTTGCGCGACAGCAAACAAGATTTGCAAGATATTATTGCGTGGGCTAAGAAACGCGGCAATCCCATAACTGTACGGCTGGTGAAAGGCGCTTATTGGGATCAGGAAACTATCAAGGCGATGCAGAAAGATTGGCCACAACCTGTATACAATGACAAGGTTGCTACGGATGCAAATTTTGAAGCAATGACGCAGTTGCTTCTAGAAAATCATGATTTTTTGTATGCAGCAATTGGCAGTCACAACGTGCGATCGCAAGCCAGGGCGATCGCGATTGCCGAAACTCTCAACATACCGCGCCGCCGCTTTGAAATGCAGGTATTGTACGGTATGGGCGACAAATTGGCGAAGCTTTTGGTCGATCGGGGTTATCGCGTCCGAGTATACTGTCCCTACGGCGATTTGTTGCCGGGAATGGCTTATTTAATCCGCCGATTGCTGGAAAATACCGCCAACAGTTCGTTTATCCGGCAAAGTTCCGAAGAAATGCCGATCGAACAATTATTAGCCGCCCCAGTAGCCAACGGCAACGACCAGCTAGTTTACAGCAAAGTATTCCCCAACGTCGCCGATACCGACTACGCCAATACCAAATTGCGGCAACAAGCAGAAACAGCCATCAAATCAGTGCGCGCCAACCTAGGAAAAACCTATTTACCCCTAATCGATGGCGAGTACCAAAATACCGAAACCACAGTCAATTCCCTCAACCCTTCCAATCCCGCAGAAATAGTCGGCAAAATCGGATTGCTTTCGGAACAGCAAGCCAAACAAGCCCTAGAAGCAGCAAAAGCAGCCTCTACGAGTTGGCGGAAAACCCCCGTCCGCCAGCGCGCCGGAGTTTTGCGAAAAGCAGCAGAATTGATGGAACAGCGGCGGCACGAACTGTCAGCTTGGATGGTATTTGAAGTCGGGAAACCAGTCAGAGAATGCGATGCCGAAGTTTCCGAAGCTATCGATTTTTGTCGCTACTACGCCGACGAAATGGAACGGTTGGAACAAGGGCAAAATTACGATATAGCCGGAGAAAATAACCGCTATACCTATCAGCCGCGCGGCATTTCTTTGATTATTTCTCCTTGGAATTTTCCCCTCGCAATTCCCGTAGGCATGACAGTTGCATCGCTGGTTGCTGGTAATTGTACTTTACTCAAACCAGCGGAATTTTCCTCAGTAATTGCTGCCAAAATAGCCGAGATTTTGCTAGAATCCGGGATTCCTAAAGGCGTATTTCAATACGTGCCTTGCAAAGGTTCAACCGTGGGGGCGTATATGGTGAAACACCCAGATGTTCACATGATTACCTTCACCGGTTCTCAGGAAGTTGGCTGTCAGATTTATGCGGATGCTGCGATTTTGCAACCTGGCCAAAAACACCTGAAGCGAGTAATTGCGGAAATGGGCGGCAAGAATGCAATTATTGTCGATGAAAGTGCGGATTTAGACCAAGCCGTGGCGGGGGTGGTTTATTCGGCATTTGGATATAGCGGTCAAAAATGTTCTGCTTGTTCGCGCGTAATTGCGATCGAATCGGTGTACGATACTTTTGTGGAAAGATTGATAGAAGCTGCGCGATCGCTCAACGTCGGTGCAGCCGAAAATCCCAGCACTCAAGTCGGGCCAGTCATCGATGCCACCGCCCAGTCGCGCATCCGCGAATACATCGAAAAAGGTCGCGCCGAAGCTAAGATAGCCTTAGAAATGGCGGCACCCGAAACCGGTTATTTTGTCGGCCCAGTGATTGTTACGGAAGTATCGCCGACTGCAACTCTCGCCCAAGAAGAAATTTTTGGCCCGGTGTTGTCGGTGATTCGGGCAAAAAATTTCAGCGAAGCGATTGTTATTGCTAACGGTACTAATTTCGCTTTAACCGGCGGATTGTATTCTCGCACGCCTTCGCATATCGATCGCGCCCAAGCCGATTTTGAAGTCGGAAACCTGTACATAAATCGCGGAATCACCGGCGCAGTGGTATCGCGGCAACCCTTCGGAGGATTCAAACTTTCGGGAGTTGGTTCCAAAGCCGGCGGCCCGGATTACTTGCTGCAATTCCTCGAACCGCGCACAATAACCGAAAATATTCAGCGACAAGGTTTTGCGCCGATTGAAGGAGTAGACGATTAATCATTCTTTGATTCGATGGTTCGGATTTGTGTCCTCTGAATAGAAGTTCGTAACAACCATAAATCGTAAAAACTAGAATTTGTAGGGGTGGGTTCGCCAAAATTTTTGACACCTAACCAGGTATCTTAAAAACCCGCCCCCACCAACCTAAAAATTCAGAATTCATTGAATTTAACCTGTGGCGGAACATTTCGAGAGGTTATATCAAATCCTCTCTTCATCGGAATAGTAAATTCACTGTTGACTGTTAACTGTTGTTATTTGTTATTTGTTATTTGTTACTTGTTACTTGTTACTTGTTGGTTGCGATGCCCTATGCCCTATGCCCTATGCCCACTCCTAGCACCTCATCTTTCTGAGAAAGGGTATATATTGTTAAATAAATCCATCGTCGCCATTAAAATTTAATTAATTATTGATTTATGGAAATTCCTAAAAACAGCCATAGCGCGAAACTTTCCCCTGCGATTCCCCCACAATGGCTGCGATATTTAATCGTTGTTTTATTACTTTTAGGCATATTTTTTCGCTTCGGCAATCTCGGAGGAAAAGTATACTGGATAGATGAAGCTTATACCTCTTTGCGGATGTCCGGTTATACAGAATCAGAGTTTATTGAGCAAGTAGTTGACGGAAAAATTCGAGAAATTCAATACTTACAAAAATACCAGCGGATTAATTCAGAAAAAAGCGTAGTCGATACTGTCAAAGGTCTAGCATTAGAAGAACCTCAACTCGCTCCCCTGTATTTTATCACAACCAGATTTTGGGTGCAACTGTTCGGCGATTCAATAGCTGTAACTAGAAGTATGTCGGCAGTTTTTAGCCTGCTGGCCTTGCCTTGTATGTATTGGTTGTGCTTAGAATTATTTGAATCCTCCCTAACAGCTTGGTTGGGAGTTTCTTTACTAGCTGTATCGCCTTTTCAAATAGTTTACGCTCAAGAAGCTCGACCTTACAGTTTATTTGTCTTAGTAATTTTGCTGTCGGGCGCTGCTTTGCTGCGGGCAATGCGTCTAAAAACTAACAGTAGTTGGGCAATTTATGCCGTAACAGTAGCGCTGGGATTTTATTCTCACCTATTATTTGCACTGGTAGCACTAGGACATGGAATATATGTAGCTATCTCGGAAAAGCTGCGGTTTAAAAAAAATATAATTGGCTATTTACTAGCATCAATAACCGGAATTATTGCTTTTTCTCCTTGGATTTTAGTTTTTATAATCAACTCCCAAAATGTCAATCAAAAAACATCTTGGCAGTCTTTAAAGATTCCCCTTCCAGACTTAGCTGTCAATTGGGTGTATAACATTGCTAAGCAATTTTTTGATCTAGGAATAGACTCCAATGTACCGCGATTATATTCGAGATTGCTCCTACTTTTGATTTTAATAATTGTTGCATATTCTTTTTATTTACTCCTGAAGTATACAGAACAGCGTGTTTGGTTGTTTGTTATGACATTAACCTGCGTGATAGTCGTGATTTTTTTACCCGCAGATATAATTTTTGGCGGAATTAGATCGCTCAACACGCGCTACATGATTCCCTGTTATCTAGGAATGCAAATAGCTGTTGCCTATCTTTTTGCTTCCAAAATCACATCTCCTCAAGTTACAGTGCAGTTGCAAAAGCTGTGGAGGCTGGCTTTTGCTGCTGTGCTATCTGTTGGGATTATCTCTTGCTGCATCTATTTGCCGGCAGACACTTGGTGGAATAAAGACCGTTCTTATATTAACATCCCGATCGCCCGCACGGTTAACTCAGCTTCTGGGCCTTTACTGGTTGCAGATTTGTGGGTGTATAGTGTAGATAAAATCGCTAATTTACTCAGTCTGAGTTACCTGCTGGTTCCCCAAACTAAATTTATCGTATTCCCGCCTCAAACCGTGGAAATTCCCCCAAATTTTAAGGAGATATTTTTATACGGAATTTCCCCTGAAGTAAAAGCCGAAATCGAAAAAAAGACTCCCTATGAAATCGAAAAAATTTATTCTCTAAAAGGTGGAGATACCATTTTGAGTAAGTTGCGAACCAAGTAAAAAATATTTAAAAAATGCGTTTTAATTTACCTAGAAATTGGTTGGGCTTTCTGATAATCGCCGTATTAACAATCGGCATTTTATTTCGATTTGTCAATCTCGATGGCAAATTTTACTGGATAGACGAAACCTATACTTCTTTAAGAGTTTCCGGCTACACCGAAGCGGAAATGCTCAAGCAAATTTCCTACAATAAAATAACCTCGCCCTCGGATTTACAAAAATACCAGCAGGTAAATTCCGAAAAAACCTTAAGCGATAGCCTGAATTCCTTAGCAACCGAAGACCCGCAACACCCGCCGCTGTATTACGTACTAGCGCGATTTTGGGCGCAATGGTTCGGCACTTCAGTTACAGCAATGAGAAGTTTGGCCGCCGTGATTAGCTTGCTAGTATTTCCCGCCATTTATTGGCTGGCTTGGGAGTTATTTGAATCCTCAGCAGTAGCATGGATGGCGATCGCAATTTTCGCGATTTCTCCCTACCAAATCTTATTTGCCCAAGAAGCCAGACAGTACAGTTTGTGGACATTAACTACTATTTTATCGAGTGCAGCCTTGCTGCGAGCAATGCGCCCCGAAGCAAATCAAAATCCAATTTGGCTGGTTTCTCACTGGGCGCTTTACGCAGTCACAGCAGCAATGGGATTTTACACCCACTTGTTATTTGTCTGCGTCGCCGCCGCCCATGCAATCTACGTCGCCTTGATTGCCAACTGGCGCGATATTAAAACATTTATTGCCTATTATGTAGCCGCTTTAATTGCTTTAATCGGCTTCATGCCTACCCTCGTAAATACTGTAGAAAATTTAAATCAAATTAGAAGCACAACAGTATGGGCAGAACAGACAAATCTCTTAAGATTAGTTAGCAGGTGGGTGGGCTCCCTCAGCATAGCATTTTTTGATATTGGCATTGATGGAAGTGCCAGTGCCACACAACTAGCCTTGATAATTCCCGCTGGTATCGCGATTCTAGCTTTAGTCGGCTATGCGATTTATTTTCTGTGCCGGCAAACACCAAAGCGGGTGTGGTTGATGGTATTGTTATTAATTGCCACAACCGCAATATTTTTAGCATTACCCGATATACTTAAAGGCGGCAGGCGATCGGCAAATCCGCGATATTTAGTTCCTTGTTATGTGGGAATTCAGCTAGCAGTTGCTTACCTGCTGTCTACAAAAATTAGCAACAAATGTGATAACTTAAAACAGCAAAGATTGTGGAAAATAGTTATAGTCTCACTGTTTTGTGCAGGCATCATATCCGGTGGAGTTAGTTCTGGGGCCGATAGTTGGTGGAACAAAGGCAGCGGCTGGCTGCGCGCCGAATTGGAAGTAGCGGCGATTGTCAATTCTGCCAGCAATCCCTTAATAATCAGCGATGCGAATATCGCATACATGATGGCTTTGAGTTATCGCTTGCAACCACAAGTCAAACTGCTAATAGAACCGCGCTGCTATACTTCTTGCTACAAAAATCAAGAATTGGCACGAAAAAAACCTGAACCCCCGACAATTCCCGGCGGTTTCAGCGACTTGTTTTTATACAGACCGTCCTCAAATTTGCGATCGGCAATTGACCAACAAAACTATCAAATAAATCCGGCGGTTAGTAATGTCGATCTCAATCTCTGGAAAATTACTAAGAAATAATCTAAAAGATTGGGGGAAAAAAATATCTGGTTCGCTGTGAAATACGGCCCAGCAACTGAATTTTTGAAAGTATGTCGCAAGTAGAGTAGAATATGGCTGCTTTTCGGGGTAAGCTAGAAATTAAGCATCTAAAAATAACATAAAAAATCTACAATGACAGTAACTGAAACCTCCAATATTCGCAAACTGCTGTGCGATCCAGAGTTAGGACTGATCCCTCATCTAGAAAAGTGCCTGAAAGACTTGCACTCGTCTGCGATCGCCAGCGGAGAGAAATTTAAGGTAGAACCTTACGATATCGAACTGCAAAGCTGCGACACCCAGAAGCATCCCAACGACCAAAGACCGATCGTCACTCAGTCAGTGTTAATCAAAATTCCCTTGACAGGGAAAGCTGAAGACAAGATGCACTTATTTCTGATTGCAAGTGACTTGCAGAACCAAATCGACATCAAAATTATCGACTGGAGTGCCTTAGAACGCCGCCAATATGACATTCACGGCATCCCCTTAAAGCAGCCGATTACCAAAATTGAGGGCGAGATGAAATACGATTTAGTATTCGATCGACCAAATCACTGCTGCATCACTCTGTGCCGCAAATTTGACTTGATTTACGCCGCCAATTATTAAGGATCGGAGTTGATGGTTGACGCTGCAACTATACAAAATTAGGATTAAAGTCATCAATACAAACCTACGATCAAGTTTGTAGTGAGGACTTTATTCCTTCTTGAGATTTTGATGAGAAAGGACTACAATCCTGACTACAAACCGGATTGAATTTAAACCGATCGATTGGCAGTTTCCGCCAGAATCTGCTTAATTTGAGCAGGAGTCAGACTCGGATTTGCCTGCAACATCAAAGCTATCACCCCAGCTACGTGCGGCACTCCCATTGAAGTACCCGCAAAATATCGATAGGGAATCCCCGGTTGAGAAAGCGGTACAGTTGAATAAACGTCACCAGAATCTGCCCTGCCACCATCACCACCCGGAGCAACAAAGTAATTAATTAGCTCTGATCCCGCCCGGTTAGAAAAATCGGCAAATAAGCCGTTGCGGCTAACCGCACCGACAGCAATTCCTACGTCATTTGCAAACCGAGCCGGATAATCTACCTGCGGGCGAGCATCATTTCCCGCTGCTGAAACTACGAGTATGCCGCGAGCTTCGGCAGCTTGAATTGCAGTCAATTCTCGATCGTTCAACTGTTGGCCACCCAAACTCACATTAATCACTTTTGCTCCATTTGCTACCGCATAATAAATCGCCTCAATTTCATTGTTAATTGTCCCCACTCCGGCGCTATCGAGTATTTTTAAAGGCATAATTTTCGCAGTCGGAGCCGTTCCAGTAATTCCCACTCCATCTTTTTTCGCAGCAACTAAACCCGAGATATGAGTGCCGTGACTGTTATCATCCATCGGGTCATTATCGCCGTTGACAAAATCCCATCCCCGGAAATCGTCCACAAAGCCATTGCCATCATCATCAACGCCGTTGCTAGCTTTATTGCGACCACCCGCATCAACGCCGCTTTCCCCCGGATTGCTCCAAACATTCCCGGTCAAATCCGGGTGATTGTAGTCAATTCCGCTGTCGATAACTGCTACTACAATGCCGTCTCCAGTCAAGCCTTGCGCCCAAACTTCTGGAGCTTTGATTAAATCTCGACCCCACTCGTCGCCGCCCAAGTCGGGAACGTCAGGAAAAGTTGGAACACCCGCAGCCTTAGCAACTGCTGCCGCCGCATTCACCAAACCGAAGCCGAAACGACTGTCAAAACCAGGTAAGTTGCTTGGATTGTTATCAGAAATAGTTGGAGGGGTTGCAGACAGATTTAGGGTAAAGTTTGTATTGCCTTGGTATTGAGAAACTCGGATAAAGTAAGTTCCTGCTGCCAAATTTTTGAGGTCGATTGACTCCGGCGATAAACCAGGTTCTTGAGAAGCAGCAATAATATCGGTAAAGTCAATAGAATTGTCGCCATTAATATCTTTAATCAGAGCAACGCCAACATCACCCGTAAAATTGTTGACTGTTAATTTAAAGTCGCTAGTTGCGGGCAAAGTAAAGCGGTAAATGTCGTCTGGTTGAGCGCTGCTAACCGAGTCGGTGATGGTTTGAGTGCTGTCCAAAACGCCTAAATCGCGGGCTTGGCTGAGTTGGTTTCCCAATAGGGTGCTTGCAGAGATAAATTTATCGGCGAGGTCTTGTGGAGATGCGTTGGCTACCAAGCCTAAAATAGCATTGGATTGGCGAATTTTAATTAATGTATTGGAAATGCCGGGGGCGATCGCGATTTCTTCGAGCATCAAGTCAGCTTCGGTAAGATTGTCAGTCAGTCCGATCGCATCGACAAAACTGTTAAAGTCTGTAATGATGTCAGCGGCTGCGGGATCGGAGACTGCCGTGTCGCTGCGGAGGACGAAGGTATCGGAGCCCAAACCCCCTGTCAGGGTATCTGTGCCTCCATCGCCTACTAAAACGTCGTTACCGCGGCCGCCGTAGAGGTCATCATCTCCCCTACCTCCCTGCAGGGTATCGCTGCCAGAATTGCCAAATAAGAAGTCATTGCCGGTACCGCCGTTGAGCAAGTCATTCCCGACGCCACCGAATAGTGTATCGGAATTGCTGCCGCCGAGGAGTCTGTCGTTACCGCTGTCACCGTTGAGGCGATCGGCATCCGAGGAACCGACAATCAAATCGTTACCTCCGAGGGCAAAAAGTCCGTTAGGATAAGGAGTCAAAAAGCCCGGAGTTAATGCGAAACTGTTGGGACTATCATCTAAAAGATAGGAAAGACCGTCTGGACTCGGGCTGGCCATAGAAATTTACTCCTTAAGTACGATCGATCTAAATTTTAGATATAAAACATGAAATTGTGGTTAAGAAATCTACAATCCCAAATTCACTAATCAGGATCGGAAAATGGGAAAACAACACTTGCATCGACTTCAGAATTTTTTCAAGCTGGCGAAATCGCGTTTAAAGCCTTATGTTCGCTATGTGATTCTGGGCGGGACGTTTTTATTTATTGCGAAAGCTTTTTTCACTCACTGGCGAGAAGTTGCGAACATCCAAATTCGAGCCGAAAGTTTTCCCTTGCTGGCGATCGCCCTCGGCATTACTTTAATGTCTCTGATTTTTGTTGGCTGGGTGTGGATGTTGATTTTGCGGGAATTCAATCAAGTTGTAAGTGTCCGGTGGGCGATTCAAATTTTTCTCAAAACTAATATTGCCAAGTATTTGCCGGGGAATATTTGGCATTTTTGGGGTCGAATTTCGGAGGCAAAAAAGGCTGGTATTTCGCCGAAAGTTTCTATTCTCAGCGTGTTGTTGGAACCGCTGCTGATGGCTTCTGCGGGGGTGCTGATTGGTTTGATTTGTTTTGACAAATTCAACGGTTTTTTGCGGATTTTCGGTTGTGCTGCGATTTTAACGGCGATTCAGCCCCGAATTTTAAATCCGATCGTCCTATTTGTGGAGCGGTTGAAGTTATCTAAGAAGAACGGGGAAAATTCTGAGATTGGGGAGGAAATTGGGGAGGAGATTGAGGAGGTTGCGGGCGATCGACCAACTTGGCGTTTGGGGTCTAGCTCCAATATAGCTAAAAACACATCTGGTGTCAAGTCTTCGCCGGCAATTAATTTACCAATTAAACGCTATCCTTTAGTGCCGTTAATCGGACAAATGTGTTTTATCGGATTGCGGGGCTGCGGTTTTTTGCTAACGGTAATGGCTTTAAATCCGGTGAATTTGATTGATATTCCGAACTTGTTCGGTGCTTTTTGTTTTGCGTTTGTTGTGGGTTTAGTTGTACCGGGTGCGCCCGGAGGGATGGGAGTATTTGAAGCAACGGCGATCGCCCTGCTGTCCGATCGCTTTTCTGTGGCTATAATCTTGAGTGCGGTGGCGTTGTATCGGATAGTGAGCATTTTGGCGGATGTTGCGGGTGCTGCTGTGGCTAAGTGCGATCGGCAGCGCAGACAGGTTAAAAAAAGGTAAATTTAACTGTTTCGGCATCAGTTACCCGCTGAAAATATCGGAGAATCTGTAGATTGCAGGTAATAGGAATAGTGCCATAGAGTAGGGAAACGATTAGAACCGTTGGTGTCAACTTCACCCAAAAAAACACTAACAGCAACAAATGGAAGAACAACGACAAAAAGCCGATCGCCTTTCCGACAAATTGCGAGAAATGGGCATCAATCCCGACGAAATTTGAACAAACAAGACAGCGGTTGAAACCACGTCTATACTGATTTCAATCGCCCTTTCCCGACTCTCCCGACAAAATCCCAACAAACTCCGCGTGTTCCGGCGAATTAATCCCCTCCTGCAAAACCGCCATCACCTCCGCCAAATCTCCCGAAAACAAAGCCGGTACAGCCAACCACAAACCCGGAAAAACTCTACTGCAAATAACACCATTATCATCCGGTTGGATAGAAACATAGTTGCCTTTTTCCAACCTAAACCCATGCAAACGTTGTTTGTTAATCTGCCAAACCATATACTCCTGCACCCCATTTCGCCGATAAGCATTTTTCTTATCATGCAAATCCTTAGATGCTGTACTTGCAGCTATTTCTACAATCAATTCTGGCGCACCTTGCACGTAATCATCATCAGTAATTCGCGAATTTCCTCCATTCTCAATTCGCAGCAAAGCGTCGGGCTGCGGTTCATTTTCTAAATCTAAAAATACAGTAGTTTCAATCCCTAAATCTACCCCTGGTGTTGCCACTTGGTAATTCAACAACAATCCAGTAATCGCAGCATGGGGTTTACCGTGGCTTCTGTGACGTACTGGGGATGGCATATACACAATTCCTTCAATTAATTCGGCTTTCTTGACCTGCGGCATGGCGAGATAGCGATCGTGAAATCCAGGTCGTGAAAGCCGATCGCCATTTTCCAGCTGCAGAATACTCGCATCGTCATCAGCAGGAGTTGGTTGCTCAATATTTCTTGTACTTTTTACAGATATTTGAGTCATCAGAAATCACCTTTTACTACAGGTATAGAAACTCGAAATAGTCAAATAAATAAGCAGTTATTTACATTATACACTTAACATCAACCTCGTTTCATCTTGTGAAAACAACGCTTTCAATCCTCAGACAACCTATAATAACTTGACATATCAACCAACCAGCCATGCAAAATCCGCGCCAAATAGCCTTTCTCGCACTCCGCGAAGTCCACCGCCGAGGTGCGTTTGCAGATGCCGCCCTCGATCGCACTTTAGGCAATTCTCAACTCAACGACCTCGATCGGCGTTTAGTCACAGAGTTAGTTTACGGTAGCGTCAGGAGAATGCGGTCGATCGACTTTATCATCGACAAACTAGCAACAAAAAAATCCTCCCAACAACCGCCAGACATCCGCACCATCCTACATTTAGGCTTATATCAACTGCAATATCTCAACCACATCCCCCCCTCCGCCGCCGTCAACACCACCGTTCAACTAGCAAAAGAAAACGGATTTTCAGGACTCAGCAGTTTTGTCAACGGTTTGCTGCGACAATACATCCGTTTAACCCCCTCAAGCGGGGCCCGCACGCACCATCCATTACCCCTAGAAGAAGGGGCTAAGAGTATTCCGAATTCCCCTCAGCAACCAGAGACTGAAACCACATCAAATCCCCCCCCTTACCAAGAAGGGGCTAGGGGGAGTTTGAATTTCCTAACATTACCGGAAAATCAAATCGAACGCCTAGGAATTCTGCACAGCTTCCCCGACTGGATTGTCAAATTGTGGATCGAACAAATAGGCGAAACCGAAACCGAACAACTCTGTGAATGGTTCAACAAATCTCCCAAAATTGACCTAAGAATAAATCCCTTAAAAAGCTCGATCGCCCAAATCGAAGCCGCCTTCACAGCTTGCAACATCTCAACTAGCAGAATCCCCAACTTACCCCAAGCATTAAGACTAAATAGCAGCACCGGCGCAATTAAAAACCTCCCCGGATATAGAGAAGGTTGGTGGACAATCCAAGACAGCAGCGCTCAATTAGTCACCCATTTACTCGATCCACAGCCTGGAGAAATCATCATCGATGCCTGCGCGGCCCCAGGAGGGAAAACCACCCACAGCGCCGAATTAATGCAGGATACAGGCACTATTTACGCCTGCGACAAAACCGCCAGCAGACTCAAAAAACTTAAAGAAAATGCAGACAGACTCCAGATGAAATCTATCAAAATTCATACCGGAGACAGCCGCCAATTCCCAGAATTTATCAACCTAGCAGACAGAGTTTTATTAGACGCACCTTGTTCCGGCCTCGGAACCCTCCACCGCCGCGCCGACGCCCGCTGGCGGCACACACCTGAAAACATTCAACAACAATCCCAACTGCAATCAGAATTATTAGCAAATGCAGCGAAATTTGTCAAGTCCGGCGGCGTATTAGTTTATGCAACTTGCACGATTCATCCCTTAGAAAACGAACAAGTTGTGCGATCGTTCTTAGACAACAATCCTCACTGGCAAATCGAACCGCCAACCATTGATTTACCTGTACAGCCATCACCCGAAGGATGGGTGAAAGTTTGGCCACACAAATATCAAATGGACGGCTTCTTTATGGTTAAACTCAAGCAAGATTAACTTGCAAGACGATTGAAGTTCGCAATTGCATCGGCGTTAATCAGTCTTAATCTGCGGTTGACCATTCACAATTTAGATTGTTACAATAAATCCAATGTACATTTAAATTGTTGGTTGGGCGAGGCGGTTTTTTTCAATTGTTGGTGGGAATGAAGGATTGTTGGTGAACCCTGCCCGGAAGGATTGTGATATCATGTATTTTTGATCAATGGGCGATCGCACTGGTATTGCAAAGAAGACCGGGCGGTTGAAACCGCATCTATACAGACAAAACCCGCCGACGCGGGTTGAATACCCGGCAGTTTAAATTACGTTGTTTTCTTCAGGTTTCAACCGCCGTCTTATCTTTTCCACCACCAATCAACCAAAATTCAACGGATCGACATCAATAGTTAGACTAACAGAACGCGAAGTGCGTGAAGCGAAGCTATCCCGAAGGGAATCGCGCAACCCGATCAAATCCGACAAATCCACAGACTCATCCACAGGTAACTTCAGCAAAATCTGCCACCGATAGCGATTCGCCACCCGCATAATCGCCGCCGGCGCAGGCCCCAACATCTCGCAGCCAGTCACCGAAAGTCGATCGATATACTGTTGACAAACAGACGCCAACTGTACCGCAGTCACCGCAACTTCCGCCGCATCAACACTACTCAACCGCAACAAAACCAACCGCCCCGAAGGTGGATAATTCAACAGCGCCCTTTCTGCTAATTCCGTCTCCACAAAACCCGCATATTCATGCCGCCTCACCGCTTGAATTACCCGATGTTCGGGAGTGTAAGTTTGGATAATTACCCGCCCCGGATCGTCACCTCTCCCCGCACGTCCCGCCACTTGAGTTAATGTTTGAAAAGCCCGTTCGCTGGCCCGATAATCCGATAAATTCAGCAACCCATCAGCCGACACAACTCCTACCAACGTTACTCCTGCTAAATCTAACCCTTTCGTCAGCATTTGCGTACCCAACAAAATATCAGCTTCCCCATTAGCAAATTGAGTTAACAATCTGCGGTGGTCGCCCTTATTTCTAGTAGTATCGCTATCAAACCGAATCGCCCGCAATTCGGGAAACAATCTGGTTAATTCCTGTTCCACTCGCTGGGTGCCGCTGCCGAAGTTTTTGAAGTAAGGAGAACTGCAATCTGGACAGTTTTGAGCGTGTCGTTCCGTGTGGTTGCAGTAGTGACAGCGCAAAATTTCGGCACTTCCTTCGCCGATGTGGTGATAGGAAAGCGAAACATCGCAATTCGGGCATTCCATCACGTAGCCGCAACTCCGACAAGAGACAAAGGTACTGTGTCCTCGGCGGTGAATAAATAGGATGCCTTGCTGTTGTTTTGCTTGCAATTGTTCCAGGGCATTTTGCAGGGAAGTGCTGAAAATTGAACGATTTCCTTGCCGCAATTCTTGTCGCATATCGACTACTTCCACGGGTGGCATCGGGCGGGAATAAATGCGATTTGGTAATGATAAATAATGGATGTTTGGTAATGAGTAATAATCTCGGCGCGTCCCCACTAATGTCTCTAAGGCTGGCGTTGCAGAACCTAAAATTAAGGGACAATTTTCTAATTCCGCGCGCCATTTGGCAACGGTGCGGGCGTGGTAGCAGGGCGCTCGTTCGTCTTGTTTGAAGCTGCTGTCGTGTTCTTCGTCGAGGATAATTAAGCCGAGGTGAGGCAATGGTGAAAAAATGGCCGATCGCGTGCCGATGACAATTTGCGGGGCTCCAGCGAGCATCTGCCGCCATGTATCGTAACGTTCGCCGTCGGATAGGGCGCTGTGGTACACGCAAATTTGCTCGCCAAAACGGGCGCGGAATCTGTCTGTAAGTTGCGGTGTCAACCCGATTTCGGGGACGAGCACGAGGGCGGATTTGCCACTGGCTAGGATTGGGGCGATCGCCTGCAAATACACTTCGGTTTTCCCGGAACCTGTAACGCCGTGCAGCAGCACTTGACGGAATCCCGAAAAACTGTTAATAAACGCTAAAGCTTCAGCTTGAAAATGAGTTAAAATTTTCGGCGCATCGGGTAATTGAGCAATTGCGCGATCGGCCCTGAGCACTTCCCTTTGATCGATCACAATACAACCTTTTTCTGCCAATTTTTTGACAACAGAAGAACTCGTACTGCAAATTCTCAGCAAATCGTTCATCCACATTTCACCGCCGCCCAGCCGCAAAACTTCTAATACTTCTTGTTGTCGCTTGGTTAAATCTACAACAAAGCCGCTAGGAATTAATGTCACTGCCGGTTTGAATTGTGCTTTGGGAGGATTGGGCGGTTCTATATAACTTTCTACCCAACCCCGTTTCAACAAATCTCGCAATCCCCGATAGCTTCCCTTGACTTGTCCCTGAAGATATTTCCAAGTGTAATCGCCGTTTTTTTGAGCTTGCAGCAATTGCAATATTTGACTAGCGGCGGGATTTAGAAATGTTTCGGCATTGGGAGAAATAGCTTCTTTAATTAAGCGAATGCGACGCACAGAACGGCTTAATAAACCGGGCGGTAGCGCAGCTCTAATTACTTGAATTAATGGCGTGCAGTAATAAGTAGATACTCGTTCTAGTAGTTGCCAATAACTAGCCGGAAAAAATCCCGTAGTGACAATATCTTCGACATCTTTCACCCGCGCCGGATCTAAGTCGGTTGGCAGTTGAGAAACGAACCGAATCGCGATCGCCCCTACCTGTTGACTGCCAAAGGGTACACTCAAAATATCCCCCGGCTGCACGTTCAATTGGGCTGGTAAGCGATAGGTGAATAGTTTGTTTTCCTCCCCCGGCAAGTCCCCCGCACCCCTGAAAGGAGAGTCCACCAACACCTCGATCCACTCTGCGCGCACGGTGGGGGGGTGCGGCGGTTGGCTGCTACCGTAGGATGCCCCGGCCTCTGCTGCGGAGGGGGTTGATAAACCAAAAGTGACAGTAGACATAGGGTTGCACATCAAACTAGGAGGAGCCGCGGTCATAGGGAATTTTTATTATCTCTCAATTTAGCTCGATCGATCGAGACTTACCCAGAACCTATAGGTGTGCGGTGCAGCATCAGCACTCAGCCCTATCTGGCACCGTCAAAAAGTCCCTCAAACCCTTGAGGTATGGTACTTTATAGGGCGCGCAATGTGCACTGGTGCGAGTCTGTAGATAATTAACCGCACCTGTGCGTCAGCGCGAAATTTCTTGAGTAATTACTAAAAAAACTTTCCCCCTCTCCCCCTTTAGCTACGGGATTTGGCGATCGGAATCTCGATCGCAAATTCAGTCCCTTCTCCCACTGTCGATATACACTCCAACCTCCCGCCGTGTTTGTCCACCACAATTTGATAACTAATTGACAGCCCCAAACCAGTCCCGTGTCCCACTGGTTTAGTTGTAAAAAACGGATCGAAGATTTTCCCTTTTACAGCTTCATCCATTCCCATACCATTATCCTTGATGCTAATTTTAGCCCAATCTTCTGCAAGACTAGAAGTAGTAATTTCAATTTGGCTGGGGTTGGCTTCCATCTCTTCTGGCGATCGGTTTTTTTCTTGATACCGCAGCGCATCAATAGCATTATTAATGATATTCATAAATACCTGATTTAATTGTCCTGGATAACATTCTATTTTCGGTAGATCACCATAATTTTTAACAATTTTAATAGCTTTACAATCCGGTTTTTCCTTAGTTGAGTTCTGCAAAATCAACAAAGTGCTGTCAATTCCTTCGTGAATATTAACAGGTTTCTTTTCAGCTTCGTCAACCCGCGCAAAATTGCGTAAAGTCAGCACAATTTCGCGGATGCGTTCGGAGCCAACTTTCATTGACGAAAGAGTTTTTAACAAATCTTCCCGCAGAAAGTTCAGGTCAATCTCTTCAATAAAATCCTCAATCTCCGTATCAGTTTCTGGATACCTACTCTGGTACATTTCGAGTAATTTTAAAATGTCGCCAGTGTAGTCATTGACATAGGTAATATTGCCATAGATAAAGTTGACTGGATTGTTGATTTCGTGAGCTATACCAGCCACCAAAATCCCCAAAGCCGACATTTTTTCAGCTTCGATCAATTTAATCTGCATTGCTTGCTGATTTTCCAGAGCTTTTTCTAGTTGAGACATTCTTGCTTTTAATTTATTTTCTGAATCGAGAAATTCTTGAGTAACTGTTTTTAGCAAAAATTCTTTTTCTTGATTCTGGAGTTCTAGTAGGCTGCGTTCGGTTTCCGAAATTTCTAATTTTTGTCGCAAGCTTAAATTTTCATCTTCAACATTTTTAATTGCATTTTCCCAGTCTGTTGGTTCCATTTGCTATTACTTTAAACCCAAAAATAATCTCACAAAAGTTAGATTGTGAATTTGAGTTGCACGCTTAACTTACTTATAATTTAGTCGCAGCTCGCTCCGGCATTTTTGTTGATAAAATTAATAACTCCTTTATTTTGCTCGATCTAAAAATCTTATCTAATATTCATTGAAAATGTCAAGAGATTAACAACAAAGCAAGTTAAAACCGATCGCAGTTTTTCATCCCTGCACTCGCCATCGTTCCCGTTGCGATCGCCCGGGGTCGATCGCACCGCACTCCGCAAGGGTTGCTTGCATTCGAGAGGATCGCGCATTTGTCGGAGGGCCAGGGCGTGAAAAATTGCCAGATGAGTGACAAGATTTGTACAAAAGCCGCCCAGGGCGATCGACCACAAGCAATCTCAACTAACGAGCCAAGTGCCCTATCTCCCAGAACGCAATCACACTATACGATTGCTGAGAAATTTCACTCTTGTGTGTCGATCGCACTTACGCACCCGCACCATTTTGTGCTAAGAAATACTACTTGTGACAACATCGAGACAGCATTCTATATTTGGAGAGTAATTGATGTCAGGTAGCGAAGTTCGTGCAGACTTTTGGATGAGCGAGTACATTACCCCCTGGGATATTTACGTTCACGGCATCATCAGCGTCCTCGCTTACAAGAAAACTGCCTATCAAGAAATGTACGTAGTTCAGACCGGTACCTACGGCAAAGGCTTAGTTTTGGACGGCAAATGGCAATCTTGTACCGGCGACGAGTTTCTCTACCACGAACCCCTCGTGCACCCAGCCATGATTGCTCACGGTTCGCCCAAAAAAGTGCTCGTGCTCGGCGGCGGAGAAGGAGCTACAATTAGAGAAGTGCTGCGCTGGAAAACAGTCGAAAAAGTCGTGATGATCGACATTGACGGCGAAGTAGTAGAAGCTTGCCGCGAACACCTGCCAGAAATGCACCAAAATGCCTTTGACGACCCGCGCTGCGAAGTAGTAATCGGCGACGCCTTGGATTATTTAGACAATACCGACAGCGATTGGGATATTGTCATTTCTGACTTGTCAGATCCTATTGAAGAAGGCCCATCTTTTCAGTTATTTACCAAGGAGTATTTTGAGAAAGTCCGCAAAATACTGTCACCTGACGGATATTTTGTAGTACAAGCGGGCCCCGTTTCTCCGGCAGAAATGAAAATGCACGCCCGCATCGTCAACACCCTGAAATCGGTATTTCCCAACGTTCAATCCTGCACCAGCTTTATTTCTACCTACGGAGCTCCTTGGGGTTTTGCCATAGCTTCAAGCCAGGAAATAAACACGCGGCCAGAACCCGAAGTTACCGACAAAATACTGGCCGAAAAAACAACCGGCGGGTTGCGGATGTTGGATGGGATTACACTGTTGGGGTTGATGCAAGTTCCCGGTCACTTGCGGCGGGTAATCGCCGAGGAAACCGAAGTTTACACTATGGCAGCACCGCCTAAGTTTTTCGGGAAAGGTTCTGTCAGTCAGTGAAGCTAAATTGAAAGAGAAAAGTCGTTTGGAGTAACTGAGATGAGCAATTTAATTCGCCTACTCGCTGCAATTTTTGTTCCCCCTCTAGGCGTATTTTTGACTGTCGGCATCGGCAGAGATTTTTGGATCAACCTGGTTCTAAGCTGTTTTTTCTTGTTTCCGGGTACGATCCACGCTGTTTGGGTGATTGCTAAGCACGATCGAGGTTAAACTATTTTTGTAAGGTGCGTCGCTGCCAAATTTTCGAGTTTATTTGGAGATGGTGGATAGCGACGCACCCTACAATATTTACAAGGTTAAGCTATTTTTGTAAGGTGCGTCGCTGCCAAATTTTCGAGTTTATTTGGAGATGGTTGATAGATCCGCACCCTACGATATTTACAAGGTTTTATTGATTATTGCACCTCAATTTCTTGACAAACCAATTCAGCAATTTTTTTCGCGGCACCGGATTCTCCTCGAACTGCACGCAAACGATCGCCCATTCGTGCTAATTTATCAGGATGGCTCAAATAGTCGATCGCCAAATCCGCCACAGCATCCGCTTCCAGCCGCCCGATTAACTCCGGCACAATCTCCTCCCCAGCCCAAATATTCGGCCAAGCATAAAGTTTTCCCTTCCCCAATTGCAAGATTGCCCAATTAATCGCCGTCGCAAAAACAGAACCGACTAACGGCAAATTTGCCAGCAATCCCGGCAAACCATCCCAAGCCTTCATCGCATCCAACTGCTGCGTCGGAATCAACACAATCATCGGTACAGCTAAGGAACCCAATTCCGCAGTATTCGCCCCCACAGTAGTCAAACACAAACTGCATTCCGATAGTAAATCATAAGCTGGAGTCTCAGTCCAAAGTTCTATTTTTAAGTTATTTGCTGTCTGCAAAAACGGCGATTCTGTTAAATGCAGTTCGGCGCTGGCGCTGTCAAATAAATGCAGGCAAGGATTTTGTTTTGGGTCGGCAAAACCTGCTATAGTTTGCACATCTATGGTAGGCGCAACCGGAATTACAAAGCGTGTTTGAGGTCGGATGCGGTGGATGGATTGGGCGATCGCCAAACATAAAGGCACACCTAAAGCTAATTTCGCCGCCTTAGAACCCGGTAACAATCCAATTAATTCTATTTCCCGTGGGGGCGGTGCGCCGTCTTTTGCCTCCGATTGGCGATCGCCTACTTCTGCAATCAAATCTCCCACAACCGTAAATTTATCAGCATATTTTTTCGGAACTTTAGCAAAAACTTCCGGTTTCATCGCCCCAAACTTATCAATCCAGCGATACCACCGCGCGTCCCATTCCGCATAAGTAACAGTGCGATATTTTAGCCTTTTGCCAATAACAACTGTAAAAAATTGGTCGCCACCTAAAAATAAAACAACTCCGGTTTCGTGCCAATCCCAATTTTGGGCAGTTTTGCCCGATAATAGGAATGAAAAAAAATGCTCCGGTGCTTGCACTCTGTCCACTTCTGGATAGGAAGATGCGATTTGTGCTTCTTTCCCCGTGGCGTGCGGACAGGGGGACAGCACTACCGAGATTCGGGCTTCTGTGCCGCTGTTTGCCAATTGCTGGCGCAATGCTTGCACGGCGGGACGCACCCAAGTTGCTAATTCTCCGGGCCCGTTGGAGAGGATTAAAATATCGACTGCCATAGGATTTAATATTTGAAAGGATACAACGGAGAATTTATGACCGATTTAATTGATGCCGTCAAGATGAGTGATATTGTGGCTGTGGAAAGTGCGATCGAACAACGCGCAGATATCAACGCCAAAGATGGCGAAGGCGCGACGGCTTTGACCGCTGCGGCTGAGGCTGGCAACGCTGAAATTGTCAAAAAAATCCTCGCAGCAAGCGCGGATGCTAACAGTCAGGATAATGACGGGTGGACGCCGTTAATGAGTGCCGCTGCTGCCGGACATAGCGAGATTGTACAGCTTTTGCTGGATGCGGGGGCGGATGTGAATGCTAAAACTAATTTTGGTTTGACGGCTTTGATGAGTGCGGCGGGTAGCGGGCGCGCTGATGTTGTGCAGGTTTTGCTGGAGGCGGGTGCTGATATTAAAGCTAAGGATAATAATACTTGGACTGCTTTAATTTGGGCATCTTCGGAACATCATCAAGATGTGGTTGAGGTTTTGAAGCTGGCGCGCGATCGGCATTAGAACTTTTGCAAAAATACAGTGCACCCCACCCCAACCCTCCCCGAACTCGCGGGGAGGAGGCAAGATTATTTCTTGTTTCCCCCCGCGGGAGGGGGGACTTGCGGGGGGTGAATTTGACTTTTCCAAGATATATATTAAAGACTTAGAAGCCGGGTTAATTGAATAAATCCGGTTTCTGGATGATACAATTAATTAATAAATTTGCCATTTTTATATCATGGTACCACTCGATCGAGAAATGCGTTTGCCAACCGGTGCCGAGCTTCCTTCTTCGGATGATACTCCTGTGGATAACGAAAATCAAAACTCGATCAACCGTTTGAAGTTTGCCAAACGATAAACGGCGAGTACGAACAACAAATTGGCAAACCTTTTTGGATGCCGGAAGTGGGTTTAGGCATTGGTCGAGGTCGATATAGGGAGGGAGAAAGGCAGTTAGAAGTTTTGTATTGGTTTGATGAAAGAGGTAGCAGGTATTTGACGGCTGAAGAATTGGTAGTTAGATACCGCGATCGCTTTGGCGAGTTGCCGGAATAGGCAAGGGCGATCGGGCTTAGTTGTTGAGAAACCCGGTTGCTGGGAGCGATCGGGTTTCTCGTTAGTATTAATTGCTTTCTAGCCGAGAAATACATAACCTATGTCAGGAATATTGAAAGGATTTACGATGTAAACCCGTTTCAGATTTAGATTTGCACCGCCCAGAATTTTGGCAATTGTGTCTCCCAATTTTTCGATGATTAAGTCTCCACCTGACGGAAATATGTTAAAGGGATCCAAACTCCCTGCAAGCTGGATAAAATCCTTACCTTTTTCAAAATTGACAATTGTTGCTTCGCCGTTACCTATATAGAATGTAATTGGGCCAATCAAACTCGGTCGATTGTTAGGAAAAACATCACCCAGAACGAAGTAATCAGAGCCGGGAGTGCCAATCAGGGTATCGAATTCACTGGTAGAAATGAAAAACTCCCTGGTGGATTCCTGGAATTTCACAGTTTCATAGCTATTGGGAGTAAATATATTCTTGGATAAAGCCACCTGAAGTCCATTGATTTGATTTTTACCTGTTTGAAAGCCAGTTACGATATCGTTTCCGTTGGTTCCAGTAAAAATTGCAGAGCGATTTGCCTCGAATTGCCCGAATTTGAGATAGTGTTCTCGCCCGGTTTTTAAACCTCCAGCCTCCACAACTGCGGCCACATCAGGGTTGTCTCGCAAGTAACGCGGTTCAAAGAAACTTGTGCCGTACCTACCTTCTGTTTTTCCGAATTTGATAAAATGCTGAAACCCAGATTTAAAAGTTCCGTTGTCCACGAATGGAGTTATCTCCGGATGACGTTTTAAATAAAAAACTTCGTCGTAGTCAGGCGATACGCGGGTGCGACCTTCTTCGTAGCCAAACTGAACAAAGTGGTCTAAACCTGAAGCAAAAGGCGCGTTTGGATTGTTTGGGGTGCGAACCAAGGGAGCAATATCTTGATTTTGAGCTAGATAAGTTTCTTCGTCAAAGTACCGCGATACTTTGGTTAAGCCGCCAGCTTGACCGAACTTTTCAAAGTGTTCTTTCCCAGATTTGATGATTCCTGCATCAATGGCAGGTTTAACCCAAGGATATTGCGAAAGGTAGTATTGTTCGTCAAAAATTGCGTAGTTAGCCATGTTTTTATACTGCGGCTTTAAATAGCGGTTTATGCAATTTATCAATCATCTGGAACTGAGAAAATCACCCTATAGGGTGATTTTTTTTTCAGTGTCTAATCTCATTAAAGCTCAATTAGCGATCGCACTCCCCAGCAACAATCAGCCAAATGCCCAATAGCTTAGAGATTTCTAGCCAAGTAAAAATCTAAAAACAGTAGATTCTGGTAATACATTCAAACTGAGATTTCCGCCACCTTCAATAACAGCGATCGTGTCAAAGCTACTAATTCCCGGACTTCCATCTGGACGGGAGACGAACAAGCCGTTCGTTTGGATAGCTAAATCTCGATTGTTGTTGATCGGCAATATCAAGAATTGATCTGAGAAAGGTGATAAATTATCTCCTAGCAGGATGCTATCCTCACCTTTCGTAAAGTTCCGAATTGTCGCAAAACCCGGCCCGATATAGAATGTTGCGGTTCCGGCCGGATTCCCCTTACTGCCTTCTATAAGGTCTCCGAGTACGAATTTATCGCGGCCGCTACCGCCAATGAGAGTATCGAATTCATTGCTGCCGTCACCTTCATACACTCGGCCCTCGCCAAAGCCATTACCTGTACGTAAACCTACTTCAGTTCCAATTAATTCGGTATTTCCCACCCCAGCACCGGCAATCATGTCATTCCCGGAACTTCCGATAAAAGTCGCAGAGCGGCTTGGATCGTTTTTGCCGAAATTGAAGTAGTGTTCCCGACCAGTTTTCAAGGCTCCCGATTCGACAAACGGCCGAACATCGGGATTTTTTTGTAAGTATTCTGTTTCAAAAAATGAAGTCCCAAACTGACCGTCTTTGATGCCGAATTCAATGAAATGCTGGTAGCCGTTTTTAAAAGTTCCATTCTGAATAAACGGCTGCAACTGTCGGTTATTTGCTACATAAAACGCTTCGTCATACTCAGGCGATACGCGAGTGCGACCTTCTTCGTAACCATATTGGATAAAGTGGTCTAGTCCGGTCGCAAAAGGTGCATTTGGGTTGTTGGGGGTGCGGACTAAGGCAGCGATGTCTGGGTTGCCAGCCAGGTAGGTAGCTTCGTCAAAATACCGCGATACTTTAGTTAAGCCGCCGGCTTGACCGTATTTTTCAAAGTGTTCTTGTCCAGATTTGATAACTCCTGTGTCGATCGCTGGCTTGACCCAAGGATACTGCGAAAGGTAGTATTTTTCGTCAAAAATTGCGTAGTTAGCCATGTTTTCCTCCTGCGGCTTTAATTGGCTGTTTGTGCAATTTATCAATCATCTGGAATTGAGACAATCACCCGATAGGGTGATTTTTTTTCATTGTCTAATCTCATTAAAGCTCAATTAGCGATCGCACTCCCCAGCAACAATCAGCCAAATCCCCAATAGCTTCGAGATTTCTACCCAAGTAGAAGTAGAGAACCATTAAGTTGTGGTAATAAATTCAACTTGACATTTGCGCCGCCTTCAATGACAGCGATCGTGTCAAAGCGACGGGTTGTATTGTTCGTCAAAGATATCGTAATTCATTTTTGCTTTTTTAAGTAAGAATAAAAAGTGCGATCGATCAAACTATTTTACGGCACAATTGCCCAACCAATCAAAAGTCATCAATCAACAGCATTAGCTAGTGACTGATGACTGATGACTGATGACTAATCACTAATCACTACTAAGACGGCCCGCACGGGGAACTGCCCCTACTGACTACTAACTAATGACTAATGACTACTGACCAATGACTAATGACTAATGACTAACCAATTAAGAAAGTACCGTTACCGTTAGATTCTTGGAAAGTCAAACCCAAAGTTGCACCTCCTTCAATCACGCCCAGCACATCTCCAAAACGCTGGATTGATAAATTGTTGCCAACGGGATTCAGAGTGTAGCCGTCGTTTAAAGAATTTCCTTGCAGTTGGATCAAATCGTTTTCTATGTCGAAGTTCCGAATTGTAGCTTGACCGTTACCCGTATACAGGGGTGTCGCGGAGGGATTCTGGGCTGCTGCTGGAACTCCGAGGACGAATGTATCAATGCCCGGACTGCCGGTCAGCACATCGAATTCATTGGTGCCAAAGCTTTCATACTGCCGGTTCCCGTTGCGATCGATGCCTACTTCCACTCCGACAAGTTCCGCATTTCCCGCGCCTGCACCAGTGATGACATCGTTGCTGCGGCTGCCGACAAAAGTCGCAGACCGGCTGGGCTCATTTTTGCCGAAATTGAAGAAGTGTTCGCGACCGGTTTTCAAGTTTCCTGAGTTGACAAACGGTACGATATCGGGATTTTCTTTTAAGTATTCCGGTTCAAAAAATGAAGTTCCAAAACGACCTTCTTTGGCCCCGAATTTAATGAAATGGTCGTACCCAGATTTGAAAGTTCCGTTCTGAATAAACGGTTGCAGTTCTGAGTTGTTTGCTAAATAAAAGCTTTCGTTGTATTCGGGAGATACGGAGGCCCGGCGCTGTCCTTCATCGTAGCCGAATTGAATAAAGTGATCGAGACCGGTTGCAAAAGGTGCGTTGGGATTGACTGTGCGGACGAAGGGTTGAAGGTCTGGGTTGGCGGCGAGGTAAGTAGCTTCGTCAAAATACCGCGATATTTTAGTTAAGCCGCCGGCTTGACCGTATTTTTCAAAGTGTTCTTTGCCGGATTTGATGATTCCTGCATCAATGGCGGGTTTGACCCAAGGATATTGAGCTAGGTAGTATTGTTCGTCGAAAATTGCGTAGTTAGCCATGTTTTCCCCCTAGGGTTTTGATGAGCCTGACAATAAAAAGCAATTAATTTCGCTGGCGATCGATCGCGGATCGGGAACTTATACAATACTGAATTTATGAAACTGTTTTAAGTTCCCGACCAATATATAAATTTTCTCATGCGGAACTCATCAGAACGGAAAATTGCAGATTCGGAACTGATTTTTTTCTGCATTTGATTAATTGCTCGATCGCCAGTTTAATTAGTTCTACAAACTTTGGAACCTTGGTCAGGAGCGTTTTTCTCAAAGATTGGTCTATCGTTTATTTTTTTATCATATTTTATGAATTCATATATTTGTTTTTCTGTCAAGTAAAGATTTACTAATAAAATTTGGAGTGTTTGCTCAAGGAATTTGTCAAATAATGTAACGAAAAATCGTCATAAATTTGTCGAATTGTGTCATGTGCAGGCTCAAATCGCCCAATGGCAAGCGTTTTCTGGTAAAAATGCTTATGGGATAAAAAAATTCCCGATTGCCGAAAACAGCATCTTAAAGGAGCCTAACCGGATGTTCACTCACGTCAAGCCCACCATTCGCCACGTCGTGCCGGAAAACTTGCAGGGGCGATCGCTCATGAAGGTGGTCTATGTCGTACTAGAACCGCAGTATCAAAGCGCCCTGTCGGCAGCGGTTCGAGCGATAAATAACAAAAATCCGAATCTGGCAATAGAAATCAGCGGCTACCTGATCGAGGAACTCCGCAGCCCGGAAAATTACGAGGCCTTCAAGCGGGATGTGGCCGATGCCAACGTATTTATTGCTTCTCTAATTTTTATCGAAGATTTGGCCGAAAAAGTGGTAGCGGCTGTAGAACCGCTGCGCGACAGCTTGGATGTCGCCGTTGTCTTCCCGTCGATGCCGGGGGTGATGCGCCTGAATAAAATGGGCAGTTTCTCGATGGCGCAGTTGGGACAAAGCAAAAGCGCGATCGGCGAATTCATGAAAAAACGGAAGGAAAAATCCGGGAGTTCCTTCCAAGACGGAATGCTGAAACTGCTGCAAACTTTGCCGAAAGTGCTGAAATATTTGCCGATCGACAAAGCCCAAGATGCCCGCAACTTCATGCTGAGTTTCCAGTATTGGCTGGGCGGTTCCCAAGAAAACTTGGAAAACTTCCTGCTGATGCTGTCCCATAAATATGTCTTCAAAGGCCAGGAACAGCTAAGTTTTCAAGAACCGGTTGTCTACCCAGATATGGGGATTTGGCATCCCTTGGCACCAGGAATGTTTGAGGATGTCAAAGGATATCTGAACTGGTATAATGCCCGCACAGATATTTCCGCAGACCTCAAAGACCCCCTCGCACTCTGCATCGGTTTAGTGTTGCAGCGCACTCACTTAGTTACCGGAGATGACGCGCACTACGTCGCAATCGTGCAGGAATTTGAGGCAATGGGGGCGCGGGTTTTGCCGATTTTTGCCGGCGGTTTGGACTTCTCTAAACCAGTTGAGACTTTTTTCTTGGAAGTCGGGGCCAAAGGTGTTACACCTCTGCCGATAGTTGATGCGGTAGTTTCTCTGACTGGTTTTGCTTTGGTAGGTGGCCCGGCGAAACAAGATCACCCAAAGGCGATCGATACTTTGAAAAAGCTCAATTGCCCTTATATGGTGGCTTTGCCGCTGGTTTTCCAAACGACGGAAGAGTGGGAAAATAGCGATTTGGGCTTGCACCCGATTCAAGTTGCTTTGCAGGTTGCCATTCCTGAGTTGGATGGTGCGATCGAACCGATTATTTTGTCGGGAAGAGATGGCGCAACTGGCAAGGCGATCGCCCTACAAGACCGAATCGAAGCAATTTCCCAGCGTGCCATGAAATGGGCAATGCTGCGCCGCAAACCAAAATTAGATAAGAAAGTTGCGATCACAGTTTTCAGTTTTCCTCCCGATAAAGGCAACGTCGGAACAGCCGCTTACCTCGACGTTTTCGGCTCAATTTACGAAGTATTGAAAGCCCTAAAAGGCAACGGTTACGACTTGCCCGAACTGCCGGAATCTGCCGAAAAGCTGATGCAAGAAGTCATCCACGACGCCACAGCCCAATACCAAAGTCCTGAGTTAAATATTGCTCACCGGATGTCCGTAGCTGAGTATGAAGAATTCACTCCTTACTCGGAACGATTGCAAGAAAATTGGGGCCCGCCTCCGGGACATTTGAACAGCGACGGACAAAATTTGCTAATTTACGGCAAACATTTTGGCAATGTGTTTATCGGAGTGCAACCTACTTTTGGATACGAAGGCGATCCGATGCGGTTGTTATTCTCTCGTTCCGCCAGCCCGCACCACGGTTTTGCTGCTTACTACACATATTTGGAGCGCATTTGGGGTGCGGATGCGGTGCTGCACTTCGGCACTCACGGTTCCCTAGAATTCATGCCCGGTAAGCAGATGGGAATGTCTGTCGATTGTTATCCTGACAGTTTGATCGGCAAGATTCCTAACCTCTATTATTACGCTGCTAATAATCCTAGTGAGGCAACAATTGCTAAGCGCCGCAGTTATGCTGAAACAATCAGTTATCTGACTCCTCCGGCTGAAAATGCTGGGTTGTACAAAGGTTTGCAGGAACTCAGCGAGTTAATTGCTTCTTATCAAACTTTGAAAGAGACTGGGCGCGGTGTGCCGATTGTGGATGCGATCGTCGAAAAATGCCGTTTGGTCAATTTAGACAAAGATATTGACCTACCTCCCGAACAGGAAAGAGGCGTTGCTGCGGGGATGACTGCCCAGGAACGGGACAATTTAGTTGGCTTGGTTTACCGCAAGTTGATGGAGATTGAATCGCGGTTGTTACCTTGCGGTTTGCATATTATCGGTAAGCCGCCAACTGCCGAAGAGGCGATCGCAACTTTAGTAAATATCGCCAATTTAGACCGCGAAGAAGACAACTTGATCAGCTTACCGCGAATTATCGCTAACAGTCTGGGACGCGATATCGAAGAAGTTTACACTAACAGCGACAAAGGCATTTTAGTTGATGTCGAATTGCTGCAAAACATCACCCTAGCCTGTCGGGATGCAGTCAGCGCTTTGGTGAAGGAACAAACCGACGCTGAAGGCCGAGTTTCCCTAGTTTCCAAGTTGAATTTCTTCAACATGGGCAAGAAAACACCTTGGATTGATGCCTTGCACGCCGCTGGTTACAAAAAAGTCGATCCAGAACCGATTAAACCGCTGTTTGAGTATCTGGAATTCTGCTTGCAGCAAGTTTGTGCCGACAACGAATTAGGCGCTTTGTTGCGCGCCCTAGAAGGCGAATACATTATCCCTGGGCCCGGCGGCGATCCGATTCGCAACCCGGATGTTTTGCCGACTGGCAAGAATATGCACGCTTTAGATCCGCAGTCAATCCCGACGACGGGTGCGGTGAAGTCTGCTAAAGTTGTGGTTGACAGACTATTAGAAAGACAGCGCACCGATAACGGCGGAAACTATCCCGAAACCATCGCCGTTGTGCTCTGGGGAACCGACAACATCAAAACCTACGGCGAATCCCTCGCCCAAGTAATGTGGATGGTGGGAGTTAAGCCAGTTCCTGATGCTTTGGGCCGGGTAAACAAACTGGAATTGCTGTCTTTAGAAGAGTTGGGACGGCCTCGAATCGACGTAGTAATTAACTGTTCCGGCGTATTCCGCGACTTGTTCATCAACCAGATGAATTTGTTAGATAAAGCCGTGAAAATGGCAGCGGAAGCCGACGAACCGTTAGAGATGAACTTCGTCCGGAAACACGCATTGAAGCAAGCGGAAGAAATGGGAATCAACCTGCGACAAGCAGCAACCCGGGTATTTTCCAATGCCTCTGGTTCCTATTCATCTAACGTCAACTTGGCGGTGGAAAACAGCACTTGGGAAAGCGAAGCCGAGTTGCAGGAAATGTATTTAACCCGCAAATCCTTCGCCTTTTCTTCCGACAATCCGGGAACAATGGAACAAGACAGGCAGATTTTTGAGTCATCCTTAAAAACTGCTGATGTCACCTTCCAAAACTTAGATTCTGCGGAGATTTCGCTAACTGACGTGTCGCACTATTTCGACTCCGATCCGACTAAATTGATCGGCAGTTTGCGCGCAGATGGAAAGAAACCGACATCCTTTGTTGCTGATACAACCACAGCCAACGCGCAGGTGCGGACGCTATCAGAAACCGTGCGTTTAGATTCGCGCACCAAGCTGCTGAATCCGAAGTGGTACGAGGGGATGTTATCCCACGGTTATGAAGGCGTGCGGGAGATTTCTAAGCGTCTGGTAAACACGACTGGATGGAGTGCGACTGCTGGCGCTGTGGATAATTGGGTGTATGAGGATGTCAACACTACTTTTATCGAAGATGCGGAAATGCAGAAGCGTTTGCTGAATCTGAATCCTCATTCGTTCCGCAAGATTGTGAGCACTTTGCTTGAGGTGAATGGCCGGGGTTATTGGGAGACTTCGGAGAACAATTTGGACAGGTTGCGTGAGTTGTATCAGGAGGTGGAAGACCGGATTGAGGGAGTAGAATAAACCTCCGAATTTCGGACGATAGCCTTTAATCTGTAGGGACACAGCAATGCTGTGTCCTTATATTTTTGGGAGGGTTTTGATGAGTAGGAAGCGATCGCCCTCGCAACTCACTCGATATGCTACAATCGCCAATAAAGGTCGTTTAGCCGCGATAAAATACCGCTATGACTACCCTCACCCTCAACCTCAACCCAATTATCAAGCTGACAGACGAGCAGTTTTTCCAACTCTGTCAGGAGAATGAAAATATTAGATTGGAACGCACAGCTAAGGGAGAATTAATTATCATGTCACCAGCAGGAGGAGAAACTAGCAACAGCAATGCAGGATTAACTGCACAAATTTGGATTTGGAATCAGCGAAATAAACTGGGTAAAGTTTTTGATTCCTCTGGCGGTTTTAAACTTCCCAATGGTGCAAATAGAGCGCCTGATGCTTGTTGGGTAAAGCTAGAACGTTGGGATGCACTAACTCCCGAACAACAAAAGAAATTTCCGCCCATTTGTCCTGATTTTGTCGTTGAGTTAATGTCTCCCAGCGATAGTTTGAAAGAAACTCAGGATAAGATGAAAGAATATCGAGATAACGGTGCTGTTTTAGGTTGGTTGATTAATCGCAGATCGCGACAAGTAGAGATTTATCGTCAGGATCGAGAAGTTGAAGTTTTAGAATCTCCAGCCACTGTATCAGGTGAAGATGTTCTCCCCGGATTTATTTTGAATCTTGAGTCGATTTGGTAAAGTGCGATCGTACCTGTCCGATACAGTAAAACGGTAGGGAAACGGCAGTGCCGTGTCCTAGGGATACGGAAACGGCAGTGCCGTTTCCCTACGTCTGAGTTTTTACATACTGTTTCACCACTGAATTCAAACTAAACAAAGTTATCTGTTCCTGTTCCTGCGTATCCAATAAAAACCGATTTCCAAGAGATCGCACTGCATTGACTATTTCTGACGGCGAAAATGGTATTTTGTTGAAAATTTGCGACACAGCAACGGGTTCAGGTTGATTAGCTAGGTGAACCATAACTGCCAATTCTGCCGCAGTCAAACGCCCAAAAGGTTGAGATAACTGAGATTGCAACCCTTCATCTAAAATCGGCATCTCGCAGTGCAAAAATTCAGAAACTCTCCCCCCAAACAACTCTTGAATCAGCGTTGCAGTGAACTCCAACCACAGAGGATTGCCTTGATAAATATCAATCAAAGTTGACCATGTTTCCTCATAGGATAACTTTTGTGAGTGCAAAATTTCTTTAGCTGCGACTCCTAAACTTCCCAATACCAGACATCGCACGGGATGATTATCTTTTGATAATCTGGCAATTTCTCTGGGTTTTTCCCAACTATTCAATATCAAACAACTTTGATGACAAACTTCGCCAATTAGTTTAAACAATAACTGATAATCTTCATATCCAGTTTTATATTGTCCCGCTAGTTGCCCGCTGCCCAAAAGCATCTGTACGTCATCGAGGACAATCAGACATCGGTATTTTCGCAGGTAATCGAGGATTTGGGAAATTTTGGTTTCGATGTTTTGGGGAATTTCTGATTGTTGGGAAAAGATTTGCAGCAGGTTGGTGAGGGTTGCATCGAGGGTTGGGGAAAAGCGGAGGCTGCGATAGATGACGTAATCGAATTGGGTTTTGATGCGATCGATCAGGCTTAGGGAGAGGGTTGTTTTGCCGATTCCGCTGATTCCCAGGAGTGCGATCAGGCGTGTGCGATCGCCCGTTATCCAGTTTTCGAGGGTGGAGAGTTCAGAAGTGCGATCGAAAAAGGTGAATATTTCCGGTGCGTCGCCTAAGTCAATTTGGGGTTGTTTAGAAGTTAATTGGGAGTTTTGGGGTTCTGTTGGACTTCTCGCCCTTTCTTGACAAAAGTTGACGTTATGATTAACTGTTCCATAATTTTCACCAATAGCTGATGAATGATTATAAAAATTCGCTCTTTCCAGTATAGCTCTAACATTTACCTTGCTAACTTCTTCGCCGAAGACATCTGATAATATATTCCATAATTCAGAAGCAGCAACCCTAACATAACCTTCACTACAATCGCGGTCTTGCGCTACTCTTGTTGCATATTTTCTACCTTGCAGCACTTCTTTTAAAATAGCTTCTTGCAGGTCGTCTAAGTGCTTTCCTGTTGTGGAAAAAACTTTCTTATCTGCAAATCTTAAGACTTCGTTAAGCTCCATAGAGCGCGTCTGGGGTAATTTTTAGTTATTATAACTTATTTTTTATAACTTTTTAGATAACATTACATAACATTTTCTAAAGTGAGTGGGTGGGCGATGAGCCAAAGTGGTCATTGTATGATTTTTGGAGTAGAGGTTGGTTGCACTGAGGGCGATCGTGCTACAACCGGGCTTGTCGATATTTCTGGAATTTGCGGGGTGTCTGGGGTAAGTCCCGACATCTCTGACTTACTCAACCTCATGAACATCCCATATTCAGCGTTACAGAACTCAACCAAATGGAAACTGTCCCTGTAAAAATGTCAGATATTCGAGTCCCAAATAGAAGCGAACTCATTGAAGGAAAAATAAGGTCAATAGAAAATTCTCCTGACTCTATCTCAAGTCTGCTTCACGACGAAACAGATCCTATAACTCTGCATAAAGGTACACCACCTTACGAAGTTTATAGTGGAAGACACAGAGTTTATGTAGCCAATCAAAAGGGGATTAAGATCACTCCTGCGGTTTTTAATTAATCAGATATCACGCTTTTATTTTGAAAATGTTGGAGGGTTAATGGAACGCGATTGCCAACATTTATAGCAAAGGTTAAATGTTAGACGATAACTTCACCAAACCTGCTAGTCAGAGTTCAGTTAATACTGAGATTGAGTTGAATCTTACAAACATCAATGGAGTAGTTATGGCTAGAAAACACATGGGTACAGTTAAAACGCCAGAAGATTCCCCTTACGATTATTATTGGGATGAAGATACCGGCGAAGTATATGTTGGTAATGAATCTGCTGGTAAAGCCTCATCCGCTGATGAAGCTTGGCGTAAAGCGAATTTCTACGCAACTACGCTTAAGAAATGGAAGGATTGATTGAGAAAACTTGAGATCGCCCACATTTACAGGAAAAGTTAAAGGTTGGGCGATCGCTCTCTCGGATCTACTATGCGGTAGTGGGAAGGATGAGAGAGGGCGCAAGGGCCATCATTTCTTAAGCTCTCCGTTATATATAAAATATTTGTCGATAAGGATTGATAATGATGACATTAATTCTAATTGTAATTGTGATTGCCACTATTGCTTACTTTGTCTTAGTTAATAAAAAGGAAAATCAAACTCCTAGCCTTCCTAATCGTAATGAAATAAGATACCCCACTATTGATGAAAGTCAACTGAATGACGATCTGAGTTCAGCAGTAGGGATAGATTATCGAAACCTGCGGAAGTGTCTAGCAGTTAAAGATTTTGAATCCGCAAATAAGGAAACTAAATCTCTTTTTGAAAAAATTTCCTCTATAGACCTTGACCTAATGGATCCCGATCCTCAAAACAGGAAAATACCAAGAATTCCTTGCACAGATATATGTACTATAGACAGGCTGTGGGTCAAATACAGCGAAGGACGTTTTGGTTTTAGTGTTCAATTTATGATTTGGAGTGATATTTATCTTCGTCTTTACAATGAGAAAAAAGAATTTAACAGGCGAGAAAAAATTGAAAGTAGCGAGGACGAACTTGAATTATCAGCTAATTTCGATGCCATGTATAAATTCTATAACATAATAGGATGGGACGATTCTCGTCGAATTTATCAAGAGTCAGCACCAGAGGGTCATTTGCCCTCCCTATTTTGGCATCATCCATTTCATTACCGTACTATGGTAGGCGTGTTTCATCGACTTATGAGCTGTCGTAAGTAGAAAAAAAGATACCTAGGCTCAGTCAACACATCGCCCAACTTAATCAAATGGATTCAACATTCTTAACCCATCAACGCGCTTAAAATCCTCAGCATTGCGAGTTACCAAGACACTTCTCTAAGTTGCAACTGGAATTCCAAAGCATCCACACGATACGGCAAAAAACCTCGCCATCTCTTGAGATTTTTCCTGGGCAATCTTTGACTGCTACCCTCAGTCTGGGTTGTTACCCGATCGCGCATCAAAGCTGACAATACTTCTAAAAGCTGCTGTTGCTCATCAGGAGTAAGATTTTGAGCCTGACTCAGTACCTCGCTATAAGTAGACATAGGCTTTATGTTGAGATTTTTGGGCTGATTGTCATTATAGCAATTTAGGATCGAGGGAAGTACGATCGCCCCTTTTTTCCATACGATCGCCCTTATTTACCAATCAGCCGATCGTACTCTGCGTGAGTCCCAATCCAAAACCACAAAATACCTGTTTCAATTTCCACACCCAAGGCGCGATAAGCCTGTCCAGCCCTTACAGACCAATACTTACCAACTTTCTTAAAATGTAAAGAAGGATGAGACGGATCGACCCTCAGCAACTCATAACACTGATCTGCTGTAGCCTGTACCGTTGAGGGTAAAGCGTTATAACAGTCCCAAAATTTTCGAGTAGTATAGTGCATTAAATCTCTCGATAGTTACCACTCTCAAAATCGGCGATCGCTTCTCCTGCTAAAGCATCCAGTTTACCCTTAGCAATATCTTTCTCTAGCTGAATATCCCATCGTTGGTAATCCAAATTCAAAAACCACTCTAACAACTCTCCAATTTCGTTCGGCGGAAGTTCGAGAATCGCATTTTCTATCTGTTCTACAGTCAACATAGGCTGTCTTAGATTACACTTTATTTCGCTGATTTTATCGTAGCACTGCGATCGAAGTGATTGAGATATTACTCATCCCATTCTTCTCTTAGCTGCAACTGGAATTCCAAAGCATCCACACGCTTCGGTAAAAAACCGCGCCATCTCTTTAAATTTTTCCTGGGCAATCTTTGACTGCTATCCTGAGTCTCGGTTGTTTCCCGCTGACGAATCAATGCTGACAAAAATTCTAAAAGTTGCTGTTGCTCTTCAAGAGTGAGACTTTGAGCCTGACTTAGTACCTCGCTATAAGTAGACATAGGCTTTATGTTGAGATTTTTGGGCTGATTGTTATTATAGCAATTTAGGCTCTAGGAAAATGCGATCGCCCGTTTCTTCCCAAGTACGCCCTTTTCTTCCCGAAGTGCGATCGCACTTCAGTTAATCATAAATTTCTCTCCGGTGTCCAATCTGGTGAATAGTAATCACATTTAAATCATCATCAAAAGAATAAATTACCCGATATAGCAATCCTAAGTGATTTTCTAGATCCGTAAAATTTGAAAGCCTTGCTATACAACAAGTCTAGGAAGACAAGAGGGCGTTGTGTTGTGAGACTCAGATCGGATTGCTATAATCACCCACTCTTAACTTAAAGAAACCTGCCAGATTAGCCGACAACGGCATAGGAGTAATTTGTTCAAAATTTTCAGCCAACCAATTGATTTTATTACCTATACGCTCCCGCACAGGCTGAGTCAATCTTTCTTGGTTAACCAGAGCTTCTGCTGTCAACTCAACCAAATAGCTCATTACGCCTTCATGCCGAGTTTTTGATAAACTTCCCCCGCTTCGATGCTGCTTTCTCCTGCTTGCTTGCGCTTCATTGACTCTAACAATTTCAGCTTGACTTCTTCCTTAACTTCTAAACCTGCATCAGGATCGCCCAAATATTCTTCTAAGCATTGTTCAACGGTATGCCGAATCAAGTCCCGCAGTTGCTCAACTGTCATATCTTTGACTTGCATATTAATCTCCTAGTCTGTGGGATTATCGATAAATTATAGCAACTTTCTTTGAGCCAAACCCAATCAAACTGATTTTGGCTCAAAGAAAGTGCGATCGCCCTTTTCTTCCCGAAGTGCGATCGCGCGGATTAACTATCGATCGCCTGCCGGATCGCTTTGGCCCGCCACACTCAGCATCGGAAGAAAATCAGTATAATGCCAGATCCCCGCTAGCTTTTCGCGCGATCGAACGCCAGAGGATATTGCTGTTAGGGCGATCGACCTTTTGGTGCTCTCCTCGGGCGATAGTTAATCCCCAAATTTTAACTTAAAAATAAATTTTTCCACCATCGTTTTCCAACCGCCAAGCAGCTTTATCTATGACAATTGCAGCGGGATTGGCAATAGTTGCCGTGTACTTACCGAAAATGCCAACCCTTTTCGCTATTCTTTCTCCCACCTATTCCCAGCAATTTTAATATTGCTCGCAATAGCAATGACCGACACGGACCCATCAAATAAAAACAAAGCAGGCAATTTTTTTCTGGTTGCTGTATTTTGTGCTGGTTTGGCAATTAGCTACGATTGGGATACCACCAAACAAACTTATTCAGCGTATCTAAAAAACATTCAATTTGGACTAACAAATCCATCGTTAGCTACAGCCAAGCAAAAGTCGCAATATGCAGCCCTACAGCAGTCTATTCCACAAGGAGAAACAGTTTTGACCAGACTAGACGCACCTTTTATTCTCGACTTTAAACGCAATCAAATTTTTCTCGCTGACTGGCCCGGGGGAGCTAGTTTGCCACCCGGTATGCCTGCCTTCAAAGGCCCTGAAGCCTTGGCAAACTATTTAGCCACAAAATCTATTCGATACATAGCTTATTCGTCTTGGAGTCTCCATCATCCTGCTGTAGATACTTCAGGGCCTGGATTGTCATCTTGGTTTCGACTGCAAGCAAAACTTTCTCACGACTTTCGGGATAACGTGTGGGAACTTGCAAAAACTCGAAAACAATTGTATGAAGACGGAGAAAATTTTGTGCTGGATTTAGAAACAAAATTGTAGAAAGTCTTGGACGCGGAGATAGTCAGAAATTTGGTTTTTTCCAAACATCTTTCGTTGCAGCCAACAGTAAAAGTAAAAATCAGGTTTCTTCGATCACAGGGGATTTTTTACATAAAAAAGCAAATTGGATATTAAACCGAGAAGCCGGAAATGTTTGGTATCAATTTTAGCCTCTGCTGGCAGCATCTGCAATACATCTTTTTCGGATAAAAGATTGAGGTTTTCTTCTTGGGCGAAAAAGTTCTTGCCCAGCAATCTCAAAAGAGCTCGAAACGAAGAGGGGGGAAGCCAGTGAATTAAGGGGACAGCGGTGTGGAATTCTACGGGAAACCAGCGGTTAGGAGTAGTGATGCAGCAGGTTTTGCCGACGCGGCAAAGTTCTCGAATAAAAGTTTTTTGCTGAGTTCGATTGCCGACGTGTTCGATGACAGCAAAACTCACGACTAAATCAAAACTTTTGTCTGGAAATGGTAAAGTCAAACCGTTAGAACGGACATACTTTAAACCGGGATATTCTTGTTCTAAAAATGCAGCATCTTCCATGCCCACAGCGGTGATTTTGTGGGGGTAGGGATAGAGTTTCTCAAAAAAATTGCAATCTTCGCGGCGGTCGGAAGTTACTCCTACATCCAACACGGTTGTGTCGCCGCTGGGATTGGCTAATGCCATGAGTAAATTAAACATTTTTTGGCGGGCGTACCAAGATAGTTTGGTGGCGAAACCACCAAGCTTGGGGCCTACGTACTCGCTGGAGTTTTTTTGATTTATTGTCATAGGATTTGAGGTTTTGGATGTACTCAGAGCAGAGGTTGTAGTGTTTCAGTGATAATTAGTTTACCTGCGCTTCAAGCCCAGCACGCTGAGAAAAAAGCTGGATAGAACCATCTGTAAACCGACGGTCAGGCACGTGAGCGAGGGAATAACTAAACGGAGAGTTTTAGAAGGATCTAGAAAACCGAAAGCTGTATCGCTCCAGATAGTTAATGACAAAAACGAGCCAACTATTCCGATTAATATCAGCGTGACTCCGGTAATCAATCCTGTTTCTAAGGTAACGTAGCGAAATATTTTGTTGAGTTTGGGGTCTTCCGGCAGCAGTTTTTCGCTGATGGCGAAAACTTTGGTGAAGAAGGCGAAAGTTACTGCTTGAAAACCGACGATAATTGCGATCGCCCCATAAAGCAGCGTATGTACGTCAAAGTTAATACTGCCAATCTTTTGAGTACCGGGCAACAGCCAGATGGTAACAATTATACCCAAAATCATCAGCGCCACACCAGGATACAAAAACAGCCAGCGAGGACTGTAAAGCAACAAAAATCTGAGATGCCGCCAGCCATCTCGCCAAGTTCGCAAGTGCGGCGGGCGACTGCGCCCGTCGGGAGATAGTACCGTTGGGACTTCAGCGATTTTCAACTTGTACAGAGATGCTTTGACGACCATTTCGCTAGCAAATTCCATACCCGTTGTTTGCAAGTCGAGTTTCAAAATTGAGTCTCTCCTAAAACCCCGCAATCCGCAGTGAAAATCGCCGGCGGGACTTGCAAAGAATAACCGCCCAACCCATGTCAGCACCGGATTTCCTAAATATTTGTGCAGCGGCGGCATTGCACCCGGTTTGATGCCTCCTTGAAAGCGGTTTCCCATGACTAAATCGCAGCCTCCCCGCAATTTTTCGACAAAGGCACCGAGGTTAGAAAAGTCGTAGCTGTCGTCAGCGTCGCCCATGATAATATAAACTCCGCGCGCCGCTACGATGCCTCCCATCAGGGCGCTGCCGTAGCCTTTGGCTGCTACGGGCACGACTCGGGCCCCCATTTTGGTGGCGATATCTTGGGAACCGTCAGTGCTGCCGTTGTCTGCTATGATGACCTCGCCGGCAATATCCAGTTCGCGCAGTGACCTCTGAGCCTTCTCGATGCAAATTTCTAAAGTTTCTGCTTCGTTGAGGCAGGGCATGAGTATCGAGAGTTCGAGAGTGTATTCCCCGCTGGTGTTGGTCTGTTCTGCCATAGGTTTATTCCAGGCGTTGCTGGCGATCGACAATACTTACTTTTCCAGTATCTCTGCTTAAATTATTAGTTGTGAATAAAAATCAACAAAACTTAATTAAAGTTTTTCAATTTTTTCCCAACTGCCGTTTTTTTGTAATATTAGGTTAGTTAATTTATGAGTAGAAGCGTTTTTCTAGTTTTGCTCGCTGCTATTTTGTGCAGTGTAGTGGGTCAATTTAGTCTGAAAGCAGGAGCAAAAATCTTAGGGCCCATTGGCGCGGCTAATTTAGTGGAAAAAATTCTCGCAATGGCAACTCAGCCTTTGATAGTTGGAGGTCTGTGTTTGTATGCAGTTTCTTCGATCGGCTTTATCGTCGTTTTGTCTCGCGCCAACATTAGCATAGTCTCGCCTTTACTGTCAATTAGTTACCTGTTTACTGTGTTGGGCGGGAAAATTGTATTTAACGAGCCTTTGCCACCGCTGCGGTTGGTAGGCGTGGGGCTAATTATGACGGGAGTAATTTTTGTACTCCAAGGTCAAAGTGGGGGAACCGCTGGGGGCAACTAGCGATCGCTTTTAACATTGATCATTGAGTGCTGAGTTGATAACTTAATTCAAAGGGTGTGTCTGATCGTAACCTTCTAAATCGATACTGAGGTCACAATTATGAATTATTATTATTTTATTTCTTTTGCCTGGGGAATTTTCATTCTTGTATCCCTGATTGGTTGGGGTGGAGTAGTCAACCGCATCCTTTTTCCTCAGTACAGAGTTGACTGGGGACAAAGAGCCGCTTGGGGGATAGCTTGGACGATTATATTTGGTGGTTTATTAAATGTGACATGGACTATTTCGCAAGCAACTATTTTAATATATATATGCTTGGGCGCACTTTACGGAATAATAGATGCCTGGGCAAATAAAACTTTGATCGCCGACGAGCTGAATCGGTTAATTAATGCTTTTAAAGAAAATAGTTTTTTGGCGATCGGGACTTTTATCGCTTTGCTTCTGGCTGCTGTGCAATACAGTGGTTCAGTGGCCTGGTATAATTTTAATCCTCACGATGACTACCACGCCTATTTTGTATTCCCCCATAAAATGCTTCAAATAGGTTCTCTTGGTTCCGATCCTTTCAGCGAAAGAAGATTGGTATCTGCACTGGGAGGACAATCATTCTTGCATACATTAATTCTCAGCCTGTTGGATGAAAGAAGTTTATATCTGATCGATCCCGGATGCGCCTTAGTCGTAATGATAGGACTCACGATCGGATACTGTCAGCAAAAACAATTTTCAAAAAGCTCGACATTACTGATTGTGTTCGCATTTTTATTAATTAGCCGAGATCATACAAATACAACTGGTATATTAATTCCGGTATGTCTTTTCTTCAGCTTATTTAGAGTTTTTGATTGGGACAAGCTAAAAGCAACAAACATCCACAGTAATGCTGCGATTGTAGGATTGCTTGCAGCCGCCATCTGCGCTTTAAAAACCACCTTGATTCCCGCGTGTATTATTTTCTTCACCTTTAGTTATTTTTTCTATATCCTTGGCAGCCAAATAAAGCATAAAGCAATCTACGAATTTTGTTTGGCTAGTATTTTATTGGCTGTGTTTATTTTACCCTGGTCGATCTCACTGTATCAGTCATCAGGGACTTTACTATATCCCATACTTGGGAAAGGTTTTCATGGTTCTGTATACGGAGGCTCGGTCAAGCTTCCTAGCAATGAGATTTTTGGAGAGCTTTTTCGATTTTCAGCACTTAGACTCAAGCTATATGCAATTTTAGCAATTGTTTATTTACTGACTGTATTGAGAATTAGATTTTTCATGGTTGGTCTCCATAAAAAGCCAATTGTTAGGGAAGCAACTCTGTCTATTAATCTTAGTAATGTGATGGGCGTTGCAATCATAGGAATTTCTACTGGAGGCTCGGATATCGACCGCTATTCATATTCACTACTATTAGTTGTGTTCCTGATATTAATATTGGTTGTTATGGAAAACATCGAGCCAAAAATGTCAAACTTCAACTTAAGAAATAGGCGTTTCATTGGTGGATTATTTTTGTCATTGTTGTTAGCGATAAATTGTAAGGGCGACAAAATGTTTAGACAATATAATAATTATTTAGAGAACATTGCCTCTGGTTTAAAAAATGTACCTTTAGTGACACGAGACGAGCGAGAAAAATATTCAAAAATGCTAGATTCGGTTCCTGAAGGAGAAATAGTTTTAACAAGACTTGACAAACCTTTTTTAATGAATTTTAAGAAACATACAATCTGGATTGCAGACTACCCAGGCGGGGCTAGCCTTCCGCCCGGTATGCCTTCCTTTAAAGGAGAAGAAGCGCTAGCAGATTATCTAGTTTCAAAATCGATTAGATATGTTGCATATTCTTACGCTGATGAAGCGAACTTTCCTAGGAAATCTCTAGAATATAGACTCGAAGTCAAGGCACTAGGTTTTTGGCTCCGAAATCAGGCATTGAACACTTTTGAATTTCAAGATAGCTTACAAAAACTCGGTCAAACGAGAAAACGGATTTATGATGATGGAGCAAATTTTGTAATTGATTTGTCAAGCAATAAAAACAAGCAGTGATATCAGTTTTATTTGCAGTATTTAAAATAGATGAACCAACATCACTTATTGATCGATCGCACCGCCGTTATTGCTACAATGCACCAAAAAGAACGGGTGATGGCTCCCATTTTGGAACGAGAATTAGGCGTAAAACTCGTACTGTCGCCAGAGCTTAATACAGACGCTTTCGGAACATTTACTAGAGAAGTTAAACGCTTGGGCACTCAAATAGAAGCCGCCCGCCGGAAAGCAGAAAAATCTCTAGAAATTGCGGGCGAAACTCTGGCATTTGCGAGTGAAGGTACTTTCGGGCCTCACCCAATGATGCCGTATCTGCCAGCTAATCGAGAAATCGTAATTTTATTAGATCGAGCCAACAATCTCGAAATTATCGGCGAATCATTGTCTGTAGAAACTAATTACAGTCACCAGTTAGTTGCCACTATAGAAGAAGCAGATGATTTTGCTCAAAAAGCTGGATTTCCCGCACACGGACTGGTGGTTATAGTTGGCGATGCTGCTAAAGGGGAGGGAGACATTGTTAAGGGAATAACTACCGAAAAGCAGTTGTTTGAGGCGGTGACAGCAGGCTTGAAAAAATCTTCAACTGGCAGAGTTCACATCGAAACAGATATGCGGGCGATGTACAATCCCACTCGGATGAAAAACATCGAAAATGCAACTCTCGATTTAGTTAGAAAATGTCAGCAATTGTGCCCGCAGTGCGGTTGGCCGGGATTTGAAGTTACTGACAAAAAAATCGGATTGCCCTGCGGACTTTGCTATTTTCCGACTCAGCTAGTGCGATCGACTATTTATCAATGCAAAAACTGCGGTTATACTAAAGAAGAACTGTTTCCCGACGGTCGAGAGACTGCCGATCCAGCTCAGTGTCAGTATTGCAACCCTTAAAATTAAGTTACTAATGATAGCCGTAGCAACCGAACGCAACTGGAAACCCGTTATTAAAGAATTTGAGGCTGTAGTCGGCAAAAACGGGGTAGTGCAGCGCCGCGAAGAATTGATTGTTTACGAGTGCGACGGGCTCGCCAGCTACCGCCAGCGCCCCGCTGTGGTAGTGTTGCCGCGCACTACCGAGGAAGTGGCAAATGTGGTCAAAATATGCGATCGCAATTCCATTCCCTGGGTAGCTAGAGGCGCAGGAACCGGGCTTTCCGGCGGCGCTTTACCCGTAGAAAACTGCGTGCTGATTGTCACAGCCCTGATGCGAAAAATCCTAAAAGTAGACTTAGAAAATCAGCAAGTAGTCGTACAACCGGGAGTAATTAATAACTGGGTAACGCAAGCAGTTAGCGGTGCCGGTTTCTACTACGCACCCGATCCTTCCAGTCAAATTGTTTGTTCGATTGGTGGCAACGTTGCCGAAAATTCTGGCGGCGTTCACTGCCTCAAATACGGAGTTACAACCAATCACGTTTTAGGATTAAAATTGGTAATTCCCGACGGTTCCATTGTCGATGTTGGCGGCGAAATTCCCGAAATGCCCGGTTACGATTTAACAGGTGTATTTGTCGGTTCCGAAGGCACTTTAGGTATCGCCACGGAAGTTACTTTGCGAATCCTGAAAGCGCCGGAATCGATTTGCGTTTTGTTGGCGGATTTTGCCAGTATCGAAGCAGCGGGCGAATCGGTTTCCGATATTATCAGCGCTGGGATTATTCCAGGCGGTATGGAAATCATGGACAATATCAGCATCAATGCTGTAGAAGATGTGGTGGCAACTGGTTGTTATCCCCGCGATGCAGCGGCAATTCTGCTGATAGAAATTGACGGTTTAGAAGTGGAAGTTGCCACAAACAAACAGCGAATTGCTGATATTTGCAAGCAGAATGGAGCGCGAAATATCACTACTGCCCATGACCCGGAAACGCGGATGAAAATTTGGAAAGGGCGGAAAGCTGCTTTTGCGGCGGCGGGTCATCTCAGCCCGGATTATTACGTGCAAGATGGCGTAATTCCGCGCACGCAAATGGCTTATGTTTTGAAGGAAATTGAGGGTTTGAGCGAGAAATACGGTTATCGGATTGCGAATGTATTTCACGCGGGAGATGGGAATTTGCACCCGCTGATTTTGTACGATAACTCGGTAAAAGGTGCGTTGGAAAAGGTGGAAGAATTGGGGGGAGAAATTCTCAGGCTGTGCGTGAAAGTCGGCGGCAGTCTTTCGGGGGAACACGGCATCGGTGCTGATAAGAAGTGTTTTATGCCGGATATGTTTTCGGAGGTAGATTTGGAGACGATGCAGTGGGTGCGTCAGGTGTTTAATCCGAAAGGTTTGGCGAATCCTGGGAAGATGTTTCCGACGCCGAAGACTTGCGGGGAAGCGGCGAGGGCTAAGGTTGAAACTATGAAGAAGTTGGAGGGTGCGGAGGTTTTTTAATTCCCCAGATAAGACGGCAGTTTCAACCGCCGTCTTATCTAATGTGCGATCTAATGTGCTAATGTGCGATCGGCATTTTGATAATAAATTCCGTGCCCTTGCCCAATTCCGAAGTACAAGATAATTCGCCATTGTGTCTTTCTACAACAATTTGATAGCTAATTGACAAACCCATTCCCGTGCCTTTACCAACGGGTTTGGTAGTAAAAAATGTATCGAATATGCGCTGCTTAACTTCTTCAGCAATTCCCGGCCCGTTGTCAGCAATTTTGATTTCTACAAAATTCTCCCTAACTTCTGTGCAAATCTTAATCTGGCTGGGACTCTCTCGCATTTCTTGAAAACTTTGCTTACTATTCCCATCACCTAAAGCATCGATCGCATTACTGAGAATATTCATGAAAACTTGATTTATCGGCCCACCAAAACACTCCACAGGTGGTAAGTTTCTATATTCTTTGATAATTGCAATTGGCGGTATTTCACCATTTCCTTTCAAACGGTGATTTAGTATTAACAGCGTGCTGTCAATACCTTCATGGAGGTTAACGGGTTTCATCTGTGAATCGTCGTGCCGCGAAAAGTTCCGCAGCGACTTGACAATCTGGTCAATCCGCTCGATACCGACGCTCATTGAAGATACGATTTTGGGGAAATCTTCAACCAAAAAATCTAGCTCATTCTCTTCTATTTTCTGTTGAATTTCTACAACTGGATTGGGATAGTGCTTTTGGTAAAGTTCGAGGTAATTAAACAAGTCTCTAGTATAATTTTTGAGGTAAGCAAGATTGCCGTAAATGAAGCTGACGGGGTTGTTGATTTCGTGAGCGACTCCGGCAATTAGCAATCCCAAACTAGACATTTTTTCGCTCTGCACTAATTGGGAATGAGTGGATTTTATTTCTTTTAGTGCTGCTGCTAGTTGAGCTGCTTGTTTTCTGCTTTGTGCTTCCGAATTATGCAATGCTTCTTCGGCTTGTTTGCGATCGGTTATGTCTCTCTGTACACCGATGAAATGAGTTAATTTACCTGTTCTATCGCGCACTGGAGATATTGACAAAGCATTCCAAAAAGCGGTTCCGTCTTGGCGGTAATTTTTTAATCTTACCTTGCATTCGCTCTCTGTTTTCAATGCTTGGCGGATGGTGTTTAGCGCATCGGAGTCTGTATCGCTTCCTTGCAAAAATCGGCAGTTTTTCCCGATAACTTCCTGTCGCCGATAACCTGTCATGCTCTCAAATGCGGGATTGCAATAAATAATTGGATGTTCTGGGTTAGTTGCGTCAGAGATGACTATTCCGGTGCTGGTAGCTGCCATAGCCCGATCGTACAACCAAAGCATTTCTTCGGCGCGCTTGCGATCGGTAATGTCCCGCAGCGTCGCTAAATAAGCCATTTCTCCTTCCCATTCCGTTTCCACCAACCGCATTTCTACCACAGCATTTTCTTGCTGCTTGCGAATAACTTTAACTTCTGTTTGTACGACGCGAATTCCTGCTGTAGCTGCTTTTCCAACTGGGGGAATAATATCTGCGTTCATCTCCAGATCGCAAGCAGAACCTTCTACTAGCAAACCACCAAAAAACTCTCGACCTAAAAGTTCCTCCACCGTGCAGTTAAACAGCGCTTCTGCTGACTGATTTACAAAACAAACCAGTCCTCGTTTGTTGACAATTACCATGCCGTCTGCATTCTTTTCTATCGTATTCCGAAACCGACCTTCGCTAGCTTTCAAATCCTGCTTGAGCTGTTCCATTGCTCGCTGCATCTGCTGCATTTCACACAAACTCAGACTGTAAGCTTGTGAAAAGTTGGCCTGTGTCGAAGTTTCTGCTGATTTTTTGGATATCTCTTGAGAGTTTATTCTATTGGTCATGTTGCTAGCAGTTTGTTTCGGGTTCCTGCTAATATTACTGAGCTGATTTTCTGAATTTGCTTCTTGAAAAAACATATTTGAACCTACTATTTTTTTTATTAAGATGTCGCTCTTGCCCAATTTTTTGGCTAATTTAGGGATAGAACAATTTATAACCGATGCTAGCACATGAATTTGATAATTAATCCTAAAATATCCTTAAGATTATAGAGCGATCGCCAGCGAATTATCTATTACACTTGAATAAGTAATTTTAACAGCATAGACCTGGGCGCGGGAGGCTGCCGTGAAGGGGAAAGATGGCTTCAATCCCTCTGACAGCGGACAATATAATAGGATCGACGCACCAGTTATAAATATTTATAGCCTTTCTCCGAAAGGTGAGGTACTGTCCGGCATAGGGCATATGGTATACCTCACCACGCTTGAGAACAGCTATATAATTAACTGAAAAGTGTTTTATTGTATAGAAAAAATATACTTATAACAAGCCAAGTCATGTTGAGATAATGTAATCACAGTCACAAACTACCAAATTATTCCCCTACCACCAGATTTGATATAGAATATAACCTGTCTATTTTTGCGATCGCAATTTCAAACCAATGGCACGTCTAGCACTTCTGAGCGTATCCAACAAAACCGGGCTAATCGACTTAGCGCGCAGTCTAGTAGAAGAATTTGAATTTGACATAATTAGCAGCGGCGGGACAGCAAGCGCCCTCAAAGAAGCAGGAATCCCAGTCACAAAAGTTGCAGAATATACTGGTTCCCCCGAAATTTTGGGAGGGCGAGTCAAAACACTTCACCCGCGAATCCACGGAGGTATTTTAGCGCGCCGCGATGTAGCGCAAGATATCGCAGATTTAGCCGAAAATCAAATTCGGGCGATCGATCTAGTTGTAGTGAATTTGTATCCATTTGAACAAACAATTGCTAAACCGGGAGTAACTCTAGCAGACGCAATTGAACAGATCGATATCGGCGGGCCGGCAATGCTGAGAGCTTCAGCTAAAAACCACGCTCATTTGACAGTTTTGTGCAATCCCGAACAGTATAATACTTATTTAGCAGAACTGCGGGAAAACGGCGGGGAATCCTCTTTAAAATTCCGGCAAAAGTGCGCGCTAGAAACCTTCAAACATACAGCAAACTACGATCGCGCGATCGCCAATTATCTCAGCAGCCAATCCGAGCCAGAATCGAAGCTACCAGAAGATTTCAACGTATCGGGAACAGAACTGCAAACACTCCGCTACGGCGAAAATCCCCATCAAGCGGCCACCTGGTATCAAAGCGGAACTGCACCCACAGGCTGGACGACTAGCACCATCCTGCAAGGCAAAGAATTAAGCTACAATAATTTAGTAGATTTAGAAGCAGCAAGGCGGCTAATTGTAGAATTCCCGGACACTCCCGCCGCCGCTATTCTCAAGCATACAAATCCTTGCGGTACAGCCTTGGGAACAACTATTTCCGAAGCGTATCAAAAAGCTTTCGACACCGATTCAGTCTCAGCTTTCGGTGGAATTGTCGCCCTTAACCGCCCGATTGATGCTGCTACCGCAACGGCGTTAACTAAAACATTTTTAGAATGTATTGTTGCGCCGGGGTGCGAACCAGAAGCGGAAGAAATTATCAAGAAAAAGGCGAAAGTTCGAGTCTTGATTTTGCCGGATTTGACTCAAGGGCCGCCGCAAACTGTTAAAATTATTGCAGGTGGTTTGCTGGTTCAAGAGTCAGACAATGCAGTAGAAGAAACTAGCAATTGGCGCGCAGTTACTGAGAAACAGCCGACGGCGCGAGAGTTGGAAGAGTTGCTGTTTGCTTGGAAGGTAGCGAAACACGTTAAATCTAATGCGATCGTTGTAACGCGCGATCGCACTACAATCGGTGTCGGTGCGGGACAAATGAACCGCGTCGGATCGGTTAAACTAGCATTGGAACAAGCAGGAGAGAAGAGTCAAGGAGCGATTTTGGCTAGCGACGGCTTCTTCCCCTTCGACGACTCCGTAAAAACGGCGGCGGGCGCGGGGATAATTGCGATCGTCCAACCGGGAGGTAGTATGCGCGATAAAGATTCGATCGAAGCAGCCAACCAACTCGGAATCACAATGGTTTTCACCGATATCCGCCACTTTTTGCATTAGGAATAATACCTAGCAATTTTCAATTGTGTATCATAGGGTAGGGATACAATAGTGTTTGGGGATGTCAATAAGCGCCTAATTTTTTTGTATCCCTCGTTGATAGCAGAGTCTAGATCCCCCTAAATCCCCCTTAAGAAGGGGGACGAAAGAGAATACTCTTATCCCGTCTTAAGACGGGAGACTGTGACACTCTTATCCCCTACTAAGACGGGAGACTGTGACACTCTTATCCCCTACTAAGACGGGAGATTATGACATTCTTGTCCCCCCCTTTTTAAGGGGGGTTAGGGGGGATAGAAAAGACTGTGACACCAATCAAAACTGTTATATCCTAACGACTTCCCAGTTGCATCCTTAAAAAATTATGACTTACACTCAACAGCAAATTCAACCCCAAGACGTAAAAGTTAAAATCCTGCTCACCGGCGGACATCAGTGCACCATTACGCTCAAATCCGACACACCATTATTGCACAGCCTAGTCAAAACATTAGTCGATCGCACCCAAGCAACAGTAGGTTTTTCCACCTTATTTCAAATCCCCATAGACGATGGGCGTTCTAGCCTTTCCTTTCCCGGCGAACACCTAGTCGGATTAGTCACTGAACCCCCAATTTACTTGCAGCAACTGCAACCGCAGCAGCCAGCAACTCCCGCAGAAATCCCCGCCGAAATCCCCGCCGAAATTCCCGCCGCGCCTGTAAATGACGACTTAATATCTCGCTACGCCCAAATAGATAACTTTTTGACACCAGCCGAAAAAAACAAATTAATCAAATATGTTTTAGCAAAAGAATCAGAATTTGTGAGTACCAGCACCTCAACAAATGCCGAAGATTACCGCCGTTCTATGGTACTTCATTCATTCCCCGAATTTTCAACACTGATGGTAAATCGGATTAAAGGAATTCTCCCCGACGTGCTGCGGAAATTAAATATCCCATCATTTCCGCTTGGTGATATAGAATCTCAGCTAACCACACACAACGACCACAACTTTTATAAACTTCACAACGACAGCGGCTCGCCCGATACCGCGAGTAGATTTTTTACTTACGTTTACTATTTCTATCGAGAACCCAAGGCTTTTTCCGGTGGCGAATTGCTGATTTATGATAGCAAAGTCGAGAACAATTTTTATGTGGCGGCCGACACATTCAGAACGGTAGAACCTCGGAATAACAGTATCGTATTTTTTCTCAGCCGCTATATGCACGAAGTTTTGACAGTTAGCTGTCCCTCGAAAGCTTTTGCTGATAGTCGCTTTACTATTAATGGCTGGGTGCGGAAAGCGGATTGAGATAAGATTTGCGGGTTAATCTGGGTGCGCAAAGTAAAGATAAAACGGCGGTTAATATCAATTCCGGTTGCACTCATACATGATGTTAACTGTTAACAGTGAATTTATATCAATTCTGTTAGCATCAGAATTATTCATTTCTCTCTAATCTCTCTGTGTTCTCTGTGGTTAAATCATTCCGATGCAACCGGAAACGATATTACTATTCCGATGAAGAGAGAATTTGATATAAAACCAGGTTTACACAAACAAAACCCAATCTGAGAGGGGTTGAAGAATGGATGGTTAACATTACGTTTTTTTCTTGATACGGCATTTTTTTCAGTCGGCGGAGGCGGACTAAAGTTTTTGTAAACCTGGTTTCAACCGCCGTCTGCATCTGCATCTCCCATGATGCGATATTTATTCCTGTGCTCCTGCATCTTTTAGCAATTTCACAATAGTCGAATAACCTTTAAACTCAGCCAGCATTAAAGCTGTATAATTGCCGGGATTTTTGTGATTTAGTTCTGCACCGGCGGCGATTAAAATCTTAACTGCATGAGTATAACCGCGATGGGCGGCCCACATTAAGGCAGTTGCACCGGAATCATCCAGCAGGTTGACATCCGCGCCTTTTTCGACTAATAATTGGACGATCGCCAAATAACCGCGATCGCACGCCTTCATTAAAGCTGTCTTCCCCAAATCTGCCGGAACATTCGGATTTGCACCGCCGTCGAGCAAAACCTTCACCGTCTCAGTATGTCCGCCAAAAACAGCCAGCGTCAAAGCCGTCTCCCCAAAGTTTTTAGCATTCAGAAAATCTGCCTGATTTGAGTTGACTTTTTGCAGCAAAGCCGCTACGATCGCACTGTGACCGTGAACAGCAGCCACCAGCAAAGGCGTATCGCCCAACCGATTTCTGGCTCCGACACTAGCACCTCGGTTTAATAGCAATTCCACCACATCTTCGCAGCCTTCAACCACCGCAAAATTCAACGCAGTTTCATCATCTCTGTCCTTAGCGTTGATATCCGCTCCAGCATCGAGTAACATACGTGCGATCGGCAAATTTCCCCCAGCAGCAGCCGCCATCAAAGCCGTGCCCCCATCTCCATTCTTCACATTCGCATCAGCCCCCGCACCCAGCAAAGCCCGCACCGCATCAATATTGCCGAAATCCGCAGCCAAAGTCAAAGCAGTTTCGCCGTCTTTGTCGCGAATTTCCGCATTAGCGCCATCCGCCAACAGCACCCCGACAACCGCCAAATTGCCTGCCGTTACAGCCTGCATCAAAGCAGTTTTGCTCTCTAGATTTTTAAGATTAACATCCGCACCGCGATCGAGCAAAATTCTGACAATTTCAGCGCTACCTTGACTAACAGCTAAAAACAGCATGAAATTGTCAGCAACAGCACCCGCATCAGCCAAAACTTTCACAACAGCTTCGTTCCCGGACAAAGCCGCTATTTTCAGAGCAGAATCTCCATCTATATCTCGGACATTCACATCAGCCTTAGCATCAAGCAAAAGCCGCACAACATTAACATCTCCTTTGAGAGAAGCGGCCATCAAAGCCGTACTTCCATCATCATTTTTTGCATCAACATCAGCCCCCGCAGCCAACAACAGCCGCATAACATCAGCCTGTTTGTGAGCGGCGGCCAGCATCAAAGCCGTCAGCCCAAAACGCCTGCTCGTGAGGTTGACATTAGCGTCATTGTTTAGTAGGATACGCACGATTTCCGTATAGCCATTTTGGGCGGCAAACATCAAAGCCGTTGTCCCCTCAGAGTCTTTGGCATTAGCGTCAACGCCTTTAGCGAGTAAAGCTTGGACGTGAATAATATTGCCAGTCTTGGCCGCTTGAATCAATACAGCGTCTTGTTTAGTGGCAGGCATAATAGTATCTCGTTCTGTATGTTTTTACCATCACATGAGAGGGACTTACTGGTATACTAATTTTTATGAAGTTTTTTTGCTAATTCTGAGAACACTATGAACCTCGAAATTCCTGAGTCAGTGAAAGTTTGGAGCCAATTCTTCCACCCAATTTTAATGTGGGTATTGCTGGCTCTGTCATTTTATGCTTTGTATCTCGGTCTTCAAATCCGCCGTACCAGAAGTGCTGAAGGCGAGGCCAAAAAAGAATTAATTAAGGGCAAATTCAACATCAAGCATCACCAAATTGGTTCTTTGCTGCTAGCCTTGATGGTAACAGGGGCGATCGGCGGAATGGCTGTCACCTACATCAACAATGGCAAACTATTTGTGGGAGCCCACTTGCTAGCAGGCTTGGGAATGACCGCAATAATTGCCATTTCAGCCTCGCTGACTCCTTTGATGCAAAAAGGCAATGATTTGGCCAGATACAGTCACATCGTTCTAAATGTGGCGCTATTGGGGCTGTTTGGCTGGCAGGCGGTAACAGGTGTGGAAATCGTGCAAAGAATTATCAGCAAAATGTAATCGTTAAAGCACGATTCACTCTTGGACGCGCGAGTGTCCTGAAACCGGGTTTTTCACGAGAATAATTCGTTTGTAGACGTAGATTATCCTAAAAACTCGGTTTTTTTAGTCCCAGTGCGTAAGTGATATAATTGCGATCGGGCTGTCATATAGCCTTTCTCAAAAAAGTCAGATACAGGTTGAAATTTGAGACTTGAGATTGAGGGTTTGATACCTCATTTTTGTCAGAACTACTATAGCGATTCTCAAGCGTGGTGAGGATAGCCCAATGCCCTGCGCGGGCAAATGCCCTATCCCGGATAGTACCTCATATGAGAGCTTGAAAGGCTATAATAGATTAATCTATTTTTGTTGCCAAATTTTCAATTTACTCTAAATTGTGCTTTGCTCAAAGTATAAGTAAGCAAATTAGTTTGCGGTCAAGTTTAGTTTAGCAAAGCCAACCAACTAAAATGCCCTCTTTAAAAAAATATCCTTTATCAAAAAGTTTAGATGTTAGATTTTTCGGCTTCGCGAGCGAACAAGTTTTAGATGGGAGGATTGAGGGAGCGAGCGATCGGTCAATACCTCCTATGATATCAAATCCTCTCTTCATCGGAATAGTAAATAGACAGTTAACAGTTAACAGTTAACAGTTAACATCATGTATGAGTGCAACCTGAATTGATATGAGAGCTCGAACTGCGATAATTAATTTTGTTTAACTACTTATCGACTTTCTATCCAAAACTCTATCCAGTTCACTTTGTCGGGGGTTTTGCTGGAGCCGAGAGTGTTGCTAAAGCTTGATATTAATTGGCTCAAAGCCTTGAAAAAACGGAGAGGGTGGGATTTGAACCCACGGAACCTTACGGTTCACCTGATTTCAAGTCAGGCGCATTCGACCACTCTGCCACCTCTCCCGGTAGATAAACTACATCATACCAGTAGTTGCCACTAACTACAAGCCTTTGCCGATTCTGTGTGCCGGTAAAGAATTTGTTCTAAAACCACTGCGAAATCTTCCCCCAGCCAAACTAGAGACGCTTCCGACACTGTGCCATTTTCCAGCAGCACGATCGAGAAATTCCGCAGTTTCGAGCACTCTCTCTCGACAATTCGCGGTACGCTGGCCGCATTCAAATACACCGTACCCTCCGCACTCACCTCCAGCGACTTCCGCAACTCGTGCTTAGTGTGTCGCAGTTTGTGGTGCATATGACCAAAAGTTACCAGAGGTACGTGCTTCCCAGCACTCCGAGTTCGATCGATCGCCTCAGCAAAATCCGGGTCTCCCCAATCCCCTCCCAGCGGCTTCCAATCTCGACCGCAGGGGTCTTCAGGAGCCTCTCCCAGACCCGTCGGGCCCGTGTGACCCAAAAAAATCACATTTTCGCAATCCGCATCCGCCGCAGCTCCTGCAATGCGTTTGGCCGACTCCTCAAAACTTTCTACCCCAAACCATTCCGAGTAAAAATCGTTGTACTTCCACTCCGACCCCCCCCAAGTAAACGGGCGGCTTCCCACCACAGTTACGCCCAATTTGGGAAAATCTCGCTTGCTGTAACCGACGTGGGCTTCTCCCATTAAATCTAACTGCTGTTTTACCCAATTTTCTTTAGTGCGATCGTAGGGGCACTGACTCCGGCCCCACTCGGTTGCTGTGTACCAAGCGTCGTGGTTTCCAAACACCGCAGCTTTCGGAATGTCCAATTGGGCGATCGCCCGCACTACATCCACCGACTCGTTCCCAAAATCCCCCACAAACAGCACCAAGTCAACGCCCAAATGCTTCAGCGCCTCGCCGTCTTCTGCTTCCCAGTGATCGTGAACGTCCCCCACCACCGCAATTTTGATAGATTTAGCTTTATTCATTTGATTTGTTATGTGCGATCGAGCCCTAGCCCCTTCTTATCAGCATAGGAAACAGCGACCAATTTTTGCACTCTCCCCCAGGCAATTTTAGATTTTAGATTTTAGATTTTAGATTTTAGATTTTAGATTGGCCCAACCAGCCACTTGCAACCGTTTTTGGTGAATTCAACTATAATTCAAAATACATTTGAGTCCAGCCGCCACCATTCACCCAAGATTCTAACTGTGTTTACCACCGCACCTGCTCCCAACTTTACCCAAACCAGACTGCCCGACGACTTGTTTGCCGCAATCAACGCCCTCAAACAAGAGTTAAACGCCGTCATTCTCGCCCACTACTACCAAGACTCCGACATCCAAGACATCGCAGACTTCATAGGCGACTCCCTAGAACTTGCCCGCAAAGCCGCCAACACCAGCGCCGATGTCATAGTTTTTGCCGGAGTTCATTTCATGGCAGAAACCGCCAAAATCCTCAATCCAAACAAATTAGTATTATTGCCAGACTTAAATGCAGGTTGTTCCCTCGCCGACAGTTGCCCGCCCGAAGCCTTTGCGGCATTCAAAGCCGATCGACCAAAACACTTAGTTATTTCCTACATTAACTGTACCGCCCAAATAAAGGCAATGAGCGACATAATTTGCACCAGCTCCAACGCCGTCAAAATTGTCAACCAAATTCCTGAAAATCAGCCAATAATCTTTGGGCCCGATCGCAATCTCGGCCGCTACGTCATCGAACAAAGCGGTAGACACATGGAACTCTGGCAAGGAGCCTGCATCGTCCACGAAAACTTCTCAGAAAAAAAGATAGTTCAACTCAAAATCGAAAATCCCGAAGCCGAAATCATCGCCCACCCAGAATGCGAACCTCCCGTACTTCGCCACGCCAATTATATCGGTTCCACCGCCGCTTTGCTCAAATATACTCAATCGAGTTCCAGCCAAGCATTTATTGTCGCGACTGAACCGGGAATAATTCACCAAATGCAAAAGCAAACACCACACAAACAATTTATCCCCGCTCCTGGCAACAACAATACTTGTGCTTGCAACGAATGCCCGCACATGAGATTAAATACCTTGGAAAAATTGTACCTATCCCTCAAAAATCAAACTCCCGAAATTACCATGTCCCAAGAACTGCAACTAGCCGCCTTGAAACCAATCCAGCGAATGCTAGAAATGAGCTAACCATCAATCACTAATTTTCAGTTAACCTATTGTAGGGTAAATTGGGTGCGACAATTAACTTAAGCCACCAAAAAACAAATATTAAACCGCGCCCAACCCACCACTATTAGATTTGCATTGCACTCAATCGCCGACAATATTAAAATTATCTGCATTTATCTGTGTCGATCTGCTTAAAATCTGCAGTTTACCCGCTCTATCCTGTGATTTGTGCAAAAACTCCCCTCAAAAATCTCAAATTTCAAATGGTATGATTCCAGAAAAACTGATTGTTTTCAGCCGCTATCCCGAACCCGGAAAAACCAAAACTCGACTGATTCCTGTGCTGGGAAAAACAGGTGCTGCCAATCTTCACCGCTTGATGGCCCAAAAGGCGATCGCCCGCGCGCGCTCTCTCCAAAACTCCCGCCGATTATCAGTAGAAATTCATTACACAGGCGGCAGCCCACAACAGATGCAAGACTGGTTGGGAACCGATGTTATTTATCAAAATCAAACAGACGGCGATTTAGGGGCCAGAATGACCGCAGCATTTCAAAATTCTTTTAATTCGGGGATTGACAAAGCTGTAATTATCGGCACTGATTGTCCCGCTCTGAAACCAGAAATCATGGCAAAAGCTTTTGACGAACTGAGCCAACACGATTTAGTTTTGGGTGCGGCAAAAGACGGAGGTTATTATCTGATCGGGCTGGGGCGATCGATACCGGAATTGTTTGGCGGCATTAACTGGGGAAGCAGCGAGGTATTTGCTGCTACGCGGGCGATCGCCCAAAACCTTGATCTGAAAATTGCTTATCTTCCCACTCTTGCAGATATCGATCGACCGGAGGATTTGCTAGATTTAGATATGAATATGTTGAAATAATTAAACTCTATTGAGCAGATTTAATTCATTAGTAATTCTCATGTTTAATCAATAAAAAACACTTGTTTGTGAAACCAGAAGGTCATAATATAGTAATTGTATTTGTCTGACCAAATGCAGTGGTTAGACAGCGCTTGCGACAATAGTCGCAAGCGCGACAAAAAGCTAAAATACAACAAACTTTAGTTCAAAATAGAATCATGATTTGAGGGCGATACTCTACAATAATCGTCGCCAAAATCGTAGAAACTGGGTTTCTGACTGAATTTATCGTAAAGTCGCCCAACTCTTAGAAACCGGGTTTCTTGCTATATTTATCGCTACTCAACCCAAAACTCGTAGAAACCCGGTTTCTGATGGTGAGAAATCCGGTTTCTGACTATATAGCGGTTCTCCAGCGTGGTGAGGTATGCCCTATGCCCTATGCCCTAGGCTCTATCCCGGATAGTACCTCATATGACAGCACAGAAAGGCTATATTTATGGCTACTCAACCCAAAACTCATAGAAACCCGGTTTTTCGACCTTATCTGTAAAGCCTAAAACTGTCCCAAGCTGTTGAATAACAGATAAGCTTTGTACAACCCGCCCTCTATGTCACGGGTTGCTTAATTCTGTATGCCATCAGAAAATCATAATCTCAAAATTTCTATTATTATTCCAGCCTTAAACGAAGCACCTACGATCGCCCCCGTCATCTCCACCGCCCGAAATGCTAAAAATGTTGAAATCATTGTCGCCGACGGCGGCAGCAGCGATGGCACCGCAGATATAGCCCAATCTTTGGGCGTGCGAGTTATCTCTACCGCCCCAGGCCGCGCTACTCAAATGAATGCAGGTGCCGCCTCCGCTACTGGAGATATCCTGCTGTTCCTCCACGCCGACACTCTTTTACCCCCAGGCTACGACTCTGACGCGCGCATGGCATTAGCTAAACCGTCCGTAGTAGGGGGGGCATTTCCACTCAAAATTGATGGGCGCAGGCTCTGTCTGCGGCTGGTAGAAACAGGGGTAAACTGTCGATCGAACTTTTTCCAAATGCCCTACGGCGATCAAGCCATTTTTCTGTATTCAGCTACCTTTGACAAAATCGGCGGTTTTCCCGACTTACCCCTGATGGAAGACTTTGAATTCGTGCGCCGGTTGAAAAAACAAGGCCGCATTGCCCTATTACCCCAGCCAGTGCTGACCTCCGACCGTCGCTGGCAGCAGCTTGGGGTACTCAAAACCACTGCCATCAATCAAATAGTAATTATCGCTTATTTCCTGGGAGTGTCGCCCGATCGACTCGCTTTCTGGTATAGAGGACACAAGAAAAATTCTTCTGAAAACTAAAGAATAGTGAACTTTTCTAAAGCTCGGTAGCATTTATGCAAATAGGAAGCCCGTCCCTGCGTAAAATATGACTTGAACGCCTCAAAATTTACGCACAGCGAGGAAAAAGAGAATATGGCCGATCCCAGAGATGCAGAGCTTATTAAACCCTTTAACGGCGACCCCTTCACGGGTCATCTAGCAACTCCCATCAGTGCTTCTGATTTCACCAAAGCATTCATCGGGAACTTGCCTGCCTACCGCAAAGGACTCTCGCCCCTAGTTCGAGGTCTAGAAATCGGTTTGGCACACGGCTATTTCCTCGTAGGCCCAGAAATCGTCTTCGGACCCCTGCGGGATTATCCTGAAGCAGCTAATCTTGGCGGACTAATTACAGCCCTAGTCATAGTTCTACTCGGCACACTAGGTATGTCTGCTTACGGTTTGGTCTCTTTCAAGCAAGACAACACCAGCTACCCCAGTGCTAATCCCATGACTCCCGATTCCCTCAGAAATGGTGAAGGATGGAGTCAGTTGACCGCTGGTTTCTTCATTGGCGGCATGAGCGGCGTCTTTGCTGCCTACTTCTTGCTGGAAAACTTTAATGGCGTTGATGCCATTTTCCGGGGTTTAGTCAACAATTAGACTCCGCTGCTCGATATCCCTGTTGGAACACGCTAACTTTAGTTTGGAGAATTTGACATGACAGGTACCTACGCTGCCTCTTTCTTACCTTGGATTTTGATTCCGGTAATTACCTGGCTGATGCCAGTTGTGGTAATGGGTTTGTTGTTTATCTACATTGAAAGCGACGCCTGAGCTTTTCCCACAAAGCAACACCTCAGTTGGAAGATTGACAGACAACTTCTCTGAAACCTCTCTCATAAGTCTAGGGAAAATCCGAAAAAATTGTTTTGAGATTGCTGGTAATTAGGAAATTTGCTTTCTTTACCCCCACCCCCAGACTCGACTGTGTGGAGCAATCTTTCTGTCTTCTTCCATCTGAATTCGCCATTGCAAAAAATCCTCTGTCATGCGGGCAGAGGATTTTTTTACAAATATTTTTTTCCCGCAAGCACAAATCACCCGATCGCTAAAGACAAATTGCCAAATTCTGAGCCACAATTGTTATGGAAACCTACTCATCAGGAGACAGCGATGCAATTTCTCTCCGCGCGCAAAATCTTAGCTCCATTCCTGATCTCGGTACTGCTGCTGGTGACTTCCTGCGGTCAGAATCAGGCCTCATCCTCTCGCTGGGATCAAGCCCAGAAGGAAAGTACCCAAAAACCCGCGGCTAATACCAAGCAGGCTACTGACAAATCCATAGCTCAAAGTCAAAACCTTCCCAAGAAGGCAGTCGCAGGTGGCAAGTTAAATAAATACTTCCCCTCTTCAGGTGCCGGATTCGATCGCGTCTTCGCTCAAGAAAAATCCGGTTTTGCTGAAGCTAAGCTCAACAAAGGCGGTAAAAATGTCGCGGTACTCTCGATTAACGATATCGCCGGCAACCCCTCGGCTGGTACAAAATTCCAGCAAAGTACCAAGCAAATTAGCGGCTATCCTGCTGTCAATCAGGGTGCTAATATCACTGCTGTTTTGGTGGTAAATCGCTATCAGGTGAAAGTTCAATCCCGCGATCCATCTTTTACTGCTAGCGATCGCGAAGCTTGGCTGTCAAAATTTAACCTCCCCGGCCTCGCCCGCCTCAAGTAGCAATGTCCCCGATAGAACTCCCCGCCCGACTTTAGTCAGGCGCAATCAGAATTAAGTCTGCCCAGACAAAATTGTGAAGTTCTTGCCATCTGTCAAAAGTAATATCTTTGATTCTTGTTCAGCTATAAGGAGTTTTTTGTGAGCAAAACAGTCTTTGAATTAGTCGATCAACTGCCAAAAGACAACATGACTGTCAAAGCCCTGCGAGCGCTTGACTTTGTGGTTCCCGGCGAGTGGAACAATTTAGTGGGCTTTGAAAATACCATTCGCACTGTTACTGGCGAAACTGATGAAGATTTGATTCAGCAAATTGGCGATCGCGCCATCTATCTCTACAACGATAAGTCTGAGGGCTACCAGCGCGCTCTTTGGCTTTACCAAACGATCGACAGTGCTTCAGGTGCCCTAGGCGCTGCTGCTATGGCCAACAAAGTATCCGAAAATGTCCCGTTTTTGGGCTTCCTCGGCAATCTCACCCCGAAGCCAGAAAAAGCTCAGACGATCGACCTTTCTTTGAAGTTAGTCACTGAGTTGCTCGCTTTTTGCCAAATTAACGGGATTCCCGGCGACAGCATCGGCGATTTTGCCGGGGCTTTGGGCGACTACGGCGGCGAATCCCTGATGCGGATGGCTGCTTTGGTTTGTTTCGACGGTTTGATTCCCCTGGGCCCAGACTTTATTATGGCCACTCAGTCTTGGATTCAACGCCTCTCTCCGCAAGATTTGCAAGATAATGTAGTGTTTAAGTCGATCGGCGGCATGATTCCAGGCGGCTCTCCCGCAGGCCAGCTCGGCTTTATCGGCGAAAGCTTTAACTCGGTTTCCGGTTGGATGGGATCTTTTGTCAGCGATCGAGGTTTGACTCCCCAAAACGTACTCGGCCACTTGCAGAATTTTGTCGAAATTTCTGCCGATAAGGTGGACTATGTGGGCGCATTCCTCGACATGACTACCAATTACTACGAACACACCGGCGTTCAAACTCTCGCCCGCCGTTTGATTGAACGAGCTGTCGCTGAAATTTAGAGTCATCACAGGAGTTGCAATTTGTCAATAGGAAAACCCGGAAGCGAGTGTTTTGATCTCAAAGTTTTTTGACTGACAATTCTTTAAGCTTGGTTTTCGATAAAATATCTGTGCGATCGATCGAGTCGATCGCCCGGATCTCAACTCAAAACTCCTACCAATCAATTTTACAAGGAAGCCTTAATGCCAGAAGAACCGCAAAACCCTACCGCTGGCGAATCAGAAACTCCCAGTGCTGCGATCGAGAACGCCCCAAGTTCCGACGCACCCGAGACAACCGACTTACCCAGCACTGACAAGCCCGCAGCTAAAGCTAAAAAGCCCCCAGCTAAAGCCGCTGACGGCGACAAGTCCCCAGCTAAAGCCGCTGACGGCGACAAGTCCCCAGCTAAAGCCGCTGACGGCGACAAGCCCCCAGCTAAAGCTAAAAAAGAAAAAGCACCTGCTGTTGAAGACAAGCCCTTTGCAGAATTTATTCAACAAGATTATTTGCCCGCCTTGCAAACTGCTTTGACTAAGCAGGGCGTTAAGGACTTAGAGGTACGTTTTACCAAGCAAAAACTCCCCATTGCCGGTATGAGTACCGCTGGAGATTGCTGGCAGGTAATTGGTAAATTCCAAGAAGGTCAGCGCCAATTTAACCTGTATTTTCCTCAAGAAAATATTCAAAGTCAAAGGGCGTTTTCCTGTGCTGAAAATAATACCCATACCAGCACTTTAGAGCCTTTTTTGATAGACGAGCGCAAGATTACTCTCGACCTCATGGTGTTTGGCGTAGTCCAGCGGCTTAACGCTCAAAAATGGCTGAATCTTAATTAGTCAGTTGTTAGTAGTCAGTAGTCAGTAGTCAGTAGTCAGTAGTCAGTAGTCAGTAGTCAGTAGTCAGTAGTTGTTGGGAATTGGTTATTAGTTATTAGTTATTGGTTATTGGTTACTTGCTACGAATTCCCAATTTCCCATTCTCAATTCCCAATAACAACTAACAAATAACAACTAACAGCTAACAGTCATTAGTCATTAGCTATGACTTGTCATTTATTGGTCACTAGAAGCAAAATTACAGATTGAGCGATCGATAAAGTTCGTATCCAAATTAACGAGACCGTCACTAAAAAGTGCCTGGAGACAAGCAACTAATGACTGAGGACTATTGACTAATGACTCCAAACTAATGACTAATGACTAATGACTCCAAACTAATGACTAATGACTACTGACTATTGACTACTGACTATTGACTACTGACTAATGACTGCTGACTAATGGATTCAGTCAAAAAATTGCGCTCTTGCATAATCCCGTAAAGGTTAACATCTGTTTCTAACAAACAAGCATGACCGCTGTTACCCAGCAGCACCATCTCCGCGTTAGGAATTACCTTAACTAAAAGCTTCCCTTCTGCTAAAGAAGGTAGCAGCCGATCGGCACCGCTAGCAATTACTAACGTCTGCTGTTTGATGCCACGCAACTGATTTTGATCCACATCAAACGATCGCACTAACGCCAATCTCCACACAGACGTGTGTTGCGGTACCGCTTGCATCGCTTCTAGCAAAGCCCGCCGATCGTCGCGCCCAATCTTTCCTAATGATGCTAACATCGGCAACAAACCGATTACCGACAGCGGATAAAGATTCGCCGGCAACCACTGAGTTAGATGCGAACCCCACTGCACCCAAGGCTGTTGTCGGAATGAAGAAGCAGGATTCACTAAAATTAGTCGATCGCACAATTGAGGAGCTTCTAAAACAATTTTCATCGCTAAACAGCCCCCAAATGACTCCCCGCACAGATAAACCGGGCGCTGCTGCTTTCCGGTTTGTTTTTCTGCTTCGATTAAGGCAATTGTTTCGCTGACAAGTACCTCCCAACTAGCCATATCGTCAGCAGGTAAAGTTAAGCAGCGAATGTCGAAATGATTTGCCAATTTAGAAATTTGCGGCCGCAGCAGCAATCCGCTACCATCCATACCGGGCAGAAATATAAATAAAGGGCGATCGGCTTTCGGCGGTTTGGGGGTTAGAAAACGAACCTGGTTACTAGCATTTGGCATGATTAAAATCAGAAATTAAATTATATGAACTCTATCAGTCGGGGATTGCTGTCAAAAATAGGGGGATAATCAGAGAGCAAGAACAATCATCAATTAAGACATCAGACGAATCAAGAATCTTAAACCAAGAAGCGACTAAGAATCAGCCGAGGACGGCGACACAAGGAAAATGCGAGCAAAAATCACAAATTTATTCCCTCTTCCTTCTTCCCTCTTCCTTCTTCCCTCTTCCTTCTTCCGACGGACATCGGACTTACATCCGTTACATCCGTTACATCCCGTACATTGCTCGTTGCCGAACTTCCTTCGTTACAAACACCCTCGTTGGAGCAATTGTGCAATTTCCCCCTGACAGTGCTCTGTGAGTTCAGCAACAACGGCTTTGGCTTTTTTGCCTCGATATTGCTGCTGTCTCTCGACAGTAATCCAGTAAGGCCGACCGATTAAAACATTAACTCGCTGATAAACTATCACAGGATGCCACCCAGCGCGATCGAACAGCGGTTCGGAAGGATCGAACAAACTCAACAACTTGAGCGGTACACCAGAGCGCACCGACTTTTCCTCCATCGAACCAATCGCCACCGGCAACACCGCCAAATCGCGCAGCGGAGCCCGCAAAGCCAAATGAGCAAATCCCCGCTGAAACTTCCCCACAGTATTCGGTTGAGTACACTTCACCATCGGTTCTGCACCCTCTGGAAATACCCCCACCATCTCCCCACTTTGCAGCAGCGACGTCGCTTGAGAGAAAAAATGTTGCTGTCGTTGCTCCGGTGCTTCCAAGGGGAAAGCGCCGAAAGTCGTGACAACTTCCCGAATCACCGGAACTTGACCCATGTAGTGATGACAAGCAAACCGGATCGATCGACCCAAACCCGCCGTCAGCAGTACCGGATCTAAAAAACTGCGGTGATTGCTCACCACGAGCACCGGACTATATCGGGGAATCCGGTGCTGGTGGTGCAAAAACATCTGCGTTCCCAAACCAGCCAGGAAACAGCGCGAAATCAGCAATGTGCGATCGGAAGACATGGGCTAAAACACAGGTGCGAGGCTATAAAGGTTGATTGCATCCCCATGCAGCTTAACATTACTTTACAAAATCGGGAGTCAGCCAAAAAGCATACTTCCCCTAGACAAGACCTTTGCAAATCTACCCGCATTTCAGGCGCAGCGCGGATCTACAGATAGCAGTTCTCAAGCGTGGTGAGGTTGCCCACCCAATGCCCTGTTTGGCCTGTTTGGCCTGTTTACCCACTGCCCTGTTTGGCCTGTTTGGCCTGTTTACCCAATGCCCTGTTTGGCCTGTTTGGCCTGTTTGGCCAGCAACACCTCATCTTTCTGAGAAATGCCTAAGTCTTGTTGCGGCAAAAATTCCCTATCCGAAACAAAAATTCATAAAGTGTTGTTGCAAACTTCTATAAAAATGTTTAAAACTCCCGCAAAACCTACTTGTGAACTCTAAAATTATAAATTTACAGTCAGTATTGACAGGCTGTCAAAGTATTTTTGGACAAGTCGTAATAGCAATCTCCCGAGGCATCAAATGAGTAACATCCAAAACTATCGCCTTAAATGTACCCTCACCTTTGGCGACATTTACGGTCAAATCATTGTTTGGCTGATAGTCATCTTCCTGAGTCTAGCGTCAGCACTCGCCCTGTGGAGCAGCGCCCGTCAAATCTACGCTTTGGCTACAGTCGGCTTGATTTTAGTGCTGTCTCTGCCCTTCTTGCTGTTTGCTTTCGTTACAACTCTGCTAAATAACATTCAAGTGCTTTCGGTAGACCCCGCCACCGAAGATCAACCTTCTGCAACGGGAAATCAATCCAATCAGCAGCCTATAGAAACCATCGGCTAGTTTAATTTGAAATTTTAACTTTTGATCTTCCATTCCAATCAAAAGTTAAAAAACTTCCCGATCTTTTGATAGGAAGTTTTTTTTTGCGTCACGATAAGTTGAGGAGAACACTCAAAATTACTCAAACAATGCTGGAACACGACGTAATCATTGTAGGCGGCGGTTTAGCAGGTTGCCGCGCCGCTGTAGAAATTGCGCGGACTGACCCCAGTCTCAAGGTAGCAGTTGTTGCCAAAACTCACCCAATTCGATCGCACTCCGTCGCAGCCCAAGGCGGCATGGCCTCCAGCCTGCAAAATGTCGATCCCGAAGACAGTTGGAAAGCCCACGCCTTTGACACAGTAAAAGGTTCCGACTATTTAGCCGACCAAGACGCAGTAGAAATCCTCACCCGCGAAGCCCCCGGTGTAGTCATCGATTTAGAACACATGGGAGTCCTCTTTTCCCGCCTAGAAGACGGCAGAATTGCCCAGCGCGCTTTCGGCGGACATTCCCACCGCCGCACCTGCTACGCCGCCGACAAAACTGGTCACGCCATCCTCCACGAATTGGTCAACAATCTGCGCCGCTGCGGAGTTCACATCTATCAAGAGTGGTATGTCACGCGCCTGATTTTGGAAGCAGGCCAAGCCAAGGGCGTGGTTATGTTCAACCTGATAGACGGCGAAATTGCCGTCGTGCGCGCTAAGGCGGTGATGTTTGCTACGGGGGGTTACGGTCGGGTTTACAACACCACCTCGAACGATTACGCCTCGACTGGTGACGGTTTGGCGATGGCGGCGATGGCTGGATTGCCGCTGGAAGATATGGAATTTGTGCAGTTTCACCCGACGGGTTTGTATCCGGTGGGAGTGTTGATTTCCGAGGCCGTGCGGGGCGAAGGTGCTTATTTGATTAATTCCGAGGGCGATCGATTTATGGCCAATTATGCCCCGTCGCGGATGGAATTAGCGCCCAGGGACATTACATCGCGATCGATTTCCCTAGAAATTCGCGCCGGCCGAGGAATTAATCTCGATGGAAGTGCAGGCGGCCCCTTTATTTACCTCGATTTGCGGCACATGGGACGCGAAAAAATCATGAGCAAAATACCTTTTGCTTGGGAAGAAGCCCACCGCTTATTAGGAATTGATTCTGTCAACCAACCGATGCCCGTGCGCCCGACTGCTCACTATTCAATGGGCGGAATTCCAACTAATATTAATGGGCAAGTTCGCAGCAGTGCTGACAGTTTGGTAGACGGTTTCTTTGCAGCCGGCGAAGCAGCTTGCGTCTCAGTTCACGGCGCTAACCGTTTGGGCAGCAATTCGCTGTTGGAATGCGTAGTTTACGGCAAAGTTACTGGCGCAACCATAGCACAATTTGTCCAAAATCGCAAGTTGCCTGCAGTAGACGAACAGCGTTATATTAACGAAGCTCAAGAACAAATTCAAGCACTTTTAGACCGTCCCGGAAAATATCGAATCAATCAAATCCGGCAGCAGTATCAAGATACGATGACTGAGTATTGCGGCGTGTTTCGCAGCGCCGAATTGATGCAGGAAGGTTTGCAAAAATTGGAGGATTTAGAGCGACAATATGAGGAGGTTTACTTAGACGATAAAGGCAAGTTGTGGAATACGGAAATTGTGGAAGCTTTGGAATTGCGGAGTTTAATCGTTGTCGGCAAAATGATTTTAACTTCTGCTTTGAACCGGCAGGAAAGTCGGGGAGCTCATTCGCGGGAAGATTTTACTCAGCGGGATGATGAGAAATTTTTGAAGCATACGCTGGCCTATTATTCACCTGCGGGGATTGATTTGGCTTATATGCCGGTGGCAATTACGATGTTTGAGCCGCAGGAACGAAAGTATTGAGTTGTCGGGTGGGCGAGGCCCACCTTACTAATAGTCTGGTCAGAGAAGTAAACACAATCTACTAACTTGGTCATTTATTCAACTTTGGGATATGACTGTAAACTTGGCAGTGTTATACTGCTTTGATAGGGTATAATTCCCAAGTTTTTGGAGTTATACCGCACCGATAAGCAATTAATCTATTATTGTGAATTATGAACTCTGAGGAATTGTTACAGCGTTACTCTGCTGGAGAGAGGAACTTTAAAGGAGTCAATTTGGAGGGAGCGCAATTGCACGATGCCAATTTAGAAGGAATTAACTTGCATAGTGCTAATCTCTACTCCGCTCGGTTGCAGGGTGCTAATCTGGAAGGAGCAGTTTTGGATAATGCAAGGCTAGATAGTGCTGAGCTAGAAGGAATTAACCTGGAGAATGCTAGCTTAGTCGAAGCCGATTTGAGTGAAAGCAACTTGGAAGGGGCTAATTTGACTAACGCCGACATGAGAGGTGTTAAACTATATGAATCTAGTTTGTATAATGCCTGTTTGAAAGGAGCGAACTTAAGAGGAACTCAAACAACTTCCGCCTTGTTCAATGGTGCTAACTTGAGAGAGGCTGATTTGCGAGATATTGGATTATTTGATGGTTCCTTAGAAGGTACAAATCTGATGGGGGCTGACTTGAGCGGAACTCAGTTGGAGTACGTAAATCTCAATAGATTTCTTTACGACTCAGAAACTACTTTTGACGATACATTTACTCCTCATTCAGGTGGAATTTATATCGGGGTTGGAGCTAATTTGAAGGGGATTGATTTGACAAATGCCGATCTAAGTGAGGCTGATTTAAGTGAGGCTGATTTGAGTTTTACAAATCTGAGGGGCGCTAATTTAAGTGGGGCTATCCTCTTCCAAGCCAATTTAGAAGGTGCTAATTTAGATTATACCGATTTAACTGATGCTGACCTCGAACAAGCTAATTTGAGTGATGCTCAGACTAGCATGACTATCTTTTGCAATACTGTTATGCCTGATGGTACTATGTTGCTAAAATAATTTATAATTAATTTGAAACTCATCAGGGAAATTCTCCACATCACAACTAAAAAATTCTAGCTTAGGATAAGTCTTGCTAAAATAAATAAAAAATATCGTGGTTATAAACAGTTAAAAATAATATATGAGTAAAACGACACAGACATCTCAATTCCAGCAAGCTCTTGAAGCTGTAGAAGTTTTATCATTAGAAGATCAAGCCATGCTTCTCGATATTCTTCAGAATCGTCTGCGACAACAGCGACGAAATGAATTACTCAAGGAAGTGGCAGAAGTTCGTCAAGAATATGCTGAGGGCAATGTTAAATTTGGGTCGGTAGCCGATTTTATGGCGGAGTTGGATGATTGATGAAAATTGGTTGGACTCCCAAATCTATTCGTACTTTCAAAAAGTTAGTTCGTAAAAATCCTCAGCTTCGCCTTTTAATTGAAGCTACGCTTGAACTTTTGTCTGAAGACTGCTTTAATGCCAGCTTGCGAACTCACAAACTGACAGGAGATTTATCGGGTATCTGGTCGTGTTCAATAGATTACGATTATCGGATTTTATTTGAGTTTGCGATCGATCCAGAAGATGAGGAGGAAGCTATTTTATTACTCAAAATGGGTTCTCATGATGAAGTCTATTAAGCCCGATCGCCCTTTTCCCCAATTCTCTCCCCCTATCTCACTCTCCAGCATTCTCCGTCACTTCCTCCACCGATAAACCCAACGCCTCCGCCACCTGTGGGACACTCAAACCCATTCCCAACAACCGGGGAATTGCAGCCCTTCTTGCTTGAAATTCAGCTTGTCGCGCCTGTTCTGCACTCTCGGCTATTTCCCGCTGTTGTTCTCCCCGCAATCTCTCCAATTCGGCTCTTTCATCGCCAATCAACAGCAAATTACCTTCCTCATCCCACCAGCGCAGCCACAGCATCTCTTGATTTTGATAACTTCCTTGCCAAAGTCCCAATTCTACGCCTAAAGGTGCAATAGGAAAATGACCGCGATCGTTGAGTTCTAACAGTTGATAAGACCCGTCAATTAACCGATAAACTTCTAATTGCCCGCTGTTAATTTCATAGATGCCGTAATAGGGAATTCGCATCACCTGTTCGTAAACCCAAAACTTTCCCGGTTTCGTTAACACCCCTTCATCAGTACGCGATAAAGGAGTGCGATCGCGCTCTTCATCGCCATTTCCGCTGGCAAATTCCAACGCAATTAACGGTGCTATGTGTTCCCGCCACAGCACGTAGGAACGGCGAATTTGACCGTCTAAATTGGGAGGTACATTCGGAACATAAAACCAATCAGGAGCTTCTGCGCCTTTTTCCGCAGGCTCGGTTTCTCGCCAGTAAATGCCGCAGTCTTGACCGATCGCATATTGTCCGTCAGGATGCCGCTCCTGCAAAATTTGCCCGATCGAATCAGTTAAAATTAAACTCTGCGGATGCTCCTGAAAATTTTTCACAAAAGTACCATCCGACTCTGGTAATTGAGTGTGGTCTGGAAAAGCAGGAGGTAGAACAACGCGGTCAACGCTTTGGGTCATAATTCCCTCCGAAGTCTTGCTTAACTCATAATATCATGTCTGCGGTCACGATGGCAATTAAATAGGTTTGCAGTAAAGAATGAAGTCCTTACAAAAATCTGAGGACTTTAGTTTTTTTTACAAACTTTACAACCATTGTTTGACCGAATACGATCTAATTTAAGACTGGAATAAAACAATACATTTTGAGTTTTAAGTATTGATTTTTTCACTTAAAACTCAAAATTCTTTCATGCAAAACTCTCCTTAAGGCTGAGGTAGCGCACCTTCAGGACTTGGGGAAGCCGCTGGTTCTGGAGATGCCGCTTCGGGACTCGCATCTGCCGCCGGAGAAGGCGAAGGAGTGCCGCTAGCTAACTGATTAATTTGGTCTTTGTAGTTAGGAGGAGCTAACTCACTAGCTTTGTCAAACAGCGTTTTTGCCTCGTCAGTTTTGCCTTGTTCCTTAAACACGATCGCCTTGGCTAAAGTCGGGCGAAAATCTTTCGGATTCGCCTTAGCCGATTCGTCATAAATCGCGATCGCCTCATCGTAGCGCTTCTGCACAGCATAAACCTGTCCCAAAATCAACTGCACCGAAGTTACATCAATACTTCCGGGTTTTGCCTGATTTTGCGCCGGAGCGGCCTTGAGCGTATCTTGCAGCAGTCCGATCGCAGCTTCGGGCCTTTGCTGCACCAGCAGTAAATTCACCAACCCCTGCAAAGCCTTAATTTCCCCAGGCTTAGACGCTAAAATTGACCTGTAAGCCTGAGCCGCCCCTTCGCGATCGCCCGTGCGTTCCTTAGCCTGAGCCAGCAAAATCCCATATTCAGTAGTCTCGGGATTCAGTTTAGCCAACTTTTCCAAAGGCGGGATCGCATCCTTAATATCCCCCACTCCCTGTCCGATTAACTCCAGCCGTACCTGCAACAACCCCCGCAGCGCCGTTACATTGTCAGGTTCGCGCTGCAAAACCAATTCGTATCCCCTCACCTGATCTTGCAGCAACTGCGCTTGCTTCTCGCCAGAAGGCGCAGTCTGAGTAGGCGTTGGAGTCGATGTAGCGGTTGTTTGACTGCTCTTGAGAATACTGTCCAAAATTGGAACCAGAGAAAATCCCAAAAAAGCGATGAGCGAAAGCACCACCACCACACTAATCAACCCGCGACGCTTGTTTGCTTTTTCCATAATTCAACTATCCCAACTTAAAATCTACTATTTTCTAAGAATTAACCCATCGCCTAGGGGCGTCTGCGATTTAACCGAATCCGTGTAACCATAAAAGTTCTTAACTTCAAAGTGCCAATTCACAAACCAGTCTTTTGCTTGCAGCTAATATGGTAACAGACCCGCAACTCCACGCTCGTCAAACAATTTGGGACACAAAGACCCGCAGCCCCAAAAACTGCGACTTTCGTCCAATTTAGTTTGGTCGAGCTAAAAATTACCGAAAAGATGGCGGATCGACCCGCTAGGTAATTGGAGTAAGTAAAATAAGCAAGCTGCTCCAAAGAGATTGGAACGGCGCCTTGAGGCTTTTCCTCAAAGCATTGCGAAATATTGCCTGGTTTGATGCTCAGGTATTCAGCACGCGCTCGATCGGGATATATCCTAGATTGTCCGGGCTCGAAGTATCTGAATATCCTAAATGCTATTAGCCACCAGTGCCAGTTTTCGCCCGATCGACCCGCTCCTGGAGTTAGCAACTCTCAAACTCTTTGCCCACAAGGATTAGAGCAGCCCGCCCATCCCGGAGCGATCGATCGCTCGTAGCGAAGTTTAAAACTGGCGTTGATGAATCAAAACCAAACTTTCCGGCGCAAGCCCTAAGTTTGGTGCTAGTAGTTGTGAAATCAGTTTCTTCAGTTTATTCCTAATTTCCCTTAAGGGATGTGTCTCCGCTGCAAGGAGTTTTTTATGAACCCCTCTCCCAACCCGTCTTCCAAATCGTCCAAATCTACTTCTGCTCGCAAGGCTCAGCCAAGCGAGCCCGCCGTGAATCAGCCTGCAGCTACAGCCTCCGTGGCCGAGACACCAGACGAAAGTCCCGTGTCTCCCCCGCCATCGCCGGCTGCACCTGTTGACCCAGATCGATCGCCAGCGACAACAGACGCACCAGCGTCAACAGACGCACCAGCGTCAACAGACGCACCAGCGTCAAAGGATACGCTGCAACGACCCCGCTACAGTTCTGCCCCCGACAAGGACAAAACAAAGCCAAAAGACCCGCCGAGCAATGCTCCTGAACCCTCCGCGCCAGCAGCGCCGTCGGAATCTGCCAGCAATACTCCATCAATCGCAGTCTCCGTGCCCGCAACAGGCGAGCCAGCAGCTAACGAAAGTCAGGCCGACGATGACCTACCCTCGGTCATGCGCCAACATCCCATTCCACCCCCCAGCGAACCCAGACAGTACCGAGCTGTTGGTTTGGTGCGGGGCCGCTACACCCAATCTGAAGAGCAATTCACCAGAGGTATGCTGATTGCTGCCGACGGAACTGCCATCGATGCAGTTTTGCTGGGTAGAGTCATGAGTTTAGTCAAAAATCACCTGGATCTGGAACAAGAACACCTGTGGGTGGTCTATCCCCGCACCAGGCAAGAAGACGGCAACTTGCACGCCCAGATTATGGGAGTTTGGGAGCCGGAAACGCTCAAGAAATCTCCCGAAGTGTCTTCGGATGAGGAAAATCTGGAAGCAGGCGAGATTGAGGCTAGCAGCGAAGCATCGACGGCATCTGTGTCGCCCTCGGAACCTGATGTTGAAGATGGCTATTTTTCGATTCGAGGCGAGGTGATTTATCAACAATCGCAAGAGGAAGAAAAGTATGTCATCGTCAAAATCAAGCAAGCTCCCCGCAAGAATGACGACAAGATGAAGTTTTTTAAGCTGAAACTCAAGGGGGATGTAGGAACAAAGGCGATCGGATTTTTTTGGGATTTCCACGTCCAATTGAAAGGTGAGAGTCTGACGATCGAGCAGGCTAACAATATTGGCGCCGTGCCGATTAAGAAGCGGAAATTCCCCCCCGGCAGCAAGCCGCCCGGTGGCTACAAAGGAGGGGGAAACAAGCGTCCGTTTACTCCTAGGCCCAGCGGTGACGGTGCTCCTGTAGGGCGTCCTACCATCAAGTCCGCAGCAGCAGCACCTGCTGTTCCCAAGGAACCTCTTCCTAAGCCGGTTAAGAAGTCTAAGCCCGAGGAATAGGGCAAGATTTGAGATTTGAGATTTTCGGTTAGTGCGTCTGGTTAATCTAAAATCGCCAAATCGCCAATCTAAAATCTTTTATTCCAGCCGGACTTGGGCTCCCCACAAATCTTGCGGGAGAAATACTCTGTCGGTGGGTAGGGGAGCAACTGGGGCCGTGAGGGTAAATTGACCTGCTTCAATTTGCTGCTTCAATTCCAATGCTACTTGCCGCGAGAGAAACATACTCGCCAAGGGGGCCGCCCGCACAGGTTTGCCCTCTATCAGGATGCGGCCAGTCTTTAATTGAGCGTAGCTGACTAAACCGAATGTGGGACGAACGCGCCGGGGGATAGAGAAATCTACCACCGGCGCTACTATTTTTTTGTCGGATACTGCACAGTGGGCGACGACTGTTTCGTTTAAGACTGGAAACGGGATGCCGACTCCCAGCATCAGAGATGGGCCGTAGTTTTTGAAGTAGCAGCCGCGCACCCATTTGGAGTTCATCTGTTTGGCGTCGCCGATTAGTGCAAGGGTGGCGGCCGGGCCGATTGGGGTGCGGTTGGGCTGGCGTTTTTGCAGCGGGAAGTGCTGGGTTCCTTCCCAGGTGATGTAGCCGGTGGCGCCTCCTAGGAAGATGCGGGTGCCGATGCCGATGGTTTCGAGGTCGGGGTCGTTGAGCAGGGGAGACATGGCTCCAAGGTTCGAGTAGACGGCGTTGCCGAGGTTTGGTTGCAGGGGGCCGAGGTAGGTGAACAGCGGGCGATCGCCCCCGTTAACTCCCACAATAAAGTTTTGATAGGCGTTCCGGGGATTGAATAAATAAAACTGGTTGATGGTATCGCGGGTAATCGTGGTTTCAAAGGAGGCGCGGGGGTAGCAATCTGTGACTTGCCCCAAAGCTCGCAACTGCACGGGTTTCCCGGCGATTAAGTCTTCGATGACGTGTCCGCCTCCCCGTTCGCGGGATTCTTCGCCGTCTTCGGCTACTTGGGTAGCTCCCAAGTACAGGTCTACTGCCCCAAAGCCGGAGTAGGCTAAAACGCCGTCGAGCCAGCACTGGCGGATTTTGATCGGGGGATCGGTATGGCCGAGGTTGATGATGGCACCGGAGGATTCCATCGGCTCGAAGGTGCCTGCGGTAATCACATCGACTTCTTTGGCGGCTTGGCTAATGCTGGTTTCTTCGACTCGGTTTTTGAGTTCTTCGATTGTCCAGACTGTCGCTTTGCCTTGGCTGATTTTATCGTTGATTTCGTCGATCGATCTCATAATTTTAGTTTTTAGATTTTAGTTTTTAGTTTTATTGATCGATACCGTTCACTTAAGTAAACCGTATTGTTTTATTGATGGCGATCGAGTTCCTAAATTTGTAGTCATGACTTAAGTCCTCAATCTCGAATCAAGAAGGGAGCATCTCGGGCCTTGAAAAAAGCATTTTTTATTGTGCGAGTCTTGCACCGCCAACTCGCGGGGACAGCACTATTAAATGCAAAACCCAGATGCTCCCAGTCAAGAAAAACTGAAGTCCGAACAATCAAACCTGAATTATTGATGGCGATCGAGTTGCTAAGTTTGTAGTCAGGAATTCAGTTCTCACTCTGAAAATCAAGAATGATTGAAGTCCTCATTACCAACCTGAATTATTGATTGACAGTATCGTCATTTTCTGCTTGGTCTGCGATGTCTGTTTTTTGTTCTGGAAGGCTTTCTTGTCTGTGATGTTTTACTCCTAGAGACTCATATTCTTCGTGAATAGCCGAATCGATTGCTGCTAAGGTTTGAGGATTCGCGTTCCATTGGTTGAGAATGTCTTTAATTAATACTTCCCTAATCCAAACTTGAGCTACAACGGTGAGGGGGAGGGCAAGTAATAGTCCTAAAAATCCAAAAAAGGTGGCGAAAAATACTTGAGAAATTAATGTTACTGCTGGCAGCAATGATACTTGCTGTGCCATGACGTAGGGAGTGAGGAGGTTGCTTTCAAACTGTTGAATTAGAAAGTAAAGAATTAAAACTAAACCAGATTGTAAGGGAGAGTCTAAAAGTGCGATCGTCATGGGCGGGATGACGCTGATTGTGGGGCCTATATTTGGAATTAAGTTAAGAAATCCTGCTACTACAGCGTGAGCTAACGGTAGGGGAACTTGCAAAATTGACAAACCAATTAAGCTCAACAAAGCAATCACGCTCATGCTAATCAGAGCGCCGATGACCCATCGACCGAGAGCTATTTCGCATTCATCTAAAATACCATCGATTCGTCGGCGGTAAAAAGAGGGAAATAGTTGTATAAATGCTTTGCGGTAAGAGAGGGGATCTGCTAAGGTCATCAAGGTCAAAACTAAGACTAGCAAAAAGCTGAGGATAACCCCTAATGTGTTGCCAACAAAAGCTCCTGCACCGCCAACGAGTTGGTTGAACAAGGGTTGCAGTTGTCGCATAATATCGTTAACATCAAGATTCGGCAGCCTTTGATCGAATTGTCCCGAGAAGCGAGCTTCGATTTGATCTACCCAGTCGTTTAGTTTGGCGATTCCTTCAGGTGCTTTTTGGGTCAGTTGTTGGAATTGTAGGGCAAAGGGCGGAACAATTATCAGGAACAAGCTTACCAAAACCAGGACTAAAAAGCTAATTGATAAAAGTACGGCGATCGACCTTTTGAGTCGGAATTTTTGCAAGTAGCGTGCTAGTCTGTTTAAGGCTGTGGCTAAGACGATAGCGGCAAAAAGCAGCAGCAGGGCTTGTCTGATTTGCCAGAGGATGTAACAAGATGCGATGAGGGCTAATAAGCCCATCCATTGTCCTAGCTTCATTCGATTTTAGCTTTGAGATTTGAGATTGAGGAGTAGAGTATTGGGAATTATAAGAATATAACTCTTCGTATCTCTCGTTTACAGCCGCATTTCGATCCCCCTCGCATCCCCCTTAAGAAGGGGAAATTTGAGCAATTTCTTGTTCACCCCCACTATCCGGGGCGCTAGGGGATCTAGGCATAATCGTCAGACACTCGTCTGGCACTACATTCACAGCTTAAGTTGACTCCTACCTTCACTAAGATACTCTATTCGGACAGCAAAGAAAGCAATTTCCTCAATTACCTTTGGCGAACACCTGCTGCGCTGTCAGATTCAATTCTGGGAAAGTTGGGGACTCAATAATCTCAGCCTCTCTGAATTGTTTGACTTGATATTCGCTATCAATTAGTTGGTAAATTGAAAAAGTAGGTTGTTTGGGGTTGCCGATGAACCGTCTGCCGCCCAATTCTAAATAGTCTACAATCCAGTATTCTTGGATGCCCATTGACTCGTAAGCCTCAAGCTTTAGGGCATAATCATCCGCCCAGTTAGTGCTGGTTACTTCTACGATTAGGGGAACTGATTAACCCATTGTGATCATTGATGATTTTTCCCATCGCGGCTCGTTTCTAATATTTTTTTCGTTAAGTACAATAATGTCTGGTTCATATCCAGATTCCTCGCTAATAGGTTTGATGACAGATTTTTTGGGGATGAAGTACGGCAGTTGCAGCCGTCTGATTTCAAAATTTAGATATGCTACGATAAAACCTGTCAGTTTAGAATGTTTCTCTGTTGGTTTTGGCGTCTCAACAATCTCTCCATTGTGTAATTCGTAGCGGTGTTCTGAGTTTTTAGGATACCAGTCAATGAATTCATCGAATGTTACCAATTCTGTTATGGTTTGAATCATGATGATGGCCTCAAGTTTGGTTGTGATGGTTGTGCTGGGATGAGATTTAGTTGTCTTTAGATAAGTCTAGCTCGATCGCACTTTTAGATCGCACTTCTCGATTCTGTCTCTACTGCTGTTTTTGCGATCGCTCTTTCGAGGGCAGCCTTGTCCCTAGAATTGACCTTGAGTTGTATAATTAGGCATTGAGACTATTATGACAAGTCTCTACTGAGGCTGGATGTGGGGTGGGAAGGTAACGAAAGAGCGATCGAACAAACTTACCAAGCTGGAAGTGCGATGCACTCGATAAATTTTAACCAAAAAGAGGCGATGAATGAGGAGATTGCCGGAAAGATTACAGCTTACCGGAGAGGTAAATGATGATTGTTTAAGATTATTCCAATAGTTTGATAGAGGTTCGCATAATGACACAGACACTTTTACGATCGTTAGACCAACGGTTCATTCATTCTGGGATTAACTGGGAACAGTTTAAACTAATTGAACAGGGGTTTTCTGAGTCCCCAGGAATCAAGTTGTTTTATTACAGAGGAGAGGTAGAAATCTTGGCCGTTTCCCCTGAACACGAATTTTTTAGTAGGACAATTTGTACGCTGCTGGCTATCTACTGCGCCGAAAATGAAATTGAGTTTGCACCTACGGGAAGCTTTCCCCAAGAAGAGAAAGGGATAGTGTCTGTACAAGCTGATGAATCTTATTTTATTGGCAGACGCATCACCCCAAATTCTCCTCCAGATTTATGTATCGAAGTAGTTTTCACTAGCGGTACTGTCAAAAAATTGGAGCGCTATCGAGTGTTGGGAGTTGCTGAGGTTTGGTTCTGGGAGGATGGTGTATTGGCTATGTATCGCTTGGGTTCTGAGGGTTATGCTAAAATTTCTGCAAGTGTTTTTTTGCCAGATTTAGATATTAATTTATTGTGTCGCTGTTTGCTGATGGCTTCGAGTGTGGAAGCGATGAGGGAGTTTAGGAGGGGAATTGCTGGTTAGGGCGATCGGGCTTATTTTTTCACAGTCACCTTGATTTGAGTCTGTTGCCACGCCCGCCAGCCGAGGATAGCTGCTAGCATCAGACTGGGGGAAAGCACGGCGATGAGAGCGTTTAAGTCGGTGGAGGGTATGGATAAGCTAGGCCCTGCGTACTTGATGGCTAGGGAAAGGGCGGCGGAGAGGGTGAATACTTTGAGGATGGGGCTGATGTTGGTGTTCATTGATGTGCTGGTTGGGCGATCGAGTGAATGAAATGCCTTTCCATTTTATAATACGAAGCACCAAACATAATTTACCAGCATCAGGAACCATTCAAAATGGAAAATCAAGAACCTAATTTAATAGAGCAAATTCGCCAGCAATTTGACAATACTCCTTATCCCAGAATCCCCCTAGAACAATCTCCAAAAGACAACAGTGAATTGCTCTACCTTCACAATCTTGTAACTGCTTACTACTTCAGAAATAGAAAAGTCATCAATACCGAAGGTAAAGTTATCCTTGATGCGGGATGCGGCACCGGTTATAAATCCTTAGTGTTAGCTTTAGCCAATCCGGGAGCGAAAATAGTAGGCATCGATTTATCAGAAGAATCTGTAAAACTAGCCGAGCAACGTTTGCAATATCATGGAGTTGCTAATGCAGAGTTTTATGCTTTGAAAATAGAAGATTTGCCAAGTTTAGAGTTAGAGTTTGACTATATTAATGCTGACGAAGTTCTGTATCTCTTGCCCGATGCTATTGCTGGATTGCAAGCGATGAAGTCAGTTCTCGCTCCCGACGGCATCATCCGCACCAACCTGCACAGTTCAAATGGTAGAGCCGGAGTATTTCGCGCTCAAGCTGTTTTCAAAGCAATGGGATTAATGAGTGGATCTCCGGGAGAATTGGAGATAGAAATAGTCCGGGAGACTATGGAAGCATTAGAAGATGGAGTAGGGCTTAAGGCATTTACCTGGACTTCAGATCGCGCCCAGAATGAGTCATGGATTATGTCTAACTATTTATTAGTTGGTGATAAAGGTTGTACGATTCCTGAAGTGTTTGCCATGTTGAGAGGTGCCGATCTAGAGTTTATCAATATGGTGGCTTGGCGCAGGTGGGATTTGATGGATTTGTTCAAAGATCCAGATGATTTGCCTCCGTTTTTGGCGATGAGTCTGCCAGAAGCTTCTCTGGAAGAGCGACTGCATTTATTTGACTTGTTACATCCCCTGCACCGTTTGTTTGATTTCTGGTGCGGCAATCCAAATCGAACTCAGGCTTTTGTGCCCGTTGCGGAATGGACGGAGGCTCAATGGCGGGAAGCACGGGTACACCTGCACCCTCAACTGATGACTTCCCAGGTGAGGGAAGACTTGAGTAATTGCATTGACAGTCAGACTGCGTTTGAGATTAGCCGTTATATTATTGTGCCAACTCTAGCGCCGGTGGCGATCGAGAGTACAATGGCCGCTTGCTTGCTACCTCTGTGGGAGGGGCCACAGTCTGTGGTGTCCCTGGTGGAAAAGTGGCTCCAAATCCGCTCCCAGATGGCTGTTAACCTAGAGCCTGTTAGTGATCAGAGTGCCATTGAGGAAGTCAAGGAACTGTTGACTAGGCTGGAAGTCTTTCTGTATGTGCTTTTGGAGCCTTAGAGTCAGGAGTTGAAAAAAAAAATAGTTTGGGGTGATATTAAAGCGCCGATAACTGGGTAAGTTACAGATAAGAGTTAGAAATCAAGCATCCCACCCCTCACGGAGAAAAGACTTATGAAGACTGAATTTAAAGCCAAGTTCCTGCAACACATCAACAAAAGAAGACAGGAGCAAGGTTTCACCCTGATTGAACTGCTGGTTGTTATTATCATTATCGGTATTTTGTCAGCTATTGCCTTGCCTTCTTTCCTTAGCCAAGCGAGTAAAGCCAAGCAGTCAGAAGCCAAACAGTACCTCAGTTCAATGAACAAAGGTCAACAAGCTTACTTTGCAGAGAGAACGGTGTTCGCAACTGATGTCCCTAGCTTGGGTCTGGGTATCAAAACTGCAACTAACAATTATCGGTATGACGTGGGTGCAAGTAGTGTTGTTCCTGCCAGCGGAGGCGTGACTATGGCGGCAACACCTCTAGGCGCTTCGATTAAGGCATATGCAGGCGCAATATATTTTGTTCCCGCAGGTGAGGGAGACGGTACTAGTTCAATCCTTTGTGAACAGCTAACTGCTGTTCAAAACGTAGGTCCAACAGCAATTACACTTGCACGGGAAAATACCAAGTGCGATGCAACAAACCAGACTCTCGTTACTAAGTAATTTCTGAGTCCAACAATCCATCAAAGAGCGGGTAGAGTTCAGTATGCTACCCGCTTTTTACGACATATTATATGGATGAATTGTTTATAATACCTATGATTGCGAAGTTAGAAGTAAATCAGGTTGTTGCAGCTTAGTCAAAAGTTTTATTTAACTTAGGTATATTTGTAGATTTTTTAGCTTATGAATTCTGATAACTTATTGGCTGTTGCATCTGACTGGCAGGAAGAAGCAAGGGAATGTTTGCTCAAGGAGAATTATACTCGGGCTGCGCTACTCTACGAACAAGCAATTGAAGCGGAACCAAATGTTAAGTCCTACTACTGGCAATTAGGTTTGATGTTGCTGTTGCAGGGAGAGGAGGCAGAAGCTCAGACAACCTGGCTGTTAGGAATGGCTGAAGGCGATCCAGAGGAAATCGAGCAGTGGACTCAAGAACTGGTAGAATTGCTCGAAGCCGAAGCCGAACGGCAGCGACTGCGAAAAGACTATGCCGTGGCTTGGGCTGTGCGCCAGCATTTACGGGAAATCAACCCTGCTAATCTGCACAACCTGCTGCATTTAATGGCACTGTCTATATTGCTTGACGCTTATACTGGCGAAGAGCCTCATTCTTTGGGCGTGATTGAACTGCTCAACTCAAACAAACCTTTATCGATCAACCATGAATTGCTCATGCAATTGTGGAAGAGTGTCTTAGATTACGCTCCTCTACACCCATCTACTTTGGAATTGACAGAAGCTTGTCTGGTTCATGCCCAGGAGCCACTAATTTTTATTGATACTTTAATCCATTTTGTTTATAGAATTGCTTATTTAGGGCGCCAATTTCCCCTGGCCGTTAAATTCACCGAACTCGGCTTGCGCTTAGATCAAAAGCATCCAGAGTTGCTGCTTACTTTATCTTCTTTTTATCAAGATGTAGGTGAGTCTGCAAAGGGGATAGAAATGGCTAAGTTTGCCTATTCGGTAATGGAAAAGCTAGCCGATAAAGTGTATGCTTGTCACTTAATTATTCGCGGTATGATGACGGCGGGCGGGTATGCCGATGAAGCTTACTCAACATTTCAGACCCTCAAATCTCTAGTGGCAGAGCTAATCGAGCAGCAACCAACCGATCTCGATTCAAGCTCTACAGTTCGTTTATTTAGTTCGATATTTTTCTACCCATACTTTCAGGATACACCGCAGGAAAATATACAAATTCGCCGTCAGATAGCAGAAATTTGCCAATCGAATGTTCCTAATTATGCTAAGGAGCAAATAGAAAAGTGCCGCCAGCGACTGTCTTCTGCGGTAAAAACAGATGTTCCTAAAAAACGTTTAAAAATTGGATATCTGTCCTATTGCCTGCGCCGCCATTCTGTAGGCTGGCTAGCACGATGGGTCTTCGAGTATCACGATCCCGATCGCTTTGAAATTTATGCTTATTTACTTGGGTCTGAGTCTAAACTAACCCAGGACCCTTTGGAGGAATGGTACACAGGGAAAGTTTTCAAAGCTCGGAAATTAGGGCTGCAAGGTCCTGAAGTGGCAGAGCTAATTTGTGAGGATGAGATTGATATTTTGGTCGATCTCGACAGCCTGACACTGAATACTAGCTGCGAGATTATGATGCTTAAACCTGCACCCATACAAGTCAGTTGGCTGGGCTGGGATTCACCGGGCATACCAAATATTGATTATTTTATTGCTGACCCTTATGTGCTGCCTGAATCCGCCGAAGATTACTATGTTGAAAAAATCTGGCGTTTGCCCCAAAGCTACATTGCAGTAGATGGCTTTGAATTAGACGTTCCAAGGGTGCGGCGGGATCAATTAAATATTCCTAACGATGCAGTTGCATACGTAAGTTTTCAGCGAGGATACAAATACAATGCCCACACAGTACGCTTGCAAATGCAGATTATTAAAGCAGTACCAAATAGCTATTTCTTAGTTAAAGGTTTAGGAGATGAAGAATCACTCAAAAACTTCTTTACTGAAATAGCAGAATCAGAAGGAGTGAACGCAGATCGTTTGCGATTCTTGCCCATAGTGGCAACAGAAATAATTCACCGCGCTAATTTAGGTATTGCTGATGTGGTGCTTGACACTTATCCCTATAACGGAGCTACAACTACATTAGAAACTCTTTGGATGGGCATTCCTTTAGTGACGAGGGTGGGTCAGCAGTTTTCCAGTCGCAACAGTTACACGATGATGATGAATGTAGGGATAACAGAGGGAATTGCTTGGACTGATGAAGAATATGTCGAGTGGGGAATCCGTTTAGGAAAAGATACTGTTTTGCGACAACAAATATCCTCCCGACTGCGACAGTCAAGACACACTGCTCCGTTGTGGAATGGTCAGCAGTTTACGCGAGAGATGGAGAAAGCTTACGAGCAAATGTGGCAAAGGTATCTTGACAGTCATGATTGATTATGATTGTCGGGCTTAGTAATTTGTGCAGCGAGTTGCGGCACAAATTCCCTGGATTTATCAATGACTCTCCTGTATAAAACTGTCTGGCTCAAATTTAGGAATGTTATGCGCTTTTGCCTGCACGATCGCTTCTTTATTCTCATTCTCCAATACAATTCTCCCATGTAGGCGCGGCCTCAGAACTGACCACTGAATTTCGCTTAACTGTCCAATCAATGAAATTTCTGGTCCATCAGAAACATCTAAATCTTCTTCCATTAAAAGATTCATCGCCACGCTTGATAAAGCGAGATTAGCATCTTCGTCAGAAAAATTGCTGCTAGCTACTAACAGGGTGATCTTACTTTTGTCTGGGTGAGTTGCGATCGCCCTCACCACTCGTTCCAATTCTAAACCAAGAGACTCTTCCGGTTTCGTCCAATCTGGAAAAATAATTAAGTTAACCTCTGTTAAGTTAATTCCCACTGAAAAGATTGCTCCTTCACCTTCATTTTCCTTTCCTTTCTGCTTTTGTGGAGTGTAACAACCGAGCATTTCCAAAAAACGCAAAGCTGTAGGAACAGGAGAGTAATTTTCAATAGCCCACTGCCGACCTTCCACAGAGATTTTTTCTAAAATTCCTGGGTCATCAGCAATGCGATCGACAGTATCCTGCATATTGTCTAAATCAATTCCTACATAGTGCCGCCAGTTTTCTGGCATTACTGGCAGTTTAACTCCATACTTATCAAAATCTACGTGAAACGTTACGCACCCAGCCGCCAATGACTCCCAAAAACGCCAACTATCCCACCATTCTACGATGGGTTCTCCTGTGAAATAGCTGGAGGTAACAGCACCCCCAAAGCACGCACAAGCCACAGATTCCTTCAAACGCTGGTAGTAACTCGGATAATGGCGTTGACCTGTTTGCTGCCACTGCAAGTAGTGGTAACTGTCTGAAGGAGATTTATCAAAATCCTCAGCCGTATCATCTTGCGGTAAAATATGTTGAATCAATGGCAAGAATTGTTCGCGAACAATCTGCCTTAGAGGCTTATCTAGTATCATCACCCCACTCTCAACCCATAAATAACCCTGGCGAACTTTCAGTACAGTTTTAGTGTAGTTCAATTGCACGTGATCATTGCGAAAGTTAACAAGTAAGCGTCTTTTTTTGTCCTGAATTTTTTCTATTTTGCTAGTTTCTCGAAGTATCCTGTTAGAAAGCCCAAAAACCCAATTTAAACAGTTTGAAGGATATATAGATTTACTGTTGTAGTGAGTTCTAAATCTAAAATCGAAGTTTTCTAAATGTGGATTCCAGACTGTAAAACCATCCATGTCATCTAGACAGACCGTGACATATTTTCGCTCTGAGTAAAATAGATTTTCAGGAAAAGATGTAGCGTTTATGAACCACCTGAAGTCCAAAATCACTATCGAGCAATCTTGATGAGCCACACTTGGGTCATAACAAAATAAATATTCTTCTGTATCGGGGTCAATTTTCCAATGATTGATGTTTGAATAAAAAGGTATTCCCAGTTCTTTCAGGCCTTCCGCTAAACATATACTTGGAGGTGAATAGACTCCTTCACAGCAATAGAAAAATATAGGTCTGTCCAAACTTAGTTGGAGATGGGGTTGGGAGTTTGACATATCACTGTTCATAGTAATCGCAGCTATACAATAATTGATGAGCCTTTCTGTCAAGATTACATATTCGTAAAACTGTCCAGTAGATAAGATGGGATTTCTTCATATCCCACGGCTGCGATCGCCTCTCTACTCTCATTCTCCAATACTATTCGACCGTAAAGTCGAGGTATCAAAGCTGACCACTGAATTTCGCTCAACTGTCCAATTAGTGAAATTTCTGGTCCCTCAGAAACATCTAAATCTTCTTCCATTAAAAGATTCATCGCCACGCTAGACAAAGCGAGATTAGCATCTTCCTCAGAAATGTTACTGTTGTCTATTAAGAGAGTCATCTTGCTTTTGTCTGGGTGAGTTGCGATCGCCCTCACCACTCGTTCCAATTCTAAACCAAGAGACTCTTCTGGTTGCGACCAATCGGGAAAAACAATTAGATTAATCTCTTTCAAGTTTAAACGCACTAGAGTTTCGTCAATCAGCACTGAACTAACCGTTTTCGCCATTTTTGACCAAGAGAACTTTTTAGCTTGTTCCAACCCAGCCGCAATTAATGAGTTGCGAACCTTGGGTTTTTGGATCTCGCAAAGTGCATCTGTTAACCCCTCCACATCCTCATCATTCACAAATAAAGCTGCTTCTCCCGCCACTTCGGGAATTGAGGCATTAGGACAAGTGATAACGGGACAACCGCAGGAAATACCTTCTAGCACAGGTAAACCAAATCCTTCATACTTGGATGGATAAACCAATGCAACAGCACCCGCATAAGCTAATCTCAACTCCTCGTCATTGAGCTGAAGCTTATGAACTACAGTACCTAAAGTGTAATTTCTCAATTCTTCTTCTAATACAACTCCACTCCCGGTACATACTATTTCAAAGCCTTGTTTGCTGGCAAGTTGAGCAAAAGCTTTGAAGAACAAGATACTATTTTTATAATCCGCCGCCCCACCTACTGACATAAAGTAGGGTTTTGAGATCCCATACTTATTTTTAAAACCCTTAATATCTTCTTGACTAGCAGGTGAAAAAAGACTTTGAACTCCACAATGAGCTACAGTTACAGACTTATGAGCAATTTCTGGGAAAACCTTTACTAAGTCACTGGCTGTGTTTTCTGAAATAGCAATATAAGCTAAAGCATGGCGGATAGCATGATGTTTTTCCTTCCACATTGGTTCATTCAAATTTGCCCCCAAAACTTCGGGAATCATGTCATATGCCATGAATACAGAGGGAGTGGATAAAGGTGTTGTGTAGTAAGTGGATATAAATAAGTCTGCACCAGTTTCATCACATACTTGCTGTAACATTTCCCGGTCAGCATCAGTTTTACTGTAGTCATAAGCAGGCACGGTGCAATACCTAATTCCCGCAACTTTTGGCGATGTTCCCACCCGATCCAATACAATTATATGCTTGGCAAAACCATTCTCCGCCCATTCTTCTAGCAGCGACCTCCAAACGCGGGCAATTCCTGTTCTGTAAATTTGAAAGAATACACCGTCAACCAGTATTGTTAACCCGCTTTGCGAGTCGCCGTCCTCTTCTATTTCCGCAGGCTGTATCTTTGTTTCTTGTTGAATATGAGTAATTTTGCTAACAGCTTTTAAGAAGTCATTCTGTAAAAGCGACACCTTCTTAGCCGCTGCTAATTCTCCTTTTGCCAATTGCTCAAATAAATCTTCCGGCAATTGCTTTTCTGTTAGTAAATGAATAGACGAACCATTTGAGTAGAAGTTGAGGTTAAACTTGGCAGCAAGGATTGAAAGAGATTTAGCTGTATAAAGAGAAACGTGCTGACCTTCGTGAAGCACATAGTACCACCATTCATTAGGTTTAGGATTGCTCTCTGGCAGCAATTCTGTGCTCAGTAAAATATTTCGGGATTTTTTTAACAATTCTTCCAGCTCATATATGGGGTGAACCAGATGCTCAAATACTTCAAATGCCGTCACTAATTCAAATTGGTTATTTGTGGCTGCGTCAATCTCAAATCCTTGAGCAAATATATTTTGACAAAACTTGTCTAGCCAGTAAAAGTCAAATCCCGCATCTCTCATCAGCCTGACAAATAGACCGTAGCCACCCCCGTAGTCGAGAAATCTTGCTTGATGATTAAAGAAGTTAAATAATAAATTTTGGGTAATTTTTGAAAATGAAAAATTTCTGAATGCTAAGCCAACATCACTGCTTGCTATTGGTTGAGAATAGGCTTCGTCTAGCCAGTATGGTTCTTCGGTTTGAACAAATCCGCAGTTTGAACATTGAAAATAATCAACATCATATTTACCCATTACTTTACCTTGGGCCAAATGATGGGAATCGGCTTCGCAAACTTTGCATTTCATCGCCATAGCGTTGAGTAACTTCGGAACTTCAGGCAGTAAATCTTGATAATTCCATTCTTGTAAACTTAGCTGCGTGATGTCGGGTATATAGTAATGAGGCATCCCATCTCTAGGATTATCCTTCATATATATTTGAACTTTTTCTTGTCTTTGAGATTCACTCTTGACTAACAAATCTAAGTGATATACACCAAGTTCCAGAGAACTTATACCTCGCTCTTTTAGCCCATGAATCACACAATGAATTTGTCCACTGTAAAAAAGAGCTTTGTCATATTTATAAAGGCGACATTGCCAATCGGGAAAATGAGGCTGGCTATTAACGTAATATTTTTTACTGAATGGACTAATCCACTTTCTGGTAATCAAAAAGTGATCGGCATCTAACTGAGTACCATTAGCTTTTACATAACGTAAAAACTCCAGAGTTTTTAGGTCAATAAATTCATCTGCATCGATAATAAAAACCCAATCAGTCTTAACTTCTTTCAAAGACACGTTCCGCTGGTCAGAAAAATTGCCTGTCCAAGCTGAGCTTATAACTTTGGCTCCATAACGCAAGGCAATTTCGCAGGTGGAGTCGGTACTGCCACCGTCAACAACTATTAGCTCGTCATAAACACCATCAAGAGATTCGAGGGCAATCTCCAAAGTTTTCTCAGCGTTTTGAACAATCATGCAAACCGAAAGACTTTGCATTGGCGACTCGGACAATTGACTGCTGACTTGAACGAGCTTTTGAGTATCGATCTGATTTGTGATTTGAGAGTTCGCAATATTCGGATCGTTCTTACCTTCAAATCCAACCATTTGTTGACCTGAGTAAGCAAATGGAACGTCATAATTGTTAGAGCTTCTCTGCTGACTCTCGCGTTCAAGTGCCCAGCAAACATTTCTATAAGCATTGGGATGTACTATAGCTAACATATCGATAGTTGTTTCTCTCACCTCTTTGGCCAGTAAAGGATATTTTTCTAGACAGGATTGCTGAGCAAATACTAGAATATTTTGAGCGTACCAAAACTCAACTTTTGGGTTGTTCCATATTTTTTTTCTCAAGCAATCTGCAACTGCGTACCCCTGTTTTTGGAAAATATTTACCCAGTAATCTGGCCACTGTTCATTAATATGATTTACTCCTCCTTGAAAAGGTATAGCTGCTGAAAAAAGCACAACTTCTCCCAGACGAGTTAGAGAATTAACGAACATTTCTGCCACTTCAAAGGGCAGATGTTCAGCTACTTCCAATGACACTACTAGATCGAATTTTTTGTCTATTGGCAACGGTTGTTTAAGGTCAAATGCTAAAAAATTTTCTTGGGGGATTTGCAGCATTTTGAGATCTACATATTCGCCATCTATCCCCAAATAGTCTTGGATACCAAGTTCTTTAAATACAGCTAACCAACCTCCTGTACCGCAACCTACATCAACAACGCTCTTAGGCTGAACCATTTCCATAAATAGAGGGATAATTTCTCTAGCTGATTGCTGCGAACCAGTTAGCAGAGATTTGTAGAATTCCTTTGAGTAAAGTTGATTTTTCATGTAGATTCTCTCTGTTTTTATGGCTTGATTTTTGAGCGGAGGATTTCTATCTTGCCATCACCCATCCTTTGCCCTGGTAGTTTCCCGGCACTCACACAGCACCTAACCCTTGAATGCCCAAGTTCGATCGCAAATCGATCGCCCCTACCAAAAAATCGATCGACCCTTAACTTTAAGGCAAACGTGATCGTCCGATGGTCCGATCGCCCTTTCCGCTACTTCTTCCCCTTCGCCTGCCCCAACAATAACTTATAATCCGATCGCCCGGGATTTAGCTTCACCAACTTCTCCAAAGGCTCGATCGCCCCCACCTTATTATTCATCTCTAACCGCACATTGGCCAACCCCTCAAGAGCCGTCAGATTCTGAGGTTCCCGCTGCAAAACCGTCTCATATCCCCGTTCCTGCTCCGCCAGCAGAGACTCCTGGGAGACTACCGCAGCCACCGGTTTTTGTTGATGCTGGCTGCTCAAACCGCTGCTGAACAGACTCACAATACCAAAAATCGCAGAACCAGCAAAACCTACCATCGATACTAACGCAAAAATCTGCTTTGTTCGATCGCTCTTATTGACCACCCGACGATCGCTAGATTTTTTCTGTATACTTTCCATTGCTAACCCTTAGCGCGGCTGTTTTCCAGGCACTCCTACAAAGTACCTATCTCTAGATTGCCCAAGTTCGATCGCAAAACGATCGCCCCTCCCATTTAAAATTTGAAGTTTTTAGAGCATACACAACATCAAATATTTGTCAAGTTTCTCAATCCAATCACCTATTCTAGTTACCATTAATTCGATCGCGTGCGCGGTTTGCCCGCACCTTCAAATTTCATCGGGATTGATACCCTGACTTCTTAAATACTCTGCAAGTCGATCGGCCCGCTGTTGTTCCTGTTCTGCCCGCTGCTGTTCCTGCTGAACCCGTTCGACACCCCACAGCAACAAATTGCCATTCTCATCCCACCAGCGCAACCAATAACCGCTCCTCTGAGATTTTTCTCCTTCCCAAACCCCCAAAAATAAATTCATTGATTCTATCCAAAATCGCTGATTAGCATCCGGTTCTTGCAGTTCATATTCTCCAGACTCTGAGAGTCTGTACGCTTCCAATACTCCCAACTTAGGCTCAAAAATTACATAAACTGGCACTTGCAAGATTCGCTCGTAAAACCGCCACTTTCCGTAAGGATATGTCGGTTTTATTGAATATTCACTGCCATCAGGATCTGATAAAAATTCCATCACTACTGCCGGTACTTCTCCCTCTGCATTGGGAGTATAACTGCGGCGAATTTCTCCCGGTTCGGCGGGCAATACTGAGGGCACGTACACCCAATCCGGTGCTTTTACTATGGTTTTGTCGTTAACTTTAGCGCACAGTCCAAAGTTGGAAGCTATCAGCATTGAAGCTAAAATGAATCCTGCAATTTCCAAGGATTCTCTGAGGGCGGCGGCTAAAAGTGGCTGGTCGATGTTTTCCACTGGCTCGTCTGGTAATTTGAAGTCTTCTGGTAATTTTTCCCAAGTTATAGTGTACTTGGTTTTGATTTGAGTTTCGACAGGTTTCGATAATGTTTGGGTCATTTTTTTGGTTTTTCAATTCAAAGTTTTTTATTCGGTTAATTTGCATGAAAGTTTGAAGTTCGGAGTGTTCGCGTTACTAATTAAAACCTCTGCCATGCTACATTCGCAACTGTAGTTTGTGCGTTTCGCACCTTTCCACCTAGATAAAATAGCCAACATTACCAGGATTACTGTTATTCAATGATACCATTTTTTAATGAATATTATCAGGAGGAACTGGCTCTGATGATTTTGCAGTTTTAGGAGGTATAACAGGTAACTTTTGCTGTTTGTGCAAGCTAGGAAATCCCGGTTCTACTGATTGATTTTCCACAGTTGTAATCGCATTTTTTTTCTCAGAAAGTGGCGCTAATGTTTGAGCGACTTTAACTTGCTGTCGCAGTTGTTCTGTCGAACCCAACAAGTTTCCCAATCCTTTGAACAATTGGCGAATGTTGTTGCGAAGTTCCGGGTTTCCTGTCAATTCATCCACGTCGGAAGTAATTTTCTGCAGGTTTTGAAATGTAGCTCGTGCCGAATCTAGAGTTTGCTGCAATAATAGCAAAGTGGCGGGATTGTCGATCTGGCTGGACAAATTTCGCAAATTAACAGAAGCTTGAGCGGCATTGGCTGAGAGAATTTCTAAATTGTTCAGCAATTGTCCTTGGTTGATGCGGTTAATTGTCGGACTCAAACTGCTGACAGCTACCCGCAATTCTTGACTACTTTGATTGATGTTGTTTAAAGTCGAGACTAAACTGGCACGGTTGGTTACTACTAAAGCGTTGAGTTGGTTGGCTGTTAATGTAATTTGATTGGCTGCTTGAGTTACTGAATTGGCAGAATCGATCGCAGCGGCAGATACGGCTTTTGTGGAAGTGTCGGCTGTAGCTGCTACTTTAGAAACATCTGCGGCGACTCCTGATATTTCTCCCTTGACCGATTGATTTAAACTGCTTGCTTCTCCTTTTAAGGATTGATTCAAACTGCCTATTTCGATTTGTAAGGATTTAGTTAAACTATTGGCTTCTCCTTTTAACGATTGATTTAAAGTTCCTAGTTCGTTGGTTACTGATTTACTTAAAGTGCCAACGTCTCCCCTGACGGATTGATTCAAGCTTTTTATTTCTGCTTTGGCAGTTTGAGTGAGAGCCGATAAATCTTGAGTTAGTTTAGCTGCACCTTGAGCTGTGTTGGCTGTATCGCGTGCAATTGATTTAATACTGTCGAATAGGGCGGGGTCGGTGTATAAATTAGCTAGGCGGACTGTGGAGCGAATTAGCTCGTCTAGACTGACTCCTGCTTGACCTTTTAAGCGGGAATTTTTGCAGATTATTGCAGGGGGACAGTCGGCACTAATGGGATTGGCGGTAAGTAATGAGTCTGGCAAAATTGAGTTGGGGGTAATGTCGATCGACGATTCGCCAATTAAACCCGATTTATTCGCTTCGATTAGCACATCGCGGGGAATGACTAAAGTGCCGGGGGCAATTTCCAGTGTGACGTCTACGCCGTTGGAGCTGGCTTTGAGGGCGGTAATTTTACCGACTGCAACCCCGCGATACCTGACGGGCGTGCCTATTTGCATTCCCTGGGCGCTGGCAAATTCTACGGCGAATTTGTAGCTGCGGTTGCCTAGCTGCACGCCCCGCAGCCAGAGGACTAAGCCTCCAAATAAGCCGATTCCTACTAAAATTAAGAATCCGACAGAACCTTCTCTCATCGTTCGCGATCGCATATTGGCTCCTTTGGCAGTTGGCAGTTGTTAGTTGGCAGTTGTTAGTTGGCAGTTGGCAGTTGTTAGTTGGCGGTTGGCGGTTGACTATCCAATCAGTTGAATAGGGCCGGTAACGCTGCCGCTAAAAAATTGTTTAATTAATAAATTATCTGTGGTTGCAATGTCGCTGACGGTTCCCTCCCACTGCACTTTGCCTTGATAGAGAAATATGATGCGATCGGCTGTGCGGCGGATGGTACTGTCTTGGTGGGTGACGATCGCATAAGTGCTGCAAACTCCTTGAGCTTTCTGCAAGTCGCGGATTAAATCTTCAATTACCGTACTGGCGATCGGATCTAAGCCCGCCGTCGGTTCGTCGTACAGCAAAACCTCTGGATTGTCCCTGTCATTATCGGGATTCGCCATGATGGCGCGGGCAAAACTTACCCGCTTCCGCATTCCCCCAGACAACTGCGCTGGATAGCGTTCGCCAATTCCCGGTAAACCCACCATATCCAACTTCTCCTCGACCAATTGCCGAATCCGGGGGCGCGGCAGCTTAGAATGCTGGTACAGTAAAAAACCGACATTCTCCTCCACCGTCAGCGAATCAAACAAAGCCGCTTGCTGAAACACCATCCCAATCCCGATCGGATCTGCCACGTCGTCTACCCATCCCACCCTGCGCTGTCCCTGAACAAAAACCTCTCCGGCATCGGGGGCCAACAAACCCGCAATTATCCGCAAAATCGTCGATTTCCCCGTCCCGGAAGGGCCAATAATTGCCAGGGCCTCTCCCCGATAAATGTTCAGATCGACTCGATCGAGGATCTGGTTCTGGCCGAAGGACTTACTTATCCCTTTGAGTTCGATTAGCGGCTCAGCCATAAGATGTTATCAATAAGTTGTCAGTCCTCAGTCATCAGTCTAGCTAATGACTGAGGACTCATGACTAATAATTTAATGACTTAAATAGACTGCCAGAATCAAAACTCTCTTGTATTGTAAATTTGTCAGATTGAGCTGTTCCAATACCCTTAAGACTAATTAACCATGTCAATTAGTTCATTTCCTAAAGCCCTTCGCGTCTTGGCTAAAGCCAAGCAGGTTATTGCCCATTCCAAAAATCCTTACCCCCCTTCTTTGCGGAACGGGCGAGTTCACCAGTGGTTTAAGTGGTTGGCCCCCGGACTGTTGGTGAAACGGTGGCTGCTGATCAGTGCTAGCGGTGTGGTGCTTGCCACCTTGGGTTTAGCGATTTGGACTGGGATGACTCCAATTTTTTTCTTGTTGCAATTGTTGAAAAATTTTTTGACGTGGATTGCAGAAGTTATTCCCAATTACGTGTCGGGGCCGGTCGTGATTGCTGGCGGGATTTTGTTAATTCTGTGGGGGCAAACTCGCAGTTTGAACTCTATTACTCAAGTGCTGATGCCGGAAGGGAATGAGGAATTGGTCGATCGACTCCTCAACCACCGCCGCTTGCACCGCGGCCCAAAAATTGTGGCAATTGGAGGGGGTACCGGGCTTTCTAATTTGCTCAGGGGATTGAAGGAATACAGCGCCAAAATCACTGCTATTGTCACGGTGGCGGATGACGGCGGGTCTTCCGGGCGACTGCGGCGGGAAATTGGGGTGCTGCCGCCGGGAGATATTCGCAATTGTTTGGCGGCCTTGGCAGATGAGGAAAAGTTATTGACTGAGTTATTTCAATATCGTTTTCAGGCCGGTGACGGTTTGGTGGGCCACAGTTTTGGGAATTTGTTTTTGACGGCGATGAGCGATATTGCGGGAGATTTGGAACAGGCGATCGCCGCGAGTTCTAAAGTTTTAGCGGTTAGGGGAGAGGTGCTGCCGGCTACTCTGAGCGACGTTTCTTTGTGGGCAGAACTGGCTGACGGCAGGATAATTCAGGGGGAGTCCAGCATTACCGAAGCTAACGGAAAAATCGTCAAAATAGGCTGCATTCCTGCTAATCCTCCCGCTTTGCCCAAGGTGGCGATCGCGCTGAGGGAAGCGGATTTTATAATTATTGGGCCGGGGAGTCTTTATACGAGCGTGATTCCGAATTTATTGGTGCCGGAAATTGCCGAGGCGATCGCCCGCAGCGAAGTTCCGCGCATTTATGTGTGCAATATTATGACTCAGCCGGGAGAAACTGACGGATACAGTGTTGCAGATCACATTCGGGCGATCGATCGCGCTTGCGGCCGGCCCCTGTTCGATGCTGTAGTAGTTCAAGGAAAAGTCCCTTCTGCAAAAGCCTTGATCCGCTATTCTCAGGAAAATTCCTATCCCGTAGTGCTCGATAGAGAAGCCGTAACGCAATTGGGCCGGCGAATAGTCATCGCAAATGTCATGGATGAAGATAAAAATACGGGTTTAATTCGCCACAATTCTCAAAGGTTGGCGGGAATGTTGCTGCGTTGGTACGGCCGCGCCCAGAACATTTAAGCTGTTGAGTGTTAACTGTTAGCTGTTAGCTGTTGACTGTTGACTGTTAGCTGTTAACTGTTAGCTGTTAACTGTTAACTGTTGACTAACAACTGAGGGCGGCCCCGCACCATCCACCGCCCCAACTAACAACTAACAACTAACAACTAACAACTGACAACTAACAACTGAGAACTAACAACTAACAACTAACAACTAAGAGGGCGGACACGCACCATCCACCGCCCCAACTAACAACTAACAACTAACAACTAACAACTAACAACTAACAACTAATATGATACTTTCTCTTCCTGATTTTGAGGCTACGCGCAAGTTTGGTGTGGCGTTAGGTCGATCGCTCCCCGCCGGCACTGTAATCTTATTGCAAGGAGATTTAGGAGCCGGCAAAACCACCTTAGTGCAAGGTATCGCTGAAGGTTTGGGAATCTCCGAATCTGTGGAAAGTCCTACTTTCACCCTGATTAACGAGTATTTTGCAGGGCGAGTTCCGCTGTATCATCTAGACTTGTATCGACTGCAACCAGAAGAAGCAGAGGCTTTGCACTTAGAAAGTTATTGGGACGGATTAGAAATGGATTTGGGAATTGTGGCGATCGAGTGGGCGGAAAGATTGCCGTACAAACCAGATAATTATTTGCAAATTTATCTGAGTTATTGCGATAGCGGGCGGGAAATTGAAGTGATGGGGAATGGCGATTTATTGGATTGGCAATGGAAAAATTGAAAAAGGGCGATTCCCTACGGGATAGCTACGCTTCACGGACTTACTGCGGCGGGCGGTTGACTCGAATCAATTTGCCTCTCAAAGTTTCTTCACCAGCAATAGCATCATTGATGCGTGTTGCCAACATTTCTACATTCCGATTTTTGGTACAAACAATAATACCAGCGTGGTCTGGCTGTCAGTTGTGCAGTCCGATAAAATCAAACCGATTTAATGTCAAAACAGCTCTATCTTTGCTTATAGCAAATGCTAGCACCTCTGGATCGGGAATCCCAAGTCCTGCTTTTCCTGCTTCCTGAACAGTCAGGACATTGTGACCAAAAGCGCGCAACAATTGGACGACTGGCAAAGGAAATTGTTCGTCTGCATACAAATTCAGCATGACTCAGGCTTCCTCATTCTTGCAGATTGCTTCTTCGATTTCCTCCAGATGTGCATCAGCATAAGTCCAAACATTCACTAGATCGGCAGCGCTGAGATGGGGATAAAATTGTAGAATTTCAGAATCGCTTGAACCTTCACGGCGAAAACTTTCAAGCAGCCAAACTGGGATGCGAGTTTTGGCGATACAAGCATCGCCACCGCACACATCGGGAGTTTTCGTAATTCCCGGCCAGCTATGGTTCAAACTTTGGGTTAACAGCCGTATTGCTTCAGCTTTTTTCGTCGGATTTAAGGCAAGAAGTTGTGTTTCTAATTCTGGGAGCATAGGTAATATCGCCTTTAAAATAAGAGAATATATTCTGATTATTTTAGCACAATTGTTATTTTCACTGAAGTAGTCAAGTAGGGTGCGTCAGTTAGGCATAATTTCGCCAAAAATTCACAATCTCATTCTGACGCACCAACGAATAAATAAATGGTGCATCAGAATCAGATTTTCAGTGATAATTGACAATTCCCTTTTCTGACGCAGCCTACCCCTGACTGGGTTTGTTACAAAACTCCTATGCAGGTTTACTCGCCATCAAATCTCAAGGCTTCTCCCCTGACATTTGTATCTAATTTGCCGTTCTCAAAAACAACTTTTCCTCCCACAACAGTCACCACGGGCCATCCCGTCAAATTCCAACCTTCAAAGGAACTCCAGCCGCACTTGCTAGCCATTTCTTTTCCGACAACTGGGCGGTAGTTATCCAAATCTACTAATACCAAATCCGCGTCAAAACCTGGAGCAATTTTCCCTTTATTCGGAATCTTATAAGCCTTAGCAACTGCCGCCGACATCCAATGAGAAACTTGCGCCACTGTACATCTTCCTTCTACTGCTTGCGTCAGCATCAAAGGCAAAGAAGTTTCGACTCCCGGCATTCCAGACGGCGTATTCGGATAATCTTGAGCTTTTTCTGCTAATGTATGCGGCGCGTGATCTGTGGCGATAAAATCAATTACGCCGTCGAGTAAAGCTTGCCAAAGTATTTGGTTGTCTTTGGGTTCGCGCAAGGGCGGATTCATCTGTGCTAAACTGCCGATTTTCTGATAGGCGCTGGTATTTAACAACAAATGCTGTGGCGTAACTTCTGCTGTTACCCAACTCGGTTTTTCTTGACGCAAAAACTCGGCTTCATCGCCTGTTGAAAGGTGCAGGATGTGCAGTCGGCGCTGATATTTTTTAGAAAGTTTTACGGCTAGTTGAGTGGCTAACAAGGCTGCTTGATTGTCTTGAATTTGCGAGTGTACGGCGACATCGGAAATGCCGGCAAATTCCTGACGGCGCTGATTGATTCTAGCTTGATCTTCGGCGTGTACTGCAATTAGCCGATCGCCCTTAGCAAAAATCTGCTCTAAAGTTGCTTCTCCATCCACCAATAACTGGCCGTGCATCGAACCCATAAATACCTTAATCCCCGGAGTCGGATTTGCATCCAACAAGTCCGGCAAATTCTCCGGCGTTGCACCAATAAAAAAGCCGTAATTGACCAAACACTTCTGGGCAGCGCGCCTTAGTTTATCATCTAAGGCCGCTTGGGTGGTAGTTAAAGGTCGCGTATTGGGCATTTCTAAAAACGATGTCACGCCGCCTTTAGCGCAGGCACAACTAGCGGTAAACAAGTCTTCCTTGTGTTCCAAACCCGGTTCGCGGAAGTGTACCTGCGGGTCAATTACTCCGGGTAACAGAGTTAAGCCGATCGCATCTATTTCGCGATCGGCTGACTCGGCAATTTCAGGAGCAACCCGAACAATTTTGCCATCGCTAATTAGTACGTCCCCTACCAAAAACTCGCCGTCTGGTAACAGAACGCGAGCGCGGCGGATTAACAAATTTGATGTGGTCGGCATAAGTTATAATTTAGAACGGTAATGTGTGTGGAAACCTCCAACAAGTTTATCCTTAAAACAGTTGGAAAAATAGTAATAAATCTAACTAGGTTTGGGAAAATTTTTAATTTGTCGGGTGCAAATTGGGTGCCTTACTCAACGACATAGTATAAAAACTTACCAGTCGAACACAGATTTGGCGGGTTTCCTCAAAAAAACTCCGAATTAAGTCTATAATTTATATCCAGCTCAGTGACTTAAATACTTATGACTCGTTTAGACAAGTCAGCCGACGACAAACCCCCGCAAAATACCGACGAAAATCCTTGGATTGAAGGAATTAAGACGATCGGCTTAGCAGCATTCTTGGCCTTTGGCATCCGCACCCTAGTTGCAGAAGCTCGCTACATTCCTACCGGCTCGATGCTCCCAACTCTACAAATTAACGATCGGTTAATTATAGACAAGGTGAGCTATCGATTCCAAGACCCCCACCGAGGAGATATTATCGTATTTATGCCTCCCGATTCGGCGAGTTTGTGCACGGGACAGCCGCCACCGATCAAAGATGCCTACATCAAGCGAGTTATCGGGCTTCCGGGGGACACTGTGGAAGTCAAAGACGGAAAAGTTTTTATCAACAAGCAACCGCTACAGGAAAAGTATATAGAAGAAATTCCCAATTATCCCTACGGGCCTGTAGTTGTATCTCAAAATTCTTACTTGGTGTTCGGCGACAACCGCAACGCAAGCTGTGACAGCCATTATTGGGGCTTTGTACCGAAGCAAAATATCATCGGTAGGGCGATCGTCCGTTTTTGGCCTCTCAACCGTACAGGCTCGATCGATCCTACGCCGCTTTATCCCGCCAAAAATTAGCTACTATTCAAATCCTCGGCGGTTTCAACCGCCGGGTTTGTGAGTTAATGCGTGATATCAATTTCGGTTGCATCAGTATTGTTCAAACCGTCAACAGTCAAAAATAAACAGTTAACCGGAACAGCTTATCATTGCAGCAGATTTAATATGCTGTTTCGCGATCGATCGCTTTCACAACTTTGTTATACATCTCCTCTGCTTCTTGCGGCGAATTGCCGATACTCGTCAATCCCAATTTACCAAACTCCGACAAACAACCCATTAAATGAAACACGCTCCCCGTCTCAGTACCGCTATCAAAATGCAGTTGATTGTCAGCAATAATATCCATCAAATCGTTCGGTAACAATCCCCGATACCGCTCTTTTTTCAAATTGTCCGAAGCGACATAATATTTAGGACGGCCCTGCTGGCTGTAAAACAATCCCGTAGTGCGATCGTAACGACCGTTTGTTAACAACTTCAAAGCCATAAATGGATGAGTTGTTCCTCCTTTCCGCAAATTAATTTCTATTGCTTGAATATCCCATGTGCCGTCATCTTGTCGCACGGCAACAACATCGACTCCAAATCGCTCTAAAGCACCTTTATCAGCTAAATTTTTCCCCACTTTCCATCCCAATTCTTGCAACTCCAGCCGATAGGATTCATCAGCCGGAAATTCGCAACCCAAGAAAATTTGATTGTCCGGGCCTCCTAAAATCTGGTCGTGGGTTGAGAGAATCTCTACTTCGCCGCTGGGGACGATTCGACCTTGAACGCTGGGCGATCGCTTTTCTTCTCCTTCAATAAATGCTTCGGCAATTGCCCCTAACTCGGGAATGCGGCTGCTGAAATTTTCCCAGGTTTCGCCTGTGGATTGAAAGCGCAAATTATGGAAGCTATCGCCAATTGCTTTAACTCTTTCTGGCGGCGCTTTACTTGCGATCGGCTTGAGGTTTAAAATTGCATTTCCTTCCCCCGAAAAACCTTCATTTAATTTAATTACTATCCGCTGCAAATGCGGCTGCCTTTCCCACAAATCGGCCGCAGCTTCCGCTAAATCTTCCGCATTCCAAACCAACTCGGAACCGTCAGGATAAGCCACGCCACATTCTTTAAAAATCTGCCTGCTGCCGCTTTTGGTTCCCCAGTAATGCAGATCCGGATCGCTGCCCCACAAAGGAATTCCCAATTTAACAGATAACTCACGTTCCAAAGCCGTCGAGTTGTAACAAACCATATAAGATTTTGTCGGCCGCACTGCTTGACGGATGCGCTCCATCAACCGGGGGCGGTCTAAAATTTTCTGAGTCAGGGATTTAGCAGAAGCATCGTAAGCACAGAACAGCAAAAGGCGATCGCGCGCGTGAGAAAATGGAATACCAGGGAGCAATTGTAGGTAATAATCCACAATCATTGGGTGCAGCGGTTGCGAGGTAATGTAAATTAAGCGCGTGCGGGGATTTCGCAGGCGAATTAATGAAAATAAATGCCGCTCTTCATAGTGGTAAGCACCCTCAACTTTCTGCATTTCTTGCTGGTCTAAGCTGAGAGACGGAATTATGATGATGTCACAATCATCGCTGTCAAATTCTTCGCTCGCTCGCCAATGTTCGCGTAATTGTGTTTGAAGATTGCGAAATTGCTGTGCGGATTCCGAAGATGAATTTTTTAACTCTTTCATGGCGTTTAATCCTAATGATTCAAATAATGTTTGCTAATAGTGTAGGGTGCATCATCCCAAATACCTGAGACAACTCAAACAGTTTTTTTTGACGCACCTGATGGATTATTGAGGACACAAATCCACAATAGTGACTTATATTATATTCCGTCAATTATCTGTAATAAAAATTATTTGTAGTGAGGAATGCAAGTCCTTTGACGAATGCGGACTAAAGTGCTCGCTACGAACCAATTTTATTATGTCGTTCGATATGACACGATCTTCAGGTGCATTTGTTCCAATATTTGAGGCAAATCAAACATATTTTTGCTGACGCACCCTAGGGATAACTAAGAAGCTCGCCGCACTCGAAAAAGTCTTGCATATTCCAATATAGGTTCTAGTCGCTGTTGATTTTGCTTGAGTGCCGAGATCAATTTTTCCGAAGGGCGGAATACGAGAGGAGCCGAATATCTTTTCAGCATTTCCATATCTGGCGACTGGCTCAGCAGCATCAGCCGTACATCTTTGTCAAGCAAATAACTCAGAGAAAGCAAATCTCCCATGTTAGTAAAATCATTCCCGCGATCGCTAATTACAATTGTATCTTTAATCGACCTATTAGCTATCGCCTCTTTGTTAATATTTTTCGCAACTTCAGCATTAAAATAGCTCAAGTCTTTGCTCCACGAAGTATCAGAAACCGCACTGAGCGTACAGGATGCTATACTTGCTGTAAATATCCCGGCTAAAACGACTTGCCAAAACCGCTGCTGAGTTTTCAGATGACTCGCGAGCAAGTAAGCCACTGCTAGCTGCACTCCCGGAAAGCAAGAAATGAGATAGCGGCTGACGGCGGAACGTTTGCCACCGAGAATTAGATCGGGTAAAGCTAGTATCAAAAAAGGTACAAAAATTGATGTTAAAATAAACAGCTTAGTTGAATTGCTAGTTTGGCGACATATTTTGTAAAGGGCTGCCGCAATTAATAGCAAAAATGGCAATCTTAGCAGATAAGTCCAGATATTGTCAAAGCCGAAGTCGAAGTCAAAAAATAAGGCTGTAAAGCTGAGAGTCCACAATTTTGCTAGATACAGCCAACCAGGAGATACTCGCGTCCAATCTGTCGTTGCTGAGGCTCGTTGGAGATTGGTCGCCAGCACGTAAATCCATGGCAGATACAAGATTAAAGCTGCTGTTACTGCTAAGAAAAATTGAGAATTAGTGAGGTGACTTCGCAATTTCTTTTTTTTAACAAACAGCCAGCAAGAAATTATAAAAACTCCGTGTCCGATGAGTGTTAAACTGAAGAAAGGGTGAGTGTAGAAGCCGATCGCGATCGCGAGCGAGTAATAAGCCCAATTTTGCCAGCCCCGCAACCGCACTGCTCTCAACAACAGCCAACTGCTGCCAATAACTACGGCTGTCAGTAAACTGTACTGCCTTGCTGTCTGGGCAAACAAGATGTCAAAGGGAGATAAAGCTAACAGTGCTGTTGCTACTAACTGCACATTTTTTGAGGCGAAAAGTTCCTGAGCTAAAGCGTACATCAAAGGCAGCGACAGTAAACTCAATATGGCTGGCAAACTGCGGGATGCTGCTAGAGAACTGCCAAATTGCTGCATCCACCAACGAGCCATGAGAAAGTACAAAGGCGGATGTTGTGGGTCTTCTAGTGCTAAAGAACGAATTGTATCTGCTGCTGTACTTCCCGGTTTGATCCGCTGATATTTCTGCAATTCTGGTGCGGGAATAATTCGGTTTTGGAATAGTTCGTCGTCGATTTCTTGCCTGGTGAAACCAGCGGCGCGGATTGATGTGTAAACTTCGTCGTGCCAGTAAAGTTTGCGATCGAGCTCGAAGAACCGAAATCCGATTCCTAGTAAAATGCCGATCGCCAATAAGCCGATCGGCCACCGGGAATTTTGAGAATTAACAGATGTGTCTTGAGGTGTTGTAGATGCCATGCTTGTCCTTATTGTGGCGATCGATCGTCCTAGAAACAGCGCATATCGACTCTGGGGACGATCGCGCCATTACGCTCAGAAACCGGGTTTTTTAGCTGGTTTGCCTGCTGCAACCCCTGTATTGCTGTGCAAAACCCCGGTTTCTCTCCACCCCCGTTTGGGTTCTGGTAAGCTGCTGTGCATTTAAATTGTATATTTCGACGATCAATCAAAAATCTTCTCCCCCATCTCCCCATCTCCCTATCTCCCATCTCCCCATCTCCCCATCTCCCCATCTCCCCCTCAATCACCATGCACAATTGGGATACACAACAGCTTAAAGAGCGATCGATACCCTGTACATACCCCAACCGACAATAATTCTACCCTCTGCCGGATGCCGAATACATTCTACACAAGAGCCTTGTGGAAGCTGGAGCAGCCTCAAGCAAGCCACCATCAAGAATCTTAAACCAAATCCTCCCAGAACCTCCAGACCCCAAAAATAACTGCTAACATACGTGTTGTACAGTTAATCAACAAGCTCCGCAAGGGGTCTACCCGCGTACCGCAAATGGCAAAAAAAGAAGCTTCTACAAAAACTGCTGAAAACTCAGAAAAGCAAAAAGCCTTAACTTCCGTATTGTCCCAAATCGAGCGCAGCTTTGGCAAAGGAGCGATCGTCCGATTGGGAGACTCCACTCGCATGAAGGTAGAAACCATCCCCACCGGAGCCCTGACACTGGACATCGCTTTGGGTGGCGGTTTACCCAAAGGCCGAGTCATTGAAATTTACGGCCCGGAAAGTTCCGGTAAAACTACTTTAGCGCTCCACGCGATCGCCGAAGTCCAAAAATCCGGTGGTATCGCAGCCTTCGTCGATGCCGAGCACGCCCTCGATCCCACCTACGCCTCAGCATTAGGTGTCGATATTGAAAATCTCCTAGTTTCTCAGCCAGATACCGGCGAAATGGCCCTGGAAATTGTCGATCAACTCGTGCGATCCGTCGCCGTCGATATCGTAGTCATTGACTCCGTAGCCGCCCTCGTGCCCCGCGCCGAAATCGAAGGCGACATGGGCGACTCCCACATGGGTTTGCAAGCGCGCTTGATGAGTCAAGCGCTTCGCAAAATCACCGGCAACATCGGCAAATCAGGCTGTACCGTCATTTTCCTCAACCAATTGCGGCAGAAAATCGGCATAACCTACGGCAACCCCGAAACAACGACTGGCGGTAACGCACTCAAATTCTACGCCAGCGTCCGGCTCGACATTCGCCGCATTCAAAGCTTGAAAAAAGGTACAGAAGAATACGGCAACCGCACGAAAGTTAAAGTTGCTAAAAATAAAGTTGCTCCGCCTTTCCGCATTGCCGAATTTGACATTGTATTTGGCAAAGGAATTTCTACTTTAGGCTGTCTGACTGACTTGGCAGACGAAATGGGAGTAATTACTAAAAAAGGTTCTTGGTACAGTTACAACGGCGACAACATTGCTCAAGGACGCGACAACGTGATTCGGCGCATGGAAGAAAATACCGAATTTAAAGATGAGATCCAGCGGCTAGTGCGGGAACGACTTGATACTGGGGCTGTAGTTTCTGCTAATTCTGTCGCTCCTGTCGAGCCAGATATTGATGATGAGGATATCGATGACAATGAGGATGTACAAGATTTAGAAGAAGTCTAAATTTTGTAGTCAGTAGTCAGTAGTCATTAGTCAGTAGTGATTAGTCATTAGTTATTAGCAATAGTAGGTTGGGTTTCAATACAGAAACCCAACCTACTTATTGTATTATTGCTACGGCGATGGGTTATATATAGCGGTTCTCAACCCTTACTCAGGCAAAGAAACAGGCTGCAAATATTGAGAATTAGCGCGCACATAACAGCCCTGTCTTGTCAGCAACCAGGGTTCACCGTTGGCAATCGCGATCGCATTTCCTCCCCTAAGTTCAGCAGAAATTGTATCTCGATTCGCGCGGTAAACTCGTTTAATTGCTCCGTTTGGTGTCTGGCGACAGTTGAGTTCTCCATCCCGCGACGTGACTCGCCAAGCTGGCCAAGTTACAGAACCAGAAGTTTCGCTCAACCAAGTATTAGCATTGCTAGCAGTATAGTCGCCGCTGGCATTTGAACGCGGTAAAAGCTCGACCAAATTTACTTTAAATGTCTGGCCAACAGAAGTACAATTTTGTCCTCCTTTCACCTTCCAAGTAACTTCTACTCCCAACTGGCCGCTCCTTCCAACTTGACGACGGACAATGGCTATATCTCCAAAACAAATAATCTTTCTGCCGGGCCCAGTCGAACTGTCTTTAAAAGTTCCATTGTAATAGTAAGACCTTGCTGCTCCTTCGGAACGGGTAATTTGAATATTGCCTAAAAAATCGCGATTACCTACTTTTGTAAAATAAAAACCGTTAGGATTGTTTACTTTTTCTGACAAGTTTAAAGTAGTTTTTCTGGTGGTGGGATTAATATAAGTTGTAGCGCTAGCAGCACCGCACCACATTAATGCCAAAACTCCTGCTGAAAACCAAAGATTAACTCGTTTCATGGCAATTCATTTTATGAACTTCTACTTTATTTATAGCTAGCAGGCGCATACTTCACCAGTCCCTCGATCGAGTGTCACTGATTTGAGCGACAGCGCACTCGTATTACCGCCTCGTGGGTTGAGGCTAAACTTCACCCTACTTCACCTCTCTGCAACTCTCTTCACTTCCAAGCACCCGCATCCATCGGTTTGTACCCTTCAACTTCTGACTCATTGCAGGTGCAAATACTTAGCACCAGAATAAAGACATATAGCTTTTCTGTGCTCTGGTATGAGGTACCATCCGGGATCTGGCCTAGGCTAAACCGGGCATAGGCCAAACCGGGCATAGGGCATACTTCACCAAGCTTGAGAACCGCTATATACGTAAGTAGCGGTAACTAACACTAGCCAGATTTTGACAACTGGCAAATTTCAAATCTCAGGCTAGTTGTAAAGAAATATAAAAGGTACGGAAAGTTAATTGCTGTGACTGAATGTACGATTTCTCAACTGAAATGCCAAAAAAATCGTATTGCTTCATCGCAAAAATGAACTGGATCGAGACGAATTTATTTTGCCATAAACTTAAATCCTTGTAGGAGGAAGAATCAATCATGGCTGACGGTCAATTAGACGTTATATTAAAGATGGCTCAAACAATTAATCCTCAAATTGAGAGCGATCGACATTTTGAAATAGATTTGGACAAGTTGCGGCAACTGCCGGCAGGAACGTTAGGCCACTCAGTGGCGCGATTTCTTGACGAACAAGGGTTTGAGCCGATCGCCTCGGGAGACTGGATTCAGCGCAACCACGATGTTTGGCACGTTTTGACTAATCTTTCGCCTTCAACAGAAGATGAATTTGTACTGCAAGCGTTTACTCGCGCTCAAGTATTTCGCCCTTCCTGTGCAATTTTAGTGTTAATTGGACTGATCAGCGGCAAATGCGCGATCGGACAAATTATCAAAGGCTTAAAACATGGAAAATTAGCCGCGAAGCTAATTGATTGGAACCCTGAATCGGATTGGGAAACTCCCTTATCTGAAGTCAGAAAAAAACTGGGAATTCTACCATTAATTGATTAGATTTTTAACTCGTTACTGCACTGCAAAACTATGCAAAGCACAATTAACAAACCGGAAATTAGCCTGAGTCCGCGAGAAAGGGCGATCGCCCAATTAGTAGCCCAAGGCCTGCCAAACAAATGTATCGCCAAAAATTTAAATATCAGTCACTGGACGGTTGCTACTTACGTGAAGCGGATTTTTATGAAACTCGGTGTTTGTTCCAGAGCAGCAATGATTGCACTGTTGATTCAAGAAAATTTGCTTTGGGACTCTTAAATAGTAGGGTGCGTCATATCAAATCCTATCTTCATCGGAATAGTAAATTCACTGTTGACTGTTGACTGTTGACTGTTGACTGTTGACTGTTAACAGTTAACAGTTAACAGTTAACATCATGTATGAGTGCAACCGGAATTGATATGACGCACCCTATACGCACTTTAATCCTCATAAAAATTAGAGGACTCGCATTCCGAGCGATCGCTCTCAAACCACCTAGGCCAAAGCCAAAGGACGAGAAGAATTTCTTAAAAAATTCAGCAATTCTCGATTCACCGTTTGCGGCGCTTCCTGCTGAACCCAGTGACCGCAATTAGGGATTAATTTCAACTTAAACGGAGCTGTAATTAACCGATCTAAACCTTCTACCAGTGTGTGGCTTAAAAACGCATCTTCTTCTCCCCAAAGCACCAAAGTAGGCACTGTCACCGGTTCTAATTTCTGTCCCCAATGCCAAAGCCGCTGCGGGTGAAACATTTGCTGGTAATAATTCATCGCCGCAGCTAACACTCCCGGCTTTTCTAAAGCAGTCTGATAAATCTTAGTTTCCTCAGCGCTAAAAGCTCCTTTGCGAATAGCTTGACCCTGAAAAATATTTTGCACAAAATCTTTCAAATTTTGCCGGATCAACCATTCGGGGATGCCGGGAACTTGGAAAGCTAAAATGTGCCAACTGCGCCGGAGTTGGTCTAAATTGCTTGCCATTTCCTGCACTAATCGCTGCGGGTGCGGAGCGTTTAAAATTGCTAAGCGGTTGAGTTTTTCGGGGAATTTTTGAGCTAAATGCCACGCGATCGCACCGCCGCAATCGTGACCGACAATGTGAGCTTTTTTATAGCCGAGGCGATCGATCAAACCGCGAATATCAGCACTCAGCGTATCCAAATCATAACCGCTGGCCGGCTTGTCGGAATCGTTGTAGCCCCGCAAATCCGGCACCACAACCTTGAAATGACGAGCTAAGGCAGGAATTTGATGTCGCCAAGAGTACCAAAACTCTGGAAACCCGTGCAAGAGCACAACGAGCTCGCCTTCTCCTTGGGAAACGCAGTGCAAGCGGATGTTGTTGGTTTCGACAAAGATGTGTTGCTGTTCGGAATCTAAAGACTGCATAAATTAAAAGTTAGACTTATGTTTCGGGAAGTACGGAACCCGCCGACTGCTAGCAGGTGAGTACAAATAAACATTAGATGTGTCGGGCGGGTTTTGCCTCGATTTTCTCGCTTGTATCTCGTGATTCTTAACTCGCGCCCGCCCTACAAGGTACTATTGTTTTTTTGCCATTACTTACTTAGTCGGCTGAAACGACCGAATGGTTTTAATGTTTCTGCTTTTATTCTAGCTGCTTTTCGATCCCCGCTGCTGGAATCTAATTAAACTTAAAACTTGTAGCGTTTTGGAGTCTCTGGTTTTTTAGGTGTAACTACTTATTTCAAATTGAGCGATTGAAATTTGTAGTTTTAACAGCGGCGGAGGCGATTCAATAATAGCACAATTTCGTCAGTTGCCGATCGCAATTTTGAAGATGGCAAGTCAGATTGATTGACGATGATGCTAAACACCAGCGGCTCGTAACTTGGAACTTCGATATATCCCGACAGCGCCGAAACTCCGCTCAAAGTTCCAGTTTTTGCTTGCAAATTGACGCGGCTTGATGTATAATTAAATCTATTTTTTAAAGTACCATTCTCGCCTGCGATCGGCAACGACGCGCGGTAGACAGACGCAGCAGGTGAATTAGCCATCAATCTCAAAGTTTGCACCAAGGCTTCGGGACTAATCAAATTGTGTCGGGAAAGTCCCGAACCGTCGGCTAATATGTAGCTGTTGGGATTTACGCCTAATTGAGTTAAAGCTGTTTTTAACTCCTTCAAACCAGTTTCATTAGTATCTTCTTGTGGCAGAGACATCTTGACTGTGAATTTTCCCAACAATCTCAATAAAACCTCTGAATAAAGATTGTTACTTTCCCGATTAGTTTCCTTCACCAATTCGGCCAGCGGCGGCGATTCAACTGCTGCTAATTCTTGGTTCAAATTGCGAGCAACAGAGGCAACTAAAACTTGTTTAACCGGAATTCCCTCCGCCGTCAAGACTTGTTGAAAATTTTGTAAAAAATTATTGGCGGGATTGACAACTGCAACATAACTTGATTCAGATTCTGCACCAACTTTCAACTGTCCGCTAACTCGAATTGCGGGGCGATCGAACTCCCTGCCAACTTCAAGAAACTCAGATTCGTTGGGGGCGACTGTGACTGAATTGTTCTGAATTTGCCACTGATTGGCTAACTTTGGTTCGGCAAAAGTAACTTTTAGAGGTTGTCCGAGATTCTGCGGGGACAAAACAAGCTCGATCGCGTTTTGATTGAAAATTAAACTGTTAACCGGGGCGCCATAGCCAGCTTGCGCGTCTTCCCATTCCCAATTGCGATTGACTGCACTGCCTTGAAAATAACTGTCATCGCCAATCAACTCGTTTACTTGACTAATTCCCCGCTGCTTCAACTGCTGCGCTAAGTTTTTCAACTGAGGTTCAGCAATGCTAGGATCGCCCCTGCCGGCAACGTACAAACTGCCATTTTCGCCGCTGTAAACCGATGTCTTAATCCGAAAATCGGCACCGAGTTTCTGCAAAGCAGCGGCTGTAGTTAGCAGCTTGACATTTGATGCTGGAATGAAATATTTGGTTGCGTCGCGGCTGTAGAGAGTAGCGGTAGAAGATAGGGGTTGAATCAAAATCCCCCAGCGCGATCGGCTAAATTCGGGACGATTGGCGATCGCATCTACTTGCGCCCCCAATTCCCCAGGACAAATATCCCCAGCAACCGCCGACGTTTGCGCGATCGCCTGCGGCGAACGCCCCAGAACTAGGACTAACAAACTAACTGCAATTCCTTTGATTTTCAAAGCGCAATTTCCATAACAATAACTATTCAAATTAGCCCTTGTAGGGACACGGCAATGCCGTGTGCCTACGGGGATCGCTTCATAAACTTGCAATCTGCTGTAATAACTATTAAAATTAGATGCGCGAGAGCTGGGAATTGGCACTTCCATCAATTCCATTTTAATAATAATAACGCATATGAATTCTCGGATTGAACAGCGCTTCTACAGGTTTTCCGCCTTTGAGGTGCTCTTCCACGATCGACTGTACATCACTCGGTTTAACTCGACAATACCAAGTTTCGTCTGGGGTGACTCGCACAGTTGGGCCTGTGTTGCACTGTCCCTGACAGCTACAAGCTTTAACTATCACTCCTGCAACGGGTTGGGCTTCAAAGGCAGCGAGCACTTCTGCTGAACCATTTTTGAGGCAAGATTGATACTGACAAATTAATACACAGCGCTCTTCTGGTTGGGATTCTGGTGCTGGGGCTGGAGATTCTGGCATCGGTAAGGATTTATCGGCTCTTTAATATATCTTAACAATCTTGTGGGGTCGATCGCCCGCGTGCTTCTAGACAAACTGCAGAATTCGTGAGGGCGATCGAAAAAAAGCTTTCAAATTCTGGCATTCAAACTTTTTGGGTGCTGCTAGTTGGTAACAAATCTCTTCGGCTTCGCTGCCTTTCTTGGGCCTGTGTCACGGTTTCCCTATATGATCGGATTTAGAGCAAAAAGTCAATCAACCGCCAATCATGCCCAAAACAGTAGCCGATGTGATGAGCCGCGAGCCGATTTTAGCGCGTCCCGAAATGCCTTTGAACGAAGCGATTAAAATCTTAGCCGATCGACGTATTAGCGGTCTTCCCGTCGTAGATGAGAATGACTTGTTGGTAGGAGTCATCTCCGAAACCGACTTGATGTGGCGGGAAACCGGCGTAACTCCGCCCGCTTACATCATGGTACTCGACAGCGTGATTTATCTAGAAAATCCCTCGCGTTACGAGCGAGAACTGCACAAGGCTTTAGGACAAACAGTAGGAGAAGCGATGAGTAAAGATCCAGTTACCATCAAGCCCGACGAATCTGTCGCAGAAGCTGCAAAACTAATGCACGATCGCAGCATTCACCGATTGCCGGTAGTTGATACAGAAGGCAAAGTAATCGGCATCCTCACTAGGGGAGATATTATCCGGTCGATGGCTGCCGAATCTTAATTAATTGTTTTCGTTGAAGGATTGTATCAAAAAATAAGTCGATCTTTCCTTCAATCTCCTTCGCTTTTGGCAATTACCTTTTTCCCAATTACCTTCTTCCCAATTACCTTTTTCCCAATTTAAAAATTCCATGAGTATTACCCCTGAGTCTGTCGAACAATTGTTGAATTCCGAGGATTTTGGCGAAAGGCTGCGAGGTGTCAACCAACTGCGAGAATTAGAACCTGCGATCGCCTATAAGTTGATTCAAATTGCGATCGGCGACAAAAATGTCCGCGTTAGATACGCTGGTGTGAGCCAAATGTCAACCCTCGGCACGCAGAATCTGCCGAACGCTTTAGAGGTACTGCTTAACAGCTTGCACAACGACCCCGAACCCGACGTGCAAGCAGCAGCAGCCGATGCTTTGGGCGCTTTGAAATTAACCTCTGCTTTAGAAGATTTGGAGCAAGTTTATAGCAGTACGTCTGAATGGCTGGTGCAACTGAGTATCGTCGCAGCTTTGGGAGAAATGGGAGATCCCAAAGCATTTCCCATGTTAGAAAATGCCATAGCTTCTGAAAACGAATTGATCCAAACTATAGCCATCAGTGCATTAGGAGAATTGGGAGATAAACGCGCGGTGCCGCTGCTGCTTCCTTACGCTGGTAATGAAGATTGGCAAATTCGTTACAGAGTCGCTCAAGCTTTGGGGCGGTTGGGCGGTACCGAAGCTGCCGCAGCTTTGGAAATTCTCGCCAAAGATGAGGTTGAGCAAGTTGCTCAGGAGGCTAAAATCGGACAGGAAAATAGTTTGAAATTGTGAGTTTTGAGTTGGGGATTTTGAATTATATCAATTCCGGTTGCACCGTCAGGTGATTGTTGACTGTTGACTGTTGACTGTTGACTGTTCACCGTTGACTGTTAACTGTTGACTAGATTTTATTATTCCGATGCAACCGGAAACGATATTAATACCAATTTCATAAAGTAGCGCTAGATATTACGCCCCCAATCGCCCAAAGCATCGGAGGGCTAAGACTTCATTGGCACATCTTGAGAAAAATGGTATAATTTACAATTTTTTGTGATGATTCTAGTAAAAACTTAGCAAGGGCGATCGCACTTGTTGCCTCAAAAATCCGGTTTTTTTTGAAATGTTTCGTAACCGGATGCAAAATTCCCAGAAACCGGGTTTCTCCCGCGCGCGATTCACACGCCGAACTCAGAAACCCGGTTTTTTTTGAAATGTTTCGTAACCGGATGCAAAATTCCCAGAAACCGGGTTTTTGGCCCCCGATTCGCCGCCCCTGCAACTGTCGCTACCTGTTAATCTCAAATCCTACCATTTGTATTGATGCAAAGGGCGATCGGACTAATTATCAACAAAACTACAGCCAAACTCTTGACATTTGCACTTTCACAACAGCTATAATCAAAATACATATAGCAGCGGCAGAGATTAACACAATGCTTGAATTGTAGGCCGCCAACTAATAATCGGGAAACTATCATTAAGACGGTAAGCCATCTACCAACACTCACCAAGTCTTAAAATTTTTAATCATACCCATGCTCGAACCACAAAATTTCGGTTCTCAGTCTGCAGACATTGTAACAGGAGAGCGATCGGTCTCTCAAATTTCCCAACCCACAACTAATCAAGACTTTATTTATAAAGTTTTAGAACTTACCAACGCAGAACGCAGCAAATTAGGTTTTTCCCCCCTAACTTTAAATACTCAGTTACTGAGTGCGGCGCAAACTCAGAGCGAAAACATGGCACTGCAAGACTTTTTTTCCCATACCGGAAAAGATGGTTCTTCAATGGGAAGTCGGATTACTGCAACGGGCTATCAATTCAGGGCGGCGGCAGAAAACATCGCTGCGGGTTCTTCTACACCCGAACAAGTTGTATCATCGTGGATGAACAGCACGGGCCACCGGACTAACATTCTCAACCCCAATCTCAAAGAAATAGGAATCGGCTACTATTTCTTAGCCAACGATACTGGCACAGAAAACTGGAATCACTATTGGACACAAGTTTTTGCGACTTCTCTTGACGGTAGCGTCAATCCCGCACCAACTCCGACACCCGCACCAACTCCGACACCAACTCCGACACCAACTCCGACACCAACTCCCGCACCAACTCCGACACCAACTCCCAACACATTAGTAGTAATTAATTCGCCAATACCGAATGCTACAGGGGAGGGCAGCCCGACAGCAGGGCCAAAGAATACAGCCAGCGACGGCAATTATTTCTTATCAGATAGTGCCGATACTCAAATACCGGCAAATGCTGCGGGATTGCCAATTTTTGCTCTTTCTGGTAAAGATAATCTCACTGGTGGAGAGGGTGTTGATAACATTAATGGAATGCAAGGTGCTGATACAATTAACGGCGCTGGCGGCAATGATAGTTTATGGGGTGGCAAAGATTCGGATTCAATTGATGGCGGTGCTGGTAATGATTTTATCAGCGGTAATAACGATAACGATCGACTGATCGGATCTGACGGCAATGATACTATTCGCGGTGGGAAAGAAGATGATATTTTGATTGGCGGTAACGGATCCGATTTGTTGGCGGGCGATCGCGGGCAAGATGTTCTGACGGGCGGCGCTGGAAATGATACGTTTGTATTGGCAGGAGGTTTGTCGGCTTCAGCTAGTTTAATTGGTGCCGATGCGATCGTCGATTTTGCGATCGGGGATAAGATTGGTTTGACTGACGGTATCGGATTTGCCAACTTGACTTTTGAAGCTGTGAGTTTGCAGTTGGATGGAGGCGCAAGCGTCGCTTCTACAGCGATTAAGTCTGGTAGTAATTATTTGGGCATCGTGCAGGGTGTAAGTCAAAGTCAGCTTACATCTTCTGTTTTTGTTAACGCCTAAAAAACAGCATATCGAGATTCCCGACTTCTTGGAGAAGTCGGGAATCTAAAAACAAGAGCGCTTTAGTGGTTTAGCTTAAAAGTCTGTGGTAAGAGCGATAGATTCTGCATCAGACTGAAGCGAGTCCTTTAGCAGTTTGGTGATTGTATCAGCGTTAGCAGGGCGACTGAAGTAAAACCCTTGACCTTCATCGCAGCCTCGCGCTTGCAGGTAGTCAAGCTGCTCCTTGGTTTCAATGCCTTCTGCGGTGATCGTTAACCCCAGACTTTTTGCCAGAGCAATGATCGCATCAGTAATGGTGGCGCTGTTCGGGTTAGACAGTACATCTTTGACAAAGGATCGATCGATCTTGAGCATATTAACCGGAAACCGTTGCAGGTAGTTGAGGGAAGAATAACCTGTGCCAAAGTCGTCTAGGGCGAGGGACACGCCAAGTTCTCGCAGTTGCGTTAAGGTTGTGACCGATCGCTCAATATCAGTCATCAAGGCACTTTCAGTCACTTCCAGTTCTAAATACGCAGCTTCGAGTTCCGTCTCGGCCAAAATTTGGCGAACCATCTCAACCAGATTCGTTTGCTCAAATTGTCGAGCCGACAGATTCACCGAAATCCGCAGGGCTGGCAGCCCAGCCAGTTGCCAGCGGCGGTTTTGAGCGCAAGCCGTTCGCAAGATCCATTCACCAATTGGCACGATATCGCCATTGGCTTCGGCGATCGGAATAAATTTTACCGGAGAGACCAAACCCTCTGTAGAATGCTGCCAGCGAACCAGCGCCTCCGTTGCTGTCACCCGTCCGCCGTGCAGGTCGATCAGCGGTTGATAGTAAACCAGTAGTTCGTTACGCTCCAGCGCTCCGCGCAGGCTATTTTCTAGGGCCAGTCGCTCCTGTAACTGAACGTTAATTTCGGGTGAATAAAACTGATAGTGACTCCGCCCTTGCTGCTTTGCCTGATGAAGTGCGAAGTCGGCTTGCTGAAGAAGTTTCTCTACAGAATTCGTATTTTCTAGATGGTTCAATGTAATGCCAAGACTGGCGGTGATGTGGATCGGGTTGCCCTTGATATAGAAAGGTTTGATCAGCGTACTCAGCAGCAGTTGGGATAGCTTGACCACACTCTCCAGCGAGGGGAGTTCGCTGCGAGCGATCGCAAACTCACCGTCACCCAAACGCGCCAAGACATCTGACCCATCGATGCACTCTACCACCCGTTGGGAAACGGCTCTAATTAGTAAGTCGCATATCTCAGGCTCCAACGCATGGCGCATCCCTGGGAAATCATCAATACCCAATACCAGCAATGCGACCAAAGGTGAGTGATTTTGAGATCGGGTTTGATTCAGGCGATCGCAGAATAAGTCACGATTTGGCAATCCAGTCAGTTCATCGTAGTGGGTAATGTAATTAATCAATTCATCTAGTTTGTAAAGCGTTTGTGAGGAATTTGCCATCAGCGTACCGACTTCATCAGTAAACTCTGTCGGTAAGTTCGGCAATGTTCTTGTATCGAGGTAGTTTTGTAGAGCCTCCGAGGTTAAGATTACCGGAACCAGGAGGTGGCGTAGCGTATAAAGCGTTGCTGCCGTACCCGCTAATGTCGCCAGCAGAGCAATCAGCAGAACCCGGATTGATGTCTCTAGAGAGTAAGCGTTTGAGGTAAGAAACCAGACCATTAAGGTTAGCAAAGGAACGTGCGTGCCTAAAAAAGCAACCACCATAATTTTGGCAGTGTAGCTTTTTTTCAGCCAGGGGAGATGCCCCAATAATGAGTATAGGTTAAGGTTAGGCTTTGGTTGCATAGGACTCGGTTTTAATTTTCAAGATGGGTAGAGTATCCAGCAGTATTGTACTAGGTGCGTTGGCTTCAGAAACTGCTTTTTTAAATAAGGAGCGATCGCCTCAAATAAAGCATCAGCATCCTCTACAAACGGTTCTAGTTCTAGCAAACTATCCAGGATAGTGTTGGTGTCTACTAATACCTTCATTTTAGGTACTTCTCCACCAAACGTTCTTCTAACATGGTTGCAACTTCGGCATCTGTTGGAGGTGGCATATCAGTTTTTGCTAACCCTCTGAGTCGCTTGGCCGCACCTTTGCGATCGCCCCGCAATTTAATTTTAACTTCGGTATTTTTTGGGAGTGGTGCATCAGTTTTTGGTAGCCCCGTCATGGGCTCGAGGAAGTTATCTGGTAGGGATTGTGGGGGTCTGAGCTCCCGTCTGATGGACTCAAAAATCGCATTGACTAGAGCTAATCTGTCGGTAACTGATAGTTTGTGCGCTTCTCGGCTTAAGGGCAGCCAAGCTATTTGGGGTATTTGGGATTCGTTCATATTTTTGATATTTTGATATTTTCTGGGTCTATTTTAGCAAATTTAGGACTTACGCATAGGGCCAGAAACCGGGTTTTTTCGAGAATACTTGGTTGTGCTTCGTAAATTTGGGAAAAAACCCGGTTTATTTGTCAGATTCACTCCTTCCCATCAAGCTAAATGCTGACAGTATTCTCACCCAAATTATCGATAAATTCTTGTAGCGAATCGCGCCTCTTGCGAACAGAATCGCGGTTAGGAGCAATGGCTAACGAACGATTAAACATTTCCAGCGCCTCTTGCCAATTCTTAAGTGCTTCCTGTCTCTTAGATAATTTTTCTTGCAAATCACCCAGACATCGCAGCGCATTCCCTTTGTTGGTGAGAGCAGCGATATCATCCGGTGCAATAAGTAAAACAGAATTCAAGGCAGCGCTTACCTCAAAGTAAGACTGTTTTGCCGCCTCAAATTCACTTAACTGTGCTTGCAATTCACCCAGACATCGCAGCACATTCCCTTTGTTGGTGAGAACACCGATATCATCCGGTGCAATAAGAAAAACAGAATTCAAGGCAGCGATCGCCTCAAAGTAAGAAAGTTTGGCCGCCTCAAATTCACTTAGCTGTGCTTGCAAATCACCCAGACTTAACAGCGCCTTCCCTTTGTTGTTGAGAGCACAGATATCATCCGGTGCAATAAGTAAAGAAGAATTACAGGCAGCGATCGCCTCAAAGTAAGAATGTTTTGCCGCCTCAAATTCACTTAGCTGTGCTTGTAATTCACCCAGACCTCGCAGCGCATTCCCTTTGTTGTTGAGAACACAGATAGCATCCGGTGCAATCAGTAAAGCAGAATTCAAGGCAGCGATCGCATCAAAGTAAGAATGTTTTGCACCCTCAAATGCACTTAGCCCTGCTTGCAAATCACCCAAACGTCGCAGCGCATTCCCTTTGTTGTTGAGAGCATTGATATAATCCGGTGCAATAAGTAAAGCAGAATTATAGGCTGCGATTGCCTCTGAGTAAGACTGTTTTGCCGCCTCAAATTCACTTAGCTTTGCCTGTAAATTACCCAGACATTTCAGCGCAATCCCTTTGTTCTTGAAAACCTCGATATCATCTGGTACAATAAGTAAAGCAGAATTATAGGCTGCGATTGCCTCAAAGTAAGACTGTTTTGCCGCCTCAAATTCACTTAGCTTTGCTTGCAAATCACCCAAACTTTGCAGCACATTCCCTTTGTTGTTGAGAGCATTGATATCATCCGGTGCAATAAGTAAAGCAGAATTACAGGCTGCAACTGCCTCTAAATATTCCTGTCTTGCCTCTACATATCGAGCCAACCGAGCATAGTAATTTCCCTCCGATCGCGAAACTCTACCAAGCCAATAATCACTTTTAATCCACAACTCATCTCTAACTTCCAGCAGCGCCTCGCATTCCTTATAGCGACTCTTGTCCAAAGCTTCATCAAACACCTCTTTCCATTCTTCTACACCCCGCTGCCAATCCAAGCGATTAGCATGAAAAATTGCCTCACCCGCATCCCCCACTTCCCGATAATGCCCCTCTAAAACCTCATGAGCCCTGCGAGTTTTCGGATTATCCCGATCGGCATCCAAGCGGCGCAACAAATCGTGAATCCGATACCAATTATTCCCCCGCTTTTGGGATTCCCAAACAAAGGAAAAGCCAGTCAACATCTCAAAATTTGCACTGCTTGCCTGGAAGTGACAACCAGTTCCTAATTTCACGTACAAATCCTCATCAAAAGCGCGGCAAGCACTCAGCGAATGCACGGCCGATCGCACTTCGCGATCCACATAAGTCAGCAACCGATCCGTTAACTCCGCAGTCTTATTTTCCAACTTCGGAATCCGCGCAAAATCCGACGCCAGCAATTCAATACCCCGCCTTCTTTCTGCCAGCACCGCATCCGCGCACAAACCCAAATAAAACGGATGTACCTGCAAATTATCCCAACTCTCATCGGGATTGACGCTGGCATATTTAATTACAGCATCTGCCAAATCTGCCTTGTAAATCTCCACTTTGTGCAAGTAATCCCTAGCATCGGCGGGAGACAAATGCCACACCAATTGTGCATCTATATAATCTGCAGGAATCGGAAACTTTGACGCATTCGGCCACCGCAGTTGTGTGACAGGACAATCTCGCCCCGCCACCACAACCACAATTCCCAATTTGTAATCCAATGCCCTCAACAACCGCCGAAACCACTCATCTTGATACCAAAAAGTTGCGCCTTGAGAATTACGTTTTTCCTCCCACATTTTCTCGTGAGTATCGAACAGCATCACGAGGCGTTCTGGCTTATTTTTGCCAGCCATTGCCGCATTCAAATCCCCGGCTAATAATTTCGGCAAACAGTCCATTAATTCAGTATCAATATCTTTACGGCGAATTTGATCCGCCGTTTCGTCGCTGACACCCAGGCGCTGTTGAATTAATTTCATCACTCCCTTAATCCCGCTCAATTTAACTATGCCTTTAATCACGGCTACTGCTTGCGCCACCACCGGAAATCCTGCAAAAGTTTCAATAGCAGGTGTCACCAATTGAATTACATCATCGGGGAAAAGTTGGCTGAGAGTTGCGTCAGACTCGCCTTTGTTCAACAAATACCAAAAGCAAGCAAAATCATACTTGGGAAATTTAAATTTGTGTTTCTTGGTGGCTTCTGCGATATTTCGCCGCAGCATTAGCAAGCCATAAAATCTATCTTGGGGTTTATCTTCTTTGATAGGAATCAATCCGAAATCGTGTCTGACTGCGGGGATGGGAGTGTAGGTTTTCGGGGCGGCATTGCGGACAAAATTAGCAACTTCGGCGGCTTGTGATTCTGGGATTTCGCGCAATCGCTGCCAATCCTGCGACGGAAATATTTTGCAGCAGTGAAATTCCAAGTGTTTTAGCAGCAGTGACTTGCCGTTGCCTCCATCCCCGAAAAAATACAAAATTTGTTCGCGGGGCGGGTCTTCGTTTAAATAAAAGGCAAATCGGCGGGTAAATTCGTGTCTGTCTGTGAACAGTTGCAGTTGGCGATCGCCCGCGATCGATTCGCTTTCAAAGTCTTCGTCGTCAATTGGCATGGTTGTTCGGGTGTGGTGGTTTATGGATTAATATTGCAACGGCAGATTTAAGGCAGATAAACACTGATGAACGCAGATAATTTTAGGATATCTGATGAATGAGTATAAAAGGTCTGTTGTTAGCTGAAGTTTATTGCAAATGTTAATTCAAGGGTATGGGGCTATAGTTGCCGAAGTGCCTTCGGGTGAGGTTATCTTAGACAAGACGCGATCGCAAGCACAGTCATGGCATCTCCACACAATCCAAATTCGGCGGATTCATCTCTGAAACAGTCTCTAGAGGCTGGGTTAGCTGCTTTGAAACAACAAGATTACCAAAGCGCGATCGCCCTTTTAGAATCCGTTACCCAAACCGCAGCTAATGGGCCGTCGGGAATCCGCGCGCAGATGGGGTTAGTCGCGGCGTACAAAGCAACCGGTAATGTCAAAAAGGCGATCCCCCTGTGCTCTTCTCTCGCCAAAAGTCCTAACTCTCAAGTCAAAACTTGGGCCGATCGCACTTTAAAAGAACTAACCCCGCCCCGCCCTCCAAAACCACCAGAAACTCCCCCCAAAACAGGCTTTGTCGCCTTTGATGACGGCACAAAATCGGCAGAAAATACGCTTGAGGGCGATGGCTTACGCCCCGCTTCGCTACGACCAACCACAGACCAAAAAACCGGATTTTTACCCTCAGAACCGACTGTCGCGCCAAAAACCACCAACTCCACACATATTTCACCGCCACCTCCACCCCCCAAACCACCGATTCGCCCCACCTCAGAAGAGGGCGATCGCCCACCATCTACCGCCCCCACAGAAACCGCAACCGATGCAGAAACTAGCGGCGAAAACAGTTCCGGTTCCGCAACAAATATCGAACTCCCAAGCACAGAGACTTACCAACTGACTTGGCGCGAAGCAGGGCGCACAAAAAACCCGCAGCCCCTGAAACCGCTAAAATTGCTGAATTTTTGGATTGGGGCTGCTGTAAGCGCGATCGCCCTATTTTTCCTCGCCCGATTTGTCCTGCAATTGCTGCTGACAAACGCTAATTTTCTATTGCTTCAGTTTTACATATTTACAAGACTGCCTATTTTCGCGCCGATCCAACTTTTTTACCGCGATCCAACTCCCTTTGTGCAGATAGTTTTTGGATTGCTTTTGGCCTCATCTCCCTGGCTGACAGACGCGCTGCTAAAACTATTTTGCGGCATCGAAACCCTGCGCGGCTCAGTTTTATCCAAGCACAGCAAAGAAGCTAGTCGGGTACTCCGCAGTTTTTGTACCAAGCAAAATATGCCAACCCCTGTACTGAAACTCTTGCCGCTGAATGTTCCTGTGGCTTTCAGTTACGGCTGTTTGCCCCGTTTTGCTCGGATTGCTGTGAGTAGGGGGCTGTTGGAACAGTTGACGGATGATGAAATTGCGACTATTTTTGCGCGGGAATTAAGCCACATTTCTCACTGGGATTTTGCGCCGATGTCGCTGGCGTTGCTGGTGATTCAGATTCCTTACTTGATTTATTGGCAGGCGGCATACTGGAGTGAGAGGTTGTGCGATTTAATGACGATCGAGTTTTTGCGTTTTGCTGTGAGAAATTTGGCCGCTGCAATTTCTGCTATTAGTTACGGGATTTATAAGTTGTTGCGCTGGCCGATGTTGTGGCTGTCGCGCCGCCGGGTGTATTTTAGCGATCGCACCGCTGCAGAAATTACGGGCAATCCTAACGGTTTGACGCGGGCGCTTGGTAAAATGGCGATCGGCATTGCTGCAAATATCGAACAGCAAAAACAAACTAGCTTTTTTCTGGAAAGTTTCGATTTGTTGTTACCCGTGGGAGTCGGACAAGCTGCAACCATTGGATCTGCAGCCTTGCGCGCGCCGCTGTCACAGATTTTGCTGTGGGATGTCACCAATCCCGATCGCGTCTGGCTGACGGTCAACAGCACGCATCCTTTGCTGGGAGAGCGTTTGAAGCTATTGGAACTTTACGCGCAATTCTGGAAAATCGAGACAGAGTTAGATTTGGCGAGTCTGTCGCTGGAATCACCGAAGAAACGAAAATTGTCTCTGTTTAAATCAATACTCGAATTTAAAGACTCAAAACTATTTTTACAGGGCGCGCCGTTTTTTGGAATTCCCATGAGTTTGGCCTTGGTGGCGCTGCTTTGGCTGATTGGCTGGATTTTTTCGCAGACGAGTATTTGGCGTCTGGATTGGCTTTTGGGCGATCGATCGATCTTTTGGGGCTGTTTGCCGATCGGATTTAGCATCGGTACTTTGATGCGGATCAATTATTTTTTCCCCGACATTACGCCACGAGAAACCGCTTCGCCCAGTTTACCCGAAATTTTGTCAAATCCCGATGTTTTGCCCGTAGATGCTCAACCAGTGCAGCTTTCCGGGCAGCTTTTGGGTAGGACTGGTATAGAAAATTGGCTGGGACAGGATTTGATTTTGCAAACGGCGACTGGTTTGGTGAGGTTGCACTATGTTTCGAGGTTTGGGCCCTGTGGTTCTTTGTTGCCGCAACCTACTCGCCCCAGCGATTTGATCGGAAAACCAGTTGTGGCGACTGGTTGGCTGCGCCGGGGTGCTAATGTGGCGATCGACCTCGAAACCCTCCGCAGTCAAGGCAGCCTAGTCAGTAACAGCGGACATCCGATTTGGTCTGCGATTTTGGCTTTTGCTGCTGCTTGTTGGGGCGCATACATTATTATCCAAGGCGGAAGATGAGGGAATTTGGCATTTGAGATTGCACAAAAGGTTCGTAGTACGGACTTCAGTCCGCACTACAAACCAATAGAACTCTTGCAAAAATACAGTTCACCCCACCCCAACCCTCCCCGAACTCGCGGGGAGGGGGCAAGATTATTCTTGTTTCCCCCCGCAGGAGGGGGGACTTGCGGGGGGTGAATTTGACTTTTGCAAGATATATAATGCTCTTCCCTCTTCCGTCTTCCGACGGACTTACATCCGTTACATCCCGTACATTGCTCGTTGCCTAACTTCCCTCTTCCTTCGTAAAGAAAAGTTGCTTTTTAAATGACATCCTGTTACATTTGTTTATATAAATTGGATAAAACAAAAATCGCAATAACTTCAGTGGGCTAAAACCGCTAAGGTATTGCGTAAAAATTGTCAACCTCCCAACACAGCAAGTTTAGCCAGCCGCTTGTCGGCTGTTTTTTTAGACTGGCAATTTTGCTGTGGGCGATGAATTCAGAAAAATGATTCTGATTGTTGTTTTCATCAAATTCGCCTGAAATATACCTAAATAGCTAGCTCTGTCACCCAGGTTGTGATACCTTTAAAGAATGGTCGGATGCTGCCGAGCCCGATTTAAAGGAGACCGGGTAAGCGAGCAGTTTTTAGGATTAAGAGCGAGATGAGGAGCGAGGTAAGATTACTGGGCCAAAAAATGTTAGCAATTTTATCCATCACTGTATTAAACTGAATACTGGCATTCCGATCGCTTGAAATGACATCCTTGGACATAAATTTCTACACGGCTCTGGCTACAAACATTCTGAATCAAAACCGCAAGCAAGAAATACAGAATAGCCAATAGCCTCAACATTTGAGTGATGACTAAAAGTTTACACCACAACCTGAGATTTCAAGGCTCTCTGCATCGGCGGTTAAGTTCCGGCCCGATCAGAATAAATCACCTTTTTTTTCTAAAAGGTGGGAGAATCTGTCAAGGTTGGTGGGAGGAATGTGCAAATTATGCGGTTATGCGGTCTTTCCCTGAAGTCAACGTTCAGTTGACAGCAGGTAATTCGGTTCGAGCAAATTAATTAGAATCCTATTCTGGAGGAATTTTTCATGTCTATTCGTCTTTATGTTGGCAACCTACCCAAGGAACTCGATCGCCAAGAATTGCAAGAAGTTTTTGCACCCGAGGGCGAATCTGTTACCACAAAGGTAATTACAGACCGCAAAACAGGTAAATGTAGAGGATTTGGTTTTGTGACGGTGCTAACCGACGAACAAGCCGACCAAGTTATTGAGAAATATAACGGCTTAATGTTCAAAGAAAACCCGCTAAAAATAGAGAAGGCACTTCCCCGCTCTAAGGGTAAATCGGAGAAGGGCGAAGAAGATCAGCAGCAGTCATCGTCGCCTGCTTCACCGCAGTTGGCATCCGCATCAACAGCGATGCCGGTGCCTGCGCCGCAGCAACAGCAGCGCTCGGCTCCCCCAACTCAAGGTGGAGGGGGTTCTAGTAAAAGCAATCGCCGTCGGAGTGACAACAACAAGTCTCGCCGCAATCAGTCCACAACCACAGTGTCGAGCGCTGATTCTGGCTCGGTGCAGCCAGATCCGCGCTGGGCGAGCGCTCTGGAAGAACTCAAGCAGCGATTGCAGGAAGCTCAAACGACTAATTAATCGAAAATGGCGGCGAATTGCTGCTGTCTTCCGACTGGCGTTGACTGACTCTGGAAGTGCGATCGAGAACCGACTAAAAAGCCTGTTCTCGATCGCACTATTTTATTCCAACAACCTCTAATATTAATTTCGGCTGCACTCATACATGATGTTAACGGTTAACGGTTAACAGCCAGCAGCCAACAGTCAACAGTGAATTTACAATTCCGATGAAGAGAGGATTTGATATAATATCTAGCACCCCGCTAAAATAATCGTCACCGTATCATAGCGCTGTTAACTGCTTTAATATCCTGTCCCCTCAATTGACAACTATAAGATTGGATCGCAGAAGCTAAAAGTAGTGTTTATTGCTCCCCAGAGAATTGGATCGTCTGAATAAAATCAAAAATCTTATTCATAAGATCCTCAACCTCCGACTCAATAGAACCCAATTCCTCCTGCTTCTCATAAATTCGCTGACAACTCACCGTGTAGCAAAAATCGTCAACGATCAAAGCCATAAATCCCCGGTAAGCATCCATCAAAGTAAGTTGACCGTCATTTTGTGGTACGCTGACATTAGCACTCCCAGGCAAATCGGTAACTACCAAATAAGCATTTTCCTCTTCTAAATATTCACTGTAGAGTAACTGAGAATTAGCAAATTTAGCCAGAACCGTGTCATCAATAAACTTGTTAAGAAACAAAGTAAGATAAGCCCATTCCCCCGCTGATTCGATTAATTTTTTCACATCACCAGAAAGCGGGAAATAATCAATTTTCAGCAAAACACCAAAATCGTCAGAAAAAGCAACAAAGCTTTTGTCATCCTCAATTTTACCGCCTCGTTGCCTCTCAACAGGAATCGAAACCACAAAATTGCCTAGAGCAGAGAAATACAACGCCTCATCTGTCTCGATATCGTAATTTTCGAGTTTTAGTTCCGAGTATCCAGCAATTACATCCTCAATAATTTCCTTAGCTTCCTTATCGCCTACACCTAATACTTCTTGAAATTCCTTGAGAAAAGCCCGATGCTTCTGAGACACTTCGCCATCTGCGACAAACATTGCTGCGGTAATCGTAAAAGTATCCAACACCAACTCATCTGGGAGTGATTCAGAAGCCGTATTAAATAATCCTCCTAAACCGTCTTTGGCAAGAATACCCGCGAGTTTTTGAAGAGTTGCTGACATATCATCCTCCGAGTATTCAGCAAATATTTCTGAATCCCAAATTCTGCTTATCAAGATATCGGCACTCACATCAGGGTAATTTGCCTCCGCTGCGACAAGTGCTACCGCCGCGACGGATTCCTCTACAGACAAGTGTATTGAGGATTTATCTTTGGACTTGAATATTTGAGTAAAATTGCTCACAGGTTTTGCTCCATTACAGTATTTGGGAAAAAAAAGTTTATAACTCAATACGGTTCACTTAAGACAGATCCTTCCTAGCCCCCCTTAAGAAGGGGGGGACAAGAATGCCCTCAAAGTCAACCCCTACTCCCCTTCTTAAGGGGGATGCGAGGGGGATCTCCGGGGCATAAATATGTTAAGTGAACCGTATTGGTTTATAACTTATATCATGTCCGGTTGATTAGCATAAAGGTTAGCTCGTGCGGAGTAAAGTCCGCACTACTAACCAATCTTATTGTTAAAATTAGATGCGCGCCAGTTTATTACCAAGGACTGCCAATTATTGTAAATCCTGCCCAAAATTTTGGGTGAGATAAATCTGAATTTGCTATTTGTTCGACTTTAGTAAGATCGATCGCCCTTTGAGTTCCCACCAACTTACCATCTTTAAATACTACCTGTTTGCGAATCATCGCCAGTTGAGCTTGTCTCAGGGCTTCAGCTTTAATCGGAGCCGATCGCAAATTAGCATAAAACTCCGTCATCAGCGCCAAAGTCGTAACATCCTTAACCTTCCACAAACTCGCCAAAACTGATTTTACACCGCTGCCGACTGCCAGCCCCGCAAAACCCATTTCCGCTGTCGGATCGCCGATCGCAGTTTCGCACGCACTCAGCACCAATAACTGTACTTGTCGGGGATAGTACCACTTAGCCAACCGAAATTCATCCAGCGGCAAAGAGCGCTTCCAAAAATCAATTTCAGCTTCGCTGCGCCCGTATTGATTTTGCGGAAAACTCGCGTGAGTAGCCAAGTGAATAATATCAAAAGATTCTTGCTGGCGCTGTTTTATGAGATTTTCTACCGTAAAATCTTGATTGAGAAAAAAGCGGCCAGGCCACAAGGGCAATTCCGCAGGATTTTGCCCCTTACCGATTGTACCGGCGATCGCAGCTAATTCGATCGGCACTGCAGGCAAAGCAAGTTTATCGATAAATACCGAAGCACCCATTGCCAAAACTTTCGCGTTTTTCAAACTTTGATAACTCGTGCTAGTCAAGCTAACACTGGGAATTGAGCCGAGGCTGTACTTTTCTACTAAAAATTGCTGGCCGTCGTGCAAAGCAGCTAGCGGCAACTGGCGCAAACCCGCATCGAAAGAAAACACTAACGTATCGACATTTAACGCTTCTATATCTGAACTAATCGGCGCAATTAACCACTGGTAAAGTTTCTGAGCAATTGGCAAATATCTTGTATCTGCTGCATCATTTGGCTTAGCCAAAAAGTGGTGAAACTCTTTCACTGTTTTTAGCAAAGTTTCGCTGTTGACAGGAATTTTTTTGATAATCGGAGGGCCGTCGGGAACTACTAAGACTAGCCACAATGCTTCAAAACGGACTAGCGCGTAAACAATAACCGCTTGCTTTCCGGTTTCCTCTTTGATTGTTTTGAGAGTTTCTTTCAGATATTCAATAGTTACTTGTTGGTCGGTCAAATCTTCGCCATAATAATTTTCATAATCTTGTTCAAACAGTTTATCAATTAGACCAACAGCATCATTACCATTACCTTGGTCTAATGTTTGTTCGACGCTCAACCTGCTAATTTCTAAGGGAAAAAGATTAGGGATGGCTGCGGGTGCGGTTGTTGGTGCGGGTGCGGGAGTTGGGGCGGGTGTTGGTGCGGGCGCGGGAGTTGGCACGGGTGCGGGTGCGGGAGTTGGTGCTGGAGTTGGTGCGGGGGCGGGAGTTGGCGCGGGTGCTGGAGTTGGTGCGGGAGTTGGCGAAAAAGTGATTTGGGGAATGTTGGCCAACCAATCAGGCTCTATTTGAGCAACTGGCGGCTCAATAGGCGCAGGATCGGGAGTTGAGACTATCCATCCGTCCGGTTGTTCTGTAGCAGAAGAACCAAGTTCTGGCGGATTTTCTGGCGGCTTTTCCGAAGGCGGTATAAAAGTAAGATTGGGTGCTTTCTCAAGGGGCGGTGGTGTGAGCGAAAAGTTGTTCTTTGAGTCAGAAAATGCCCATTCAAAAGTGTTGCCTCCGGTTTCAGGATTTGGGGTGATGGTGGTTTTTGCTGCTAATAAATCGCCAATTAACAAGCCTAATTGCTGTTGCGGAGTTTGGCTTTGAGTGGGTGCGAGAATCGGTGCGGGAATCGGTGCGGGAACGGGTGAAACAGAAGGTGCAGGTACGGGTTGAATTTGTCCTACAGGCGGGTTGTAAGGGGCTTGAAGGGTTGCGGAGGCTGGATTTTGCCCGATCGCACTTGGAGAAGCGATCGCACTTGGAGGAGCGATCGCACTTGGAGAAGCGACGGGGGCGGTGAGTTGGGCGATCGAGGGAATTGTCGGCGTGACGGATATTCGGGCGGCTGCGCCCGGTGTGGTTGGTGTAGAAGGCTGGGTGGGAAGCCTGCGGGGCGGCAGTGTAAAGAAATTGGTGTTTAGCAATTCTTCGAGTTCGGGAAAATTCTCGAATACGGGCGCGGGTGCGGGTGTTGGTGAAGGAGTGGAAGATGGAGTTTGGTCGATCGGGCGATCGGGTATTGGGGATGCAGTCGCCGTCGGTGAGGCCGTTTCAGTTGCCGGCGACGGCGAGGGAACAGCCGTCGGTGCGGTTCTTGTAGCTAGGGTTATTGGCGACGGAACAGCCCTCGGCGCGGGTGTGGCGGCGGCTGTTGGAGATGGAGTCGCTGTCGGTGCGGGTGTGGCGGCGGCTGTTGGAGATGGAGTCGCCATCGGTGCGGGTGTGGCGGCGGGTGTGGTGGCGGCTGTTGGAGATGGAGTCGCCGTCGGTGCGGGTGTGGCGGCGGGTGTGGCGGCGGCTGTTGGAGATGGAGTCGCCGTCGGCGCGGGTGTGGCGGCGGGTGTGGCTGCGACTGTTGGAGATGGAGTCGCCGTCGGTGCGGGTGTTGGTACGGGCGTAATGGGTGAGGGAACCGAGTTAATTTGAATGCGCTCGCGATTGGATGCGAGACTGAGGTCTTGTCTGTGAGTGTAGGTATAACCGATCTCGGGCAAAATCGTTTGTTCGGGATTGCTATTTCCTCTAGTAATTGCACCAGCAGTTCCATTTTTCTCGGAATTGCCGACAATAAAAGGCGTGATTCCCGCGCCCCCGTGGTTGATAATTATGAAGCCGCCGCGATCGTCTCCTGGACTGGCGGCCGTAGAGATGCTAGCATTGATGCTGTTTCTGTCTGAGAACGAATTGGGCGATCGAAAAAACCTTTGAGTCAAAATCAAAACATCTCCGCCCCTACCGCTTTCCATACTTTCAGCGTTAATTAAACTCAGAACAATGTCGCCCGCACTGCTGCGGTTAATCGCGCTGACATTGCCAGCATTTCCATTGGCCGAAGAGTCAACTTCTCCAGCATTAATATTACCATTGGCATCGAGAAATATATTGCCGCCATTACCAGCGGCCGAAGTGTTGATATTGCCTGCAGTGATATTAGTTCCCGCATTCAAATCAATATTGCTGCCATTATTTTGGGAAGTCGAGTCAAGATTTCCTGTTTTAATTTCTCCCTGTTCGCTATACAAAGAAATCCCGGCTTCCGAGGTGATGTTTTGAGCGGTAATGTTATTAGTTGCAGTAATATCGACCTTCACCGTATTGCTGGGAATATCATCTTGAATATTGACGCTGTTGAGAGGAGTCAGGCTGCCGATCGCACCGCCAAACTGAACAACTCCCGCATTTGGCTTGACCGCGAGATTGTACGGCCCGTCAATTGTAGAATTAAAAGTAATGTCGCCCATCTCCAGAATGTTAACAGAGAGGTTCTCAGACAATGTTACCGGAGCAGCAAATGTAATATTGTTGCGGTTAGTTTCGATAATTCCGCCCGCAGTAATACTATTTGCCTGAATATCTATATTGCCGCCATTCACAGTGGTGCTGGGAGCAAAAGTGCGGGAATTAATACTAGATGTCGCCACATTTTCTTTAGCATTTATGACAACATTTCCGCCTTTGCCATTGGCCGCGGCAGTAATCAGCGGGCCAGCAGTTGTGTCAATATTACCGCCGCTTTGAATGCGAAGATTGCCGCTATTTGCATTGAAGCCACTCAATAATAGGGCGCTACCAATTCCTGCTGTACTGATGTTGGTTCCAGCTTCGAGGGAAATATTGCCGCCGTTGTTGCCGCCGATCGCATTGATGATTCCGCCAGTAGTATCGATCGCCCCGCCACTTTTAAACGTGATTGAGCCGCCGTCTTGATTGCCGATCGCCCGGATGTCGCTGGTAGTAATGTTGCCAGTGCTGGCGGTAATATTAACACTTCCACCCTGCAATTTTCCGCCAGAATTGACATTACCTATTTGAATATTACCGTTAATCGTAGATAGAGTAATGTTGCCACCATTCCCATTAGGAGAACGAGTCGATAATAAATCTAAGCTATATCCTGGTATTTCACTTGGTGTTTCTATGCCATTCTTAGCTTGGAGGTTGATATTGCCAGCATTGCCACTAATATTAGCTTCGGTATTGAGAATGCCTGTGCTAATTTTACCATTCATGCTAGTGAGGCTAATATTACCGCCGCCAGTATCACCTGGTATGTACACGCCTGAAATGCTTAGAAGATTAATATCGCCATTAGCCAAAATGGTTACATTACCGCCAGTACCCTTGCTGTCAGATCGGGCATCTATGGAGCCAGCTACTGAGTTTGCCGATCCAATAGAGATCGCACCTCCACTTGAAAGAAAAATATTACCAGGAGTATTACCAATTGTATCGATCTGACCTGGAGAAATTATAATGTCACCATTGGTAGTCTTGAGGGTAATATTCCCACCCGTTGGGCCTTGAGGGCCACCAGCGCTGATGCTATTCCCATTAAGATTAATTCCATTACCAGCCTCCATAGTTATATTACCACTAACACCATTACGAGAATCGGAATTAACACTCCCTTTTAAGCTAAGGCTCTTATCACCTATCAACGTTATTGCCCCACTATTTTGCAAGGCAGATGAACCAATGCTATTAGTAGTAATATTGCCGCCCGCACTGAGATTAATTGCGCCACCTCTGTTAGTTGAAGTGAACAAGGAACTTTGCAACTGACTTGTAATGATATCGCCCTTAGTGTTGGTAATATTAATATTTCCACCCTGCAATATACCAAAAGTATTTACGCTACCAATATTAATATTTCCATTAGTAGCAGATAAAGTAACGTTGCTGCCATTGCCGTTACTAGAAGTACCCGCGATAATTCCTGTTGTCGGTGTTGTGATGCCACTGTTAGCTTGAATTGTAATATTTCCAGCAGCGCTATCGCCCGTTGCATCGATCGTTCCGATATCAATTGAACCGCCGCTCGTAAGTGCGATCTGCCCGCCGTTTTGAATCGCCTTTACATTGAGAGCGCCAGTCGTAATAGTGCCACCTGCATTCAAAGTAATATCGCCGCCCTTCTTGACAGTGCCAGTGACCAAACTAACTCCTGTAGAAAGTGTACCTGTAAGGATGTTGCCTCCAGCAGTTAAAGATATTATACCACTACTATCATCCATTGTCTGCTCTGTATTAATACTTCCTGTTTGAATGTTGCCTGTAGCTTGCATAATTATAGGGACTGTAGTCTTTGATGTATTAGGACTATAAGCCGCAAAATTTCCTGTTTGAATGTTGCCGCCAGATTGCAAAATTACCGCTCTAGAACCGCCCCAAATCAATTCATAACCCGTAGGAGCGCTATCATAAACTCCAGCGGTACTGGTAAGTCTTATATCTCCATTAAAAATAATATTTCCCGTACCCGAAGTCGTATCTATTTTGATAGATGGACCTATATAAGTTCCAGAAATAATAATGTCACCTATAGCTTGCATAATTACAGGCCCTATGTTCATGTATGTATAGAGATAAGTATCAATACCTCTTGTTTGAATGTTGCCGCCCGATCTCAAAATTACAGCTCGCGAAGTACGCAGAATAAATTCATCCGTGCCGGGAGCACCGCTAGTAATAGTTGTGTCTGGACTCGTAATACTTATATCGCCTGTAAAAATAATATTTCCCGTCCCCGAAGTCGTATCTACCTTGAGGGATGCACCACTGTAACCCCCTGAAGTATAATCACCAGACTGCGTAAAAATCGGATCGTACAAACTGGTAAAATTAGCAGGTTTACCCGACAAATCGAGAATTGACATATTACTGCCACTGCGAAAATGAGAATCTGTAGATATGATGCCATCACTCGCCAAAGTCAAATTTCCACCGCTAATAAACGGCGTTTCCGAAAGATGATTCAGCGCCAAAATATCAATACTTCTATTACCTTGAATATAAAGATTGCCGCCCGCATTCGCCACAAACGGATTCGCCACACTGTCGCGCACCCGCACCGTATCGTCAGCCAGCAAACTCAAATCACCAGTTGTACGCAACAGACTTTCAACTAACGTCAAATTGCCATTAGCTGACAGAGTTGCATTCTGGGCAGTTACTTCTTTAGCAACAACATCTCCATTCTCTACCTGCACGCCACCAGTTAATTCTACTTGCCCTTGAGCATTCACTATCACCCCCGTGGCACTTCCCCCACCACCAGTCAACAACTGCGGCAAAGATGCAACTGGTAACACCCAACTTTGCGGCAAACTACCAGCCACAGATTGCGGTTGAATCTCCAAACTCAATAAATTTCCCGGCTGACTAATTCTAACTAAACTTTGACCCGGAACCGCCGCCACCATAATATTTCCTCCAGGTGCAGCAAGTTGTCCCGCACTCAAAACCGTGCCGCCCAACAAACTAATATTTTGTCCCTGATTCACCGCCAAATTACCAAGATTAATAATTCCTCCCGGCTGTAGATTTGTAAAAGCAAAAGTATTCGGATTTTCGACTAAATTTGTATAATTATTCGTACCAACCGCACTAAACCAATTATTGCCGAAACCGATTCCTGTCGCCGTAGTCGCCGTGAAAGAACCGGGAATATTCAAACTAGAATTTGCACCAAAAACAATCCCCGCCGGATTCATTAAAAATAAATTAACATTGCCGCCCGTAACTTGAATTATGCCGTTAATCAGCGAAGCATCACCGCCGACAACTCGCCCTAAAATATTGCGGATATTGGGATTTGAGATAAAATTGGCAGTTTGTCCTTGAGTTAAACCAAATTGCTGGAAACTGTGAAACAAATTAGTGCCATCGCCGGATTGTTGGCCACCTTGGATGTTGAATTGATTGCCATTCGGTGTGATTTGAGTATTTGTGCCGTCAGCAGCGGGAGTAATTTGGGCCGTGGCTGTTTGGGATGGGGTGAAAAGTCCGATTTCCCCAGTTACTAAGCTGGTAAAAGAGAGGAATGTTAAGATAAATATATTTTTTGTATTGGCTACTTTCATGATTTTTATTATTAAATTAGATTGCGATAATAAATTTCTCAATAATACATAATATCACAATCTTGTAGGGGTTCCCCTTGCCCAAATATTTGAGACCCAACGACGAATCGTATAAACCCGCCCCACCACAAGATTAATTCAAATATACCAATCCCGTAGATACTGTTGACTGTTGACTGTTAACTGTTAACTGTTAACAGTTAACATCATGTATGAGTGCAAGCGGAATTGGTACGATCTGTGCTTGTTGTTTGAGGTACTCCAAATGTTATTGAGTAAGTCCAGCCACAGTCGCTGTGGCTGTTTCTCAACGGTTTTGTTCTGCTGTCGTCATTTTTTGTAAGGAATCGAGTCGCTGCAATAGGGCTTGTAATATCGTTTCCCATAGCATCGGAATTATATATTTTAATCATAGTGCGAGCATCCCCGAAGAGCGAAGTCGATCGCTCTTCGGGGACGCTCGCACTATAATTTCTAGCGAAACTTGTACCAAGCTTTGACACTCAAGCGAGCTGAAGTCACTGAGATTCTGCTGACAGAATAACTTTAGTTATTACTAAAGTCTGATTCTCGCTACGGTAGCCAAACACCGTCTACACAGTCGGTCAAGTTTTACACCTAACTTACTGGCTACTTTTCTTAAAATATTGGCAGCGCCGTTTAGATCCGCATTAATTACAGTTCCATCAGCAGAGCGATACAGTCCACGTTTAATTCGTTTTCCAGATGCTTTCCACTCAGGCGGTTTTTCACCGTACTTGGGTAGGGAGTCTCCATCAAGAAAACTACTTTTGGACGTATATGCTTCTTCTGTTTCGGTGAACTTAATGCCGTGCGAGTTGCACAGTTGGCTCAAACGATCTTTTAACTTTCCTAGTGGCATTTGAACAAACTTTTGATTGTTCAGTTTACCCATATCAACATTGGATTTAAACCCTTGATTCCATCCAACTACTAGATTGCCAATGCCGTATTTCAAACAATGTTCAACAATCAGCTTCGCAGCTTTGTTGACACCATCGCGCATCTGGTGATTGCGCTTACGAGTTACGCGGTCTAACCAACTATCCCAATGATCCGTAGGTTTTCCCTCCTTTCTGGTTGCTACTTTTTTGTTCCAGAGTTGATTTATCGCCTTCATAGCGCGAGCGTCAATCAAGAATGAATTTCCCAGCGTGTCAACACAAGCCGCTAAATTGTCGGCAGTCCCCAAATCAATTGATAATGCTTGACTACGATCTAAATCATGCTGTTGACATTCTACTTCGTAAGACATTTCTAAGTAGAAAGCACCATTTTTAGGGAGAATAGTGAACTCTTTAACCTTTGAACAATCAATGTTTGACGGCATAGGTAGAAGAAATTCAGAAATCCCAAACCAGCGACGCACTGTCAAACCCAAAGAAAATCGTAATTGATTGCCGACAAGTGCTGGCTTTAACCCTCCAGAATTTGGGTAAGCTACTTTGAATAACTTAGACCCTGTTAAGTAGCTCGGTGGCTTAGGTTTAAAGTGCAAATTACCTTGAAGGTATAAGCTTCTCAATTCTTTGAAGCTTTTAAATGCCTCCGTCACCGACATCAAAGTTTGCTGCATGGGTGTTAAAGGCAGCGACTTGGCAACCATCGACCTAGAAATTGACGGTTCAAAAGACAAGTCAAATTTTCCTGCCAGTAGTTTCCCTGTTTTAAAGAAAGTCTGGCGAGCAAAATAGACGGCGCTATTGTAGAGCTTTCCCGACTGGCGGCAGAGATACTGCAACACGGCTTCAACTTCTTTATTGGGAGACAGTAATATTTGCTGTACTCCCATTGTTTTTCTAACTTTAGCCACCTCTTTTTCTTGAAAATTAATTGATTTATTTAGTTTGGGAGACTATAGTAGACAAGTCAATCCATAACAACAAAACTTTATGTTACCACTTCCAGAGTATCAAACCCACAACCACGTCAAGTTCTTGCTTAACTAACATTTTGTGTTTATCCCCAAACGCCAAAAGAAAGTTTTAGTCGGTAGTGTAGCAACTAGGCTTCGAGAAATATTCTTGACACTTGCAATTGAGAAAAATTGGGATATTCTAGCTTTGGAAGTGGCCCCAGATCACGTGCACCTATTTGTAGCGGTTAAGCCGATGGACACCCCGGCTTTAGTAATCAAGGCATTCAAAGGACGTTCTAGTCATCACTTGAGGGCTGAATTCCCAGAATTAAAAAAGCTGCCGTCTTTATGGACGAGCAGCTATTTTGTTAGTACCGCAGGCAATATTAGCAGTGAAGTTGTTAAGAAATATATCGAAGATCCACATCATTCTGCTAATTAAGAAAGACACTCTTGACTGAAGTCCCCCGTGTCGCTTTCCTCTCAGGGCTAAAGCCGCTGAGTTTCCCGCATCCCGTTTGAATTTTTATGAAACTTTTCTGGTTTCTTTAGATTTGCGTTGCTAGCGATGCGATCGCCTGTTTCTTTTAAGATACAAGGGGTGGGTTCACCACAATCTCTGACACCCAACCACAAACTATCTAAACCCGCCCTTCCCCACCCAAATATTACATCAGGATTTAGGTTATTTCGTGGTATCGGGGCGGGTTTACAGAATTTTGGGTTTGTTGCCTCAAAATGTTGATGAACCCGCCCCTATCGGCCCGATCGATCCACTAAGGTAAATCCGTCTCACCCATCAAATAAAGGTCGCACTCGCGGGCCACGCCGCGCCCTTCATTAATCGCCCAAACAATCAAACTTTGTCCCCGGCGACAGTCACCAGCCGCGAAAACTCCCGGAATGCTGGTGGTATATTTTTCGTGCTCCGCCTTCACATTGCTGCGCGCGTCGCGTTCCAATCCCAAGTCATCCAGCAAGGGCTGTTCCGGGCCCAGGAAGCCCATCGCCAGCAACACAAGCTGCGCCGGCAACACTTTCTCGGTGCCCGCGATTTGCTTCGGAATGAACTGTCCTTTCTCGTTTTTCGCCCACTCCACCTCAACGGTGTGCACGGCTTTGACGTTGCCGTTTTCGTCGCCCTCAAACCTTGTCGCCGTGGTGAGATAGCCGCGGGGGTCATCCCCGAATTTGGCTGCGGCTTCTTCTTGGCCGTAATCCAAGCGGTAGACTTTCGGCCATTCGGGCCAGGGATTGTTGGCGGCCCGTTCCGAGGGCGGTTTGGGCAGGATTTCTAGCTGTACCAAGCTTTTGCAGCCGTGGCGGATGGAGGTGCCCACGCAGTCGGTGCCTGTGTCGCCACCGCCGATAATCACGATATCTTTGCCTTCGGCGGAGATGAAGTTGCCGTTGGTGCTCTTGTCTAAAACTGCTTTGGTGTTCGCTGTCAAAAAGTCCATCGCGAAATGGATGCCTTTTAATTCCCGCCCTTCGATTCCTAAGTCGCGGGGTTTTGTCGCGCCGGTACAGAGGACAACTGAGTCGTATTCTTTTAGCAGTTGTTCGGCTGGTAAGTCTTTCCCAACTTCGGTGTTGCAAACGAATGTCACGCCTTCGTCTTCGAGGACTTTGAGGCGGCGCATCACGACTTGTTCTTTGTCTAGCTTCATGTTGGGGATGCCGTACATTAGCAGACCTCCCGGTCGATCGGCTCTTTCGTATACAGTTACCAAATGACCTGCTTTGTTCAGTTGCGCCGCAGCCGACAAACCGGCGGGCCCGGAACCGATGACGGCGATTTTTTTGCCGGTACGTTTGGCGGGCACTTCAGCGGTAATCCAGCCTTCATCCCAGCCTTTATCGATAATTGCGACTTCGATGTTTTTAATCGTCACCGGCGGGTTGTTGATGCCGAGCACGCAAGCGCCTTCGCAGGGGGCGGGACAGACTCTGCCGGTGAATTCGGGGAAGTTGTTGGTTTTGTGGAGTCTGTCAAGGGCTTCTTTCCAGAGTCCGCGATATACTAGGTCGTTCCATTCGGGGATGAGGTTGTTGATCGGGCAGCCGCTGGCCATGCCGCTAATCAGGGAACCCGTGTGGCAAAATGGAATGCCGCAGTCCATGCAGCGCGCGCCTTGGCTGCGGAGTTTGTCTTCCTCCATCGGTAGGTGAAATTCGTCCCAGTTGTGGACTCTCTCGACTGGTGAGAGTTCGGAGGGCAATTCGCGGAGGAATTCGATAAAGCCTGTTGGTTTTCCCATAGTGGTGTTTTGGTTAGAACTTATTCTTGGTAGTTTCTCAAAGGTGAAGCATTGTAGGCTTCTGAATTAACTATTATCATCTCAATTGCGGGCGATCGCAGCTCAGATTGAGCAATTCCTACCTGAAATTTTCAATATCGCCGGGAGTCGGGGAATTGTCGGCAGCCGTCAAATTATCGATCGACAGCAAAGAAACCCGGTTTTTGAGCGGGATTAAAGATTTTAAAGGTTTTGATCCAGTATTTTCGTCCATCAATCCCGGTTTTTGCGTATTTTCAGTATTGCTGATTCTCGGGCGATCGTCCCACCTCTCGAAACCCTCGCGGGTTAACTCTTCCGACTCTTAGCCTCAACTTTCAAGCGCCGTCCCCATCAGGAGGGCTGGAAATACAATACAAAAAGTTACAGACCTTGCAAAATATTATTTTCAGGATATACTACTGTAAATCTGTCGAGTAAGTGGGGTTGGGCTTGTCAACTCCTAAAATAAGTAAATAAACTCATGAGCATTAAAGTTCAGAACGTATCGAAGCACTTCGGCTCCTTTCACGCCATTGACAACGTGAATTTGGAAATTAAAAGTGGCTCTTTAGTCGCGCTGTTGGGGCCTTCTGGTTCCGGGAAATCGACTCTGCTGAGGATGATTGCGGGACTCGAACCGCCGGATACTGGTTCTATTCACCTGATCGGCGAGGATGCTACCCAGCAGTCGGTGCAGGAACGGCATATCGGTTTTGTGTTTCAGCACTACGCTTTGTTCAAACACATGACTATTAAGAAAAATATTGCTTTTGCGATGGAAATTCGCAAAGTTGCTAAAAACTCAATTAGCAGGCGGGTTGATGAACTTTTGGATTTAGTGCAGTTGACAGGTTTGGGCGATCGCTATCCTTCGCAACTTTCCGGCGGCCAGCGGCAGCGCGTGGCTTTGGCGAGAGCTTTAGCAGTTCAACCAAAAGTGCTGCTGTTAGACGAACCTTTTGGAGCATTAGATGCTAAAGTCCGCAAAGAATTGCGATCGTGGCTGCACAACCTTCACAAAGAAGTTAACATCACCACAGTTTTTGTCACCCACGACCAAGAAGAAGCTATGGAAGTAGCCGATGAAATTGTGGTCATGAACAAAGGTAAAGTCGAACAAGTTGGCACTCCTGCTGAAATTTACGACAAACCCGCAACAGCTTTTGTGATGAGTTTTATTGGGCCTGTAAATGTGCTGCCAAATACTGCGGGTTTGTTCGCCAGCAACGGCACAACGGCTCACAATAATGGAGCTGCCCATTCTGATTTAGTGTTTTTGCGCCCCCACGATGTGGAAATTCAAACTAATCCACAGTCTGGTTTTGCCTTAGCAAAAGTCAGCCGCATCATTCATTTAGGACGGGAAATTCAAACCGAATTAGTATTAGAATCAGATCAGATAGTAACAGCTTACGTAAGTCGCGAGCGCTTCGATTATCTACAGCTAAAGCGAGAGCAACAGGTTTATGTCAAGCCCAAACACGCGATGACTTTCCCTGCTTATTCAATTTAAATCAGCGACTGCATCCTACTCAACATACTATCGGGGAGCTTCTACAAAACACTGCTGCGACATATCATTACCAGGCTGGTGCTTGGTAATGCTGTCTCGTGGCTCCAAATCGGAGGAGCTTGCTCCTGAAATTAATTCCCAGGCTGTGACTGGGAACGATTGAAAAAAAGTCAGCGAAGAATATGAATGTTAACAAATTGTTGAATTTAGCAACTAGCACTTTAGTTAGTTATCGCCACTACATCCAGGCAGGATTAACACTTTGTGCAGGATTTGGAATGTCTGCGATCGCCTCTTCAGTCGCGTACAATTGGGAATACAAATTCATGCAAGCAGGACTGCAAGAGCAACTGGATAAAATAGCTACAGACATTCAGAGAGATGTTAGCGGGAATTTAGAAATAATTCGGGCTGCGGGAGCATTTTACAGCGTCTTTGACGGCGTTAAAAACCGAGAAATTAATACATTTGTTGGTGGTGCCCTGTACCGCCATCCGAGCCTCAAGGCGATCGCTTGGCTGCCCCGTGTTTCTGACTCGCCACAATTCCTGACTGATAAAATAGATTTAGGTTTAAATTTGAATTCCAATCGGCTAGCCTTAGAAACAGCCACAAAAAGACAAGAAATTATCGCGACTGACCGCCAAAAATGGTCTTCACCAAATCAACCGAGCGTCCTCGTATTTATGCCAATTTTTGGTCAAGTTTCTGCGGGTGATGCCGCAGCAATGCAGCCCAATTTTTCGGCGGGGGAACCAGAAAAATTGAAAGGTTTTACTCTCGGAGTTTTGCTGGTTGATGCTATAGTTAAATCGGCTTTACAGGAAACTAAACTCAACTTTATTAACGTATATCTTCAAGATGCTATGGCTCCTGAAGCAGAAAAGTTTCTCGCTTTTTACGAAGCGAAGACTAAAAGGATCGTCACCGACGAAAACATTAAAAATAACCTCGAAATCGGGAAAATAGCTTACTGCCCGGACGGCAGCAGTTGCACCCGCATTCTCAATATTGAAAATCGTAGGTGGTTGCTGCAACTGCGGCTAACGCCAGAGTACATTAATCCTCTCAGATTTTGGCGTTCTTTGACTGTTTTAATTTTGGGAACCATCTTAACTTTGGTGGCGACACTTTATCTAATGAGCTTGTGGAATTATACCGCTCGAATTGAAAAAGTAGCAGCAGAACGCACGGCTAAATCTCAACAGCTAGAGCAAACGTTGCAAGAGTTGCAGCAAACTCAAACTCAACTGATTCAGCAGGAAAAAATGTCTGGTTTGGGTTTATTAGTTGCTGGTGTCGCCCACGAAGTTAACAATCCTATTAGTTTTATTTACGGCAATATCCATCACGCCAGCGCATATAGTAGGGATTTGTTGGAGTTGGTAAAACTATACCAAAAACACTATTTATACCCTCCCTCGGAAATTTCAGAGTATTTAGAAAATATTGACTTTGACTTTCTCAGCAAAGATTTGCCGCAACTGCTGTCCTCAATGAAAATAGGAGCCGATCGCATTGTTCAAATTGTCCAATCTTTGCGGAATTTCTCTCGTTTAGACGAAAGCGAGATGAAGCCTGTCAACATCCATGAAGGTATTGACAGCACTCTGCTAATTCTGCAAAGCCGGCTAAAAGCTACAGCCGATCGCCCGTCGATCGAGATTGTTAAAAACTACAGCAATTTACCTTTAGTAGAGTGCTATGCCGGACAATTAAATCAGGTGTTTATGAATATTCTGGCTAATGCGATCGACGCCCTGGAGAGTTACAACCTCGATCGCGGGCCCAAAGCAGCGAAAGCCAATCCGATCGCGATCGCCATAACCACAGAATATTCAAGTCCCGACAAAATAATTGTGCGGATATCTGACAACGGCCCCGGTATGGCCGAAAATGTCAAAAAACGGCTGTTCGACCCCTTCTTTACGACGAAACCGGTCGGAAAAGGGACAGGATTGGGACTGTCAATCAGCTATAAAATTGTCGTAGAAAAGCACAAGGGTACGCTGCGCTGCGATTCGACACCGGGATTGGGCACGGAATTCTCGATCGAGATTCCGCTGCGGCAAGAAGTCAGACAAGCAGTACCGTTTGTTTCACGGAAAATATCGGAGGCAGCTTAGAAAAGGCTGGGGGAAATTTTTTTTCCCATTAACTACTGTAATTAGGTCGGATTACAGTATTATGTGTAATAATGCCACAATCCAGACTGCTTTAGGCAGCTTAAACCGTCGGCACTGCCGATAATGTATAACCAAAACACGGTGAGACTAAATATGTTCACTGACTTGCAAATTATCTACGAACGTGACCCAGCGGCCCGCAACTGGCTGGAAGTATTATTTTGCTATCCCGGACTGCAAGCACTTTTTTTGCACCGGATAGCAAACTGGCTTTATTCCGCTGGGCTGCCGTTTGTACCGCGCTTGATTTCCCAACTGAGTCGGTTTTTAACAGGTATTGAGATCCACCCAGGAGCGAAAATTGGTAGGGGCGTGTTTATCGACCACGGCATGGGGGTGGTAATTGGCGAAACTGCGATCGTTGGAGATTATGCTGTCATTTATCAAGGAGCGACCATTGGTGGCACGGGTAAAGAAATAGGAAAACGGCATCCAACCCTGGGAGAAAATGTAGTGGTAGGGGCCGGTGCTAAAGTTTTAGGAAATATTCAAATTGGCAATAATGTTCGGATTGGTGCGGGTTCGGTGGTGCTGCGGGATGTCCCTAGCGATTGCACAGTTGTAGGAATTCCCGGTCGCATAATTTCTCGGAAAAAGCAGGTGGAAGATGCTCAAAACTCTCAAGACATACCGGATTTGGAAGCTCAAGCGATTCGAGCTTTGTTCGATAGAATTAAGGATTTAGAAGAGCAGGTTGATTTTTTGAAATCTCAATTATCTCCGCTGAGACCAACTCAATCAGAGCAAAAAGAGGCAGAAAAACATGAATTATTCATGTATTCTAATTTATTCATTACAGATTTTTTAGACGGTGCAGGAATCTAGGAAAGCTTGAATTTCTATAGATTTATGCGACCAACACTATCCTGCAGCATTGTACGAACTAACTTGAATTCCTTCAGTAACTGGCTATGACTATTGCTTCTTTTTCCACTAAAACTTTTGATGAAACGAGCCGCCATATATTTCCTCGCCGCTCGCACTTGCCCAACAGAAGCAATGCTCTGTGGCGAATTGAAAGTGGAGTAGTGCGAACTGTAACGTGGCTTGAAGATGGCACAATTATCACCTTGGGATTGTGGGGGCCTGGTGATACGATCGGCAAACCGATATCAAAATGCGATCCTTTTCAAATTGAATGCCTCACTAAAGTCGAGGCAGTTCTATTATCTGTCGAGCGCTGGCTAAATAGAGATATTTTGCTCACTCACATTCAGCAGGCTGAAGACTTTATGGTAATGCGAGGTTACAAAAGAGTTGATTTTATGCTCTATCAACTATTAATTTGGCTGGCTAAGAGGTTTGGTTCTGAGGTAGAGCAAGGACATCTGATCGATATGATTTTAACGCATCAGGACATTGCAGAAATCATCGGTACAAGTCGCGTAACGGTCACTCGCACCCTCGGTCATTTTGAGGAGCAAGGCTTGATCGATCGTCTGCCGCTCCACCGGATTATTCTGCAACCTTCAGATGTGTGGCACTACGAAATATAAAAGGTTATTAGCTGACAATGGGATATTCGAGCAAATTCAGAGTTTTCTAGACCACAGATCATTTGTATCAAATGTGCGTTAATTAAATTTAATCATCGACTCGTCAAACAGTTCAAAAGCAAGTGCGTATCGTCGCCATTGCTTTTTTGTTTCTCCTGATTTCTTTCTTCTCGCTGCCAAAAGATGCAATATCTCGCCCCTGTTGATTGCCGCCAAGTAACTCAGTTTGAACTCATATCTTGCACCATTCTCAAGAACAGGCTTTCCGGCCTGTTCCACAATCAAATTTACTCTTTGTGAAACAGGCCGGAAAGCCTGTTCATAAAAAGCTTATTGAGAATGGTACAACATCTCAGTTTGAATAAACTTAACGATGACACAGCATATATCCGCCTACCTACTTAGCAATTACTTTAAGGCGGTATTGCCTCTAAAATACTCGCTCCCTCCAACATTTGAGACTTTCGGGATCTAGCCGCTTCGGGGTGTTCCCAAGACGGTGCAAAGGGTGGAACCAAGAAGGAGCAAGCTTTCCACCCACCCTGTACCCCCACGCCGAGCATCAGGCAGTTTCCGCCCCTGTGTCCGTGCTGCTCGTAATACCGACAGTGCCGACAGCTTAAATTCCCTACATTTACGTTACTCACGGGATTTCTCCAACCGTTTTTGTAATAAAAATATACTAACACCTGTATGTCTACCGGAATTATGTACTATTATATAATGTACAATTTAAACTCGATCGCCAGTGGGGAATGTGGAACTATCTTCTAGAGTACAATATGCCCTGTTAGCGCTCTTGGAACTGGCGAGTCACTACCCGAAGGATTCGCCCCTAACAGTAAACGAAATTACTGTTTCTCAAGAGATACCGGAACGCTATCTAGACCAAATTCTTGCTGTGCTGCGGCGTGCAAGTATTGTCCAGAGTTTGCGGGGTGCTAAAGGCGGTTATTTGCTGGCGAAAGATCCTTGGGAAATTACTTTGCTAGAGGTGTTTTCGACACTCGAAGGATCGGGCAGTGGCCCGGCCCAAAAAGTTTCGGAATCTGTAACAATAGAAAAAACTGCGGTGCTAGAAATCTGGCAGGAAGCTCAACAGGCATCTTGGACTGTTTTGGGGAAATACACATTACAAGATTTGTGCGAACAGCGCGATGTTCGCAAACAAGCACATCCCATGTACTACATTTAAAGGGAGAGAAATTAAGCCATGAGAATAGCTAAGGATGTTACAGGAATAATTGGCAGAACTCCATTAGTTCAGCTCAATAAAATTCCCCAAGCCGAAGGAGTAGTTGCTCAAATTGTGGTCAAATTGGAAGGGATGAATCCGGCTGCTTCGGTGAAAGATCGGATTGCGGCGAGCATGATTCATGCGGCAGAAGATGCGGGGTTAATTCAACCGGGGAAAACTATTTTAGTAGAACCGACTTCAGGAAATACTGGAATTGCTTTGGCAATGATTGCGGCGGCGAAAGGCTACAGTCTGATTTTAACGATGCCGGATACGATGAGTTTAGAGCGCCGATCGATGTTAAAAGCTTACGGAGCTCAGTTGGAATTAACTCCGGGACATGAAGGGATGTTAAGCGCGATCGCCCGTGCGGAAGAAATTGTAGAAGAAACCCCCAATGCTTTCATGCTGCAACAGTTTCGCAACCCCGCTAATCCAAAAATTCACCGTGAAACAACGGCTGAGGAAATTTGGGAAGATACAGAGGGTAAAGTAGATTTTTTAGTTGCTGGAGTTGGCACCGGCGGTACGATTACTGGAGTTGCTGAAGTAATTAAACCGCGAAAGTCCAGTTTTAGGGTAATTGCAGTTGAACCAGCCACCAGCCCCGTCCTTTCTGGAGGCAAATCTGGTGCTCACAAAATTCAAGGGATTGGCGCAGGATTCATCCCAGAAGTGTTGAAACCAGAGTTAATTGATGAGGTAATCGCAGTTAGCGATGCAGATGCGATCGCCTACAGTCGCCGACTTGCCAGAGAAGAAGGATTGTTGTCAGGAATTTCTGCAGGCGCCGCTTTGTGTGCCGCAATTCAAGTCGGCAAGCGTCCCGAAAATGCGGGAAAACTGATAGTTTTTGTGCAGCCTTCTTATGGCGAACGCTACCTCAGTACAGCCTTGTTCAAAGATTTAGAATTGCCAACGATCCGCGAACTCGAATCATTAGTCAGCAATTATTAAATTGTAGGTAGGGCCTTGGTGACAACTTAACGTCAAACCGACCGTCTCTCTTGTTGTATCGAAGTCGAGATCCCCCCTCACCCCCCTTAATAAGGGGGGGACAAGATTCTTCTCAAAGTCGCCCTTCTTAAGGGAGGACAAGATTCTTCTCAAAGTCAACCCCTACTCCCCTTCTTAAGGGGGATTTAGGGGGATCTCGACTCGGCTATAAACAAAATATACAAAGGTTTTTAGGGGATTTTTGACAGCAATACTCCTGGCATTACCCTACTTTTCAGACTTGATACAATTTCCAACTAGCCATCGCCAACATTCCGTAAATTACAAACTTTAGTGGGCGTTGAGGCATAATTTGGCAGAATTTAGCACCTACCAAAACTCCCGGCACCGAACCCAACCAAATCGGCAAAACTAAACTCCAGTCTACCGTTCCGAGGCTGAGGTGTCCCACAGATGTAAACATCAACAAAATTGCCGCCTGGGAAATATCTGTACCCACCAATTTAGAAGTATCCAGGCGGAAAAAAGCAATCAGCAACAGTGCAAACATAGCACCGGAAGACACGCTAGTGATTCCCACTATGCAGCCTAAAATTGCTGCAGCACTCACAGTACAAATACGGCCATAATTAGTATTTAAGTCCCATTCACGGGGCGAAGGCAATTTAAAATTAGGGAAAAATGTTTTGACCACTAATTGGGTCAGCGATAAAGCGACAATGAGGGCGAGCCCTACTCCAAGACAGCGCAGCAATATGCTGTCTAAGTTCTGACTGCCGCTGGATTTGATGCAGTGTAAAATCCACACGCCAGTCAGCGAACCGGGCACGCTGCCCAAAGCCAGCCACTTCACTATTTGCAAGTCGAGGGTTTTTTGCTGCCAGTGTTTGAAGCCACCAACAATTTTCATCAGTGTAGCAGCTACGACATCCGAACTAATAGCAATTGATGCCGGAACCTGGAAGACGAAAATTAACATTGGGGTGATGAGCGAGGCTCCGCCGACTCCGGTCAAACCAACCAGAATGCCCACAAAAAAGCTGAGAAAGGATAGTAATAAGTAGTTCACTGTTATGCCCAAAAACTGTGTATTTAAGCGCTGCCAACCAACCAACCAACAAATAGATAACTGGCGCGGCTCCGGCAACACAGCTACACAGGCAAAATCTTACTCGCATCCCAATCTTTCTAACCAGGAATTTTGCTATTCAACGCTTGAGACTTACCGCGCGTTCAGCTACAAAACTTTTGGTAAAAGTAAGTAAATGCCAATAAACAAAACTACATAACTTGTAGTGTAAAAGCTCCCTAATTTTCTGATATCTACCTGTGTAACTGATTAAAAACCCTCGATTTATTTATGGGGTTTATATTCGACTTTCTACCTGGAAGTGACGAGCGTCACAGGTAAAGCAGAGCTGAGGTTAACCGACTGTTGGCTGGAAAAGAAATCGGGAGTATCGAGAACATTAAAATGAATCAATGCCACAATGACAACTGTGAAGGCAGTTGATGATATTAAACCCGTCAATAACTCTTTTTTGAGGTTTTTTTCCTTGGGTTTGTCTGTAACAATATCTAAAGTTCCTAGCTGCATCAACAGAATTCCCGCAATATTAGAAAGCCAGTAGCCGATAATTGTGCAAGGAAACAGTAAATCTGGGGAAAGCCAACTAAAGATATACCCAAAGGCGTAGGCAATTGGCAGATTGAAAAATATGTCGTTCCACCAACATAGCGGTGATAGCAAATATCCAATTGCCAGAAGCAACCCGCCTCGGATTTTTTTAAACCAGACTTCCTTAAAGCTTTTAGCTTGTGGCAACTGTTGGGTGAGTTGTTCTGCAAGCTGGTACTCTTTGCTGACTTTTTTAGCGTTTTCCACGTTAATAACTCATAACTCTATCGACTTACCGTAGTTTAGCATCTCAACAGAGCTATGTCTAGTAAGTCAATCGAGTTACCGTATTTTTTTGGTGATCGGCTGAAGATACTTTGTTTCCGGTAGAAAAATATCTATCCGGGAGAGGTTGTTGAGAATGCTGCCTGGTGTCGGTTTAGGCTGCGATCGAGAAATTGAAAGCTTCAGGCAAATGCTTGACAGTTTGCCAAAGATATGCAATATCGATACCCCAGTAAAATTGCAGGTAAACGAGCAAAAGCCCGATCGCAACTGTCACGCCTAGCAATTTAGGGACTATTTTCGCGACAGTCTCCAGCACTACGAATGCGGGCCAGATAGCAGCACCTAAGATGAGAATGGAAGCACTCGTGGCAACTATATCGCTATTCATGATTAACTCCTGTTGACAATCAATCGGGTATTACAAAACTACTTGGGCTCAGGGCGGTTGCCAAAATTGAATAAATTACTCCTATTCCCAATAAGCCCACAGCAAAACTGAAAAATAAAACCATGGCGTCTGGGGGATTGTAGGTATCGTGGTCAATTTGGTGGCGAACGGTGAAGTAGTGCTTAGTTGAGATTAAGACTGTCCCCCAACCTATTAGAGAGAAGATTAAACCCAACTTCCACCCCATCGCTTGGCGGTAATGTGCGGGCATTTGCACGACGCGAAGTCGGATGATGACGACGCCAAAACCCATGAGGGCGATCGCGGCCCGCATCCATGCTAAGAAGGTGCGCTCATTTGCCGATCGATCGATCGCCCGCGACAGATTGGGCTGCTTTGGTTTCTCATCATCTACTTGCATCGGTTGGAACGATAATTGCACGCGATCGAACTCTTTAATATTCATCTTAAACGGTCACCATTATTCAGGTGCCATCAAACCTTCTAAGCTAGAAGGAACGGTGAACATATAATAAATTACCCCAGCGCCTAAAATGGCGATCGCCAGACTGAAAAGAATTACCCAGCGATCGGTAGGTTCATAAGTATCGTAATCGATATCGTGGCGGACGCCGAAGTAGTGCTTAGTTGAGAATAACACCGTCAGCAAACCCACTGCTGAAAAAAGCAAACCCAACTTCCAACCATTGCCGGGAGTTGGCAGCAGAGGGGCATGGAAGGTGCGAAGGCGGACGATAACAACGCCAAAACCCATCAGCGATATTGCTGTCCGCATCCATGCTAAATAAGTGCGCTCGTTTGCCAAGTGATCCCGCACCCGCGACGGATTTGGTCGCCTAATCTTTTCTGTATTTACTTTCGTGGATTTCCAATTTAATAGCATAGATTAGCCTTTTAATATTAACTCCAAATATCAAGGTAAATTGATAGATTTCTGCTGGGACGATTATCCGCCGGGGATAGCTCCCCGGCGGGTTGTTGCGTTGGAACAAACTTTACACAGCCGATCGCATTACAAGTTCACCAAAACTAATCATTTTCCTCAGTTGGTGCGTTGGGAACTTGTGCATCTATGTAAGCCTGAGTCACATCAGGAACAAACCAATTCGCATCCCCAGGCTGGAAAACTTTAGCAGTAGGAACGTTGAATTCTACAGCGCCCGTATCGGGATTAGCTATCGCTACAACTTGAGTTCCGTCAACTATCTTAACAGCTAGACCGCCAGTCAATTCTTCTGAAGGTTTATCGACAGACCTTAAATCGGTTGCTTTGAGATCGCTGGGCAGATAAATTCCATCGCAATCCCATTTATGTTCAGTTGTTTGGCCGTCAGCTAGAAAATAAAGGGCATTCTCGTAAGTAGAAGAAGCGGCTTTTTTGCCTTTCGGGCCGTAGACAGCCAGGGTTTTTCCTGTCTCGTTGCGGCACTGACCCCAAGCTTTTCCCGTTTCTAAAGTGTATTTTTGAAACTCCAATTGAGAGATTTTTTGCTGAAGTTGCTCAGGGGTATAAGTCTGGGCGAGATTGGGTGCGTCTTTCGCTTTCCTGAGAGTGTTCAAAGCTTGAGTCACCTCTATGTAATCGGGATTGCTCGCATATTTCGGCGTTTTTGGAGCGTCGGCCCACGAGGGGGGAACAAATACTAAATTGGCGGCCATTACCAACAGCACTAAAACAAATTTGAAGATTTTCACAATTTTTGTCCTTTTCTAGATTGTCAGGTTTTTTCCAACTTTCTGTTTGCTTGCTATCTTAGGACTTAGGCCAAAACGATATCTCTTTAACTGGTTTGTCGGAAAAACCAAATTGTGCAGAAGCGAAAAATCGGTTTTTTCAGCATTCTACCTATTGTCAGAGTCGCTCTGCGTAGAGTAGGGGCGAAGTGTTCGGGCGATATTTTATGGATTAATCCTCAAGTTTTTAGCTTGGTTGGATTCACCACTACTACAGAATTTATTGAGACAAAAGGTATATTGTTGCCTAAGTCGGGCAATTAGCTAGCTCAAAAGATGGTTTCAGCTTTCGTGAATACTTGAGGCTAAATTAGTTTGAAGCTGCTTTTAGCTTGGTCACTCACTTCATTATTAACTTAGCATATTTGTTGATAAAATTCAAGCGATATAGCGCAAACTTTAAGCAAACAATTGTTAAGGGAAAAGTGATGAGTTAGGAGTTATGATTTATGGCAAATTATCTATCTATAGAGGGAGGAAAGTAGCAGAAAATTGGCGAATACTTAGTTAGATTGAAATGCCGGGAGCAGGCGATACGTACCGCTTTCAATCAGAATAAATATTCCCAAGCCAATTAATACAAAAGGGACAACAGCCTGGCTATACCGAGTCAAAATACGGGCGATCGCCCTTTGGCGAGTTAACCGGTAAGCGACATAAGACCAAACACCTACCATCACCGAGAAAACCGCCAAAATCACCACCAAGCTCGGCAAATCGCTGCTAGCAAACAGCGGCAAATAAATACCGATGTTGTCACCCCCGTTGGCCACTGTTACCGCAGCCACATTCAAAGTTTGGGGATTGAAAAGATTGGCGAGTTTTGACAGAACAGATGAGTTAGATTGACGGTTAAATTCGCCCGATACGGCTTGTACGTCATTTTCCTCATTTTCTCTCTTGACTAAGTGACTGATGCCGATCGCGATCGGAACCAAACCCAGCAAGCCAATCCAAGCTTTCGGCACAATTAAACCGCCAAAAAAACCGGGCAAACTAGCAGTTATTAGTGCTGCAAATCCGAGGTACTTACCCACAAAGATATGCCGGGGGCGGAAAGTATCATTTACCTGGGCGAAGAACAGCATCGAAATCACCATGTCGTCGATATTGGTTGCGGCAAAAGATGTAATCCCGGCAATAATCGCTGCTGCAATCCAATTCATGTGCTGTCCCTGCAATTTTTCTAAACTTCAGTTTCCCTGGCGTTACCTCTGCTGATAGTTATCAAACAGAAAGCGCAACCAACTAAAGATATTATACTTAAAGTTGGGCTTGCCAGAGTGCCGCTTTTAACCAGAATCGCCATTCCCAATCCGATCAAAACAAAAGGTACTAATTGATTGCCGTAGCGAGTCAAAGTATCTGCGATCGCCCGCATCTGAATTAACCGATAAGCAGCGTAGCACCAAATGCCCACCATCCCGAAGAATACAGTGAGAACCACCGCCAAACTTTCTAAAGTATTGCTAGCAAAAAGTGGCACATATATCCCGATATTGTCGCCCCCATTGGCCACCGTCACCGCTGCTACGCTGTAAGTTTGAGGAGACAGAAAATTGCTAAAAAAAGAGTTCTCAGATTTCTCTAATTCTCCCTCAACTTCCGAATCGTCAGTTTCTGAATTCAGCAAGCGGCTAAGCCCGATCGCAATTGGCAGCAAACCCAGCATTCCGATCCAATCTGGCGGAAAGATTAAGCGGCCAAAAAAGCCGGGAAGGCTAGCCAAAACCAGTGCAGTAAAGCCCAGAAACTGACCGAAGACGATATGCCTGCGCCGAAATACTGCATTCACCTGCGAGAAAAATAGCAGCAAAATCAGAATATCGTCAAGGTTGGTAGCCGTAAAAGCTGTCATCCCCGTAGAAATTGCTGTTAGTAATTCATTCATTTCTGTGTATCCTCAGATTTTTTATTTCGTTGTACTTGCTGGGTTCGTATCTTCGGAACGGGCAAGATGCCCGTTGCACAAAAATTAAATTTTATTGTGGGCTGTTGATCGGAGCAACGCCTTTGAAATGCTTATTGACAATGCTGCAATATCTCAGTAAAAGCCCCGTTGCTTAAAAACTCTTTCTCCGAACAGCGAACTGGTAACTGTTAATCAAAAACGATCGCTGTCAAAGGGAACGGCTTTCAATCGAACACCGCCGTAAATTGGATTTTCTTCCTCGAATTTGGCGTGAATTGCGTCAATACCCTGCTGCATCGATCCCGTCAGTTCAGGGGAACGCAGCCGCTGCCAGAAAAACCATCCGCAAGTAACCACCAAGTACATCAAGAACAAGTAAGGAAACGCATCGTAAGGAGCTTCGGGAGGTGGGAACATAGTGCTGCCGGGAATGCCCACGCTGCCCGCAATCGGAATCATCATAAATGCGATCGCCACAGCCGAAAATGCTACATCCCGCAGGCGCAATTTACCAATTTTGTGTAGGTAAACCGGGGCTGCGATCGAAATTAAGACGTACACGGTTAAAAATCCGTAGCTGCAAATTGCCCCCAAATAACCCATACAATCGAACAGTTTGATGTCAAACATAGACATCACAGCAGGTACCAAAAATGTCAGAAATGTACACATCGTTACTGCAACGTGGGGAGTTCTATTAGATGAATGCGCTACACCTAATGAAGAGTGAAACAAACCGTGGCGCGCCATCATAAAAAACACTCTCGCCGCTGGATTGATGCTGCCAAGTACGCAAGCAAAAAAGCTAAATAAAGCGCCGAAAGCAACTAACTGTCCCAGCCAACCCATCCCGACTTGTTGCGCTAGAAAAGTCAGAGGTTCTTCACTATTAGTAATAGAAACTCCAGTACCGCTAAAACCCAAAACCTCAATATAAGTCATCAGAACGAAGAATAAGCCTGCCATGACAGCACTGCCCATCACAGCCCTGGGGATATTTTTTAAGGGTTTTTTCGCTTCGTCGCCCAGAGATGTAGCACTTTCAAAACCAGAGAAACCAAACATTACTAAGACAAGCCCCGTCGCTATGTTGCCGGGAGTTACGCCTTCCAAAGTTAATTGGGACATATCTAAGGCAAAACCTTTGTGCGCCCAGATGATAATTCCTAAGATAAAAATCGCCGCCACTGATGCCCCCTCTAGCCACAGCATCGCCATAGCTGAAAGCTGGATATCTTTGTAACCTGCATACCAAGCAACGCCAGCCCCGATCGCTAACAGCGTAATCGGTGACGGATGGATGCCTAAATGACCGATGAAACTACCCGTAAAGTTGGCAAAACCACACAAAACGGACATCGCAGTAAATAGATAAGCTAGTACCAAACTCCAGCCGCAAATTACGCCGGCAGTCGGGCCAAGTCCTTTAACAATATAAGAATAAAGAGAACCGGCAGAAGCCGATCGACTCGCAAATTGGTTGATATTGATGCTGACAAATACTAGGCCCATCAAGCCGATGAGAAAGCTCAGCCAAGCCCCGTTACCCGAAAGAGCGACAATTAACCCTATATTAGATGCTGGTATCGTTGTAGGTGCAATGACGGCAAAGGATTGAGCTAAAACCTCCCCGAAGGAGAGGCAGTCCGGCTTTAAGCCGTGGGGACTGTGATTTTTTTGCGTTTTCTTGGTCATTTATCTTCTCTATTTTTGTCGATCGACTTTTGGCGATCGGCTTAAAATTGTCGGTGCTGCTTCAGCATTGGGCCCTGCGTTAGAAGCTTGAACATAACTGTAATCCCCTTCTGGGGTAGAATCAAATGTTGTTTTTTATCGAATTAATAAATACAAGTGATGCAGTGCCGCCACAAAAGAACTGTTGGAATAGCAGATGTATCTGTCGCCAAAATCTCAAACCCTTGACGTTAAAAGGAAACTTTAAATAACGGCTGGCAACCGTGCTTTTTTGGTAATTCCAACCTGTACAATAGAGTCGAAAACTTCAGGTCAAAGCTTAGCCGCAAGAGATTTTAATCTCAAAAAATAACTGTATTTAGTAAAAGGGTACTCAGCATGGCCGGAATGACACTTGACCAACTGCGAGTTTTTCTAGCTGTCGCGGAACACCTGCACTTCAGCCGCGCAGCGGAGGAACTTTACATTACCCAACCCGCTGTCAGCGCGACCATCCAAAGCTTAGAGGCGCAATACGGAGTAAAACTATTTCACCGCATCGGCCGCCGCATCGAAATCACAGATGCTGGGAAGTTGCTGCAAGTTGAAACTCAGAAAATTCTCGACCAAGTTGCTTTGACTGAGAGAGGTTTGCGGGAGTTGAACGACTTGCAGCGAGGCGATTTAAACTTGGGTTGCAGTCTGACCATTGGCAATTATTGGTTGCCTGATAAACTTAGCAAGTTCAAACAAAAACATCCTGGTATTTGCGTGAATTGTACTCTGGCAAATGCCGAAGAAATTTGTGCGGGTACGGCGACGGGAACATTTGATTTGGGTTTAGTGACGGGAGACATCAAAGCTTCGCTTAAGAACACTCTGGAGGAAGAAGTTGTAGGCAGCGAACGCTTGCTGATTGTAGTTGGCAAATCTCACCCTTGGTTTGAACAAACAGATGTGAGTTTAGCGGAAATTGCGAAAACGGATTGGGTGATGCGAGAATCTGGTTCGGGAGTTCAGCAAATGTTGGAACAAGCTTTGCAAAGTTGGGAAATTAATCCCCATGAATTGAATGTAACTTTAGTTTTGAACAGTAGTGAAATGGTAAAAGCTGTGGTGGAAAGTGGCACAGGTGCAGCGGCTATTCCTGAATTGATGGTAAAAAAAGAATTGCAGCTATCTACACTGCGATCGATTAAAATTATAGATAGCAAACCAAGTTCTAATGTATCTTTGGAAATAATTAAACCTGTTTTAAAACTGAAGCACCGACAGCGTTTTCAAACTAGAATTACTAAAGCTTTTGAAGAGATATTAAGTCAAGGTGCTGGTAATTGCTAATTCAGGACTTAGGCACGAATACTCAAGAAACCTATTTTTTAACCGACATCAAAAGCTAAACTCCCTGTATTTTCGTAAAGAAACCCGGTTTTTGGCTACCCCTGCGTCCACGATTATAATTATCTCTCAACCAACTTCCTCAAGTCCAATAAATTTTTACCCCCATCACCAACAATCAGCGGCAATTTCCCATCCCATTTTTCTATAGCCTGCCTTTCCAAAAGTTCCGGAGTCAAATTGTCCCGCAGCAACCTTTGCACTTCGGCTTCTCCCTTGGCTAAATTCACCTTAGCGTCCGCCTGTTTTGCTGCCTTCAGCGCTAAAAACTCCCCTTTTTTTGCCTCCTGTTCGGCAATTTGTTTCGCCTCCACTGCCTCGCTAAACCGCTCAGAAAAGTGAACGTGTACTAAAGAAATATCGTCAACGGCAATGTGATACGTAACCAGCCTCAAGGTCAAAGAATCATCAACTGTGGCTTTAACTTCTCCCCGTTTAGTAATTATTTCTTCAGCCGTATATTTTGCCATAACTGCTTTTAATACTTCTTCAACAGCAGGCTCTATAATGCGAGCTACGACTTCTTTCTCGTCACCTATTTGTTGAAAAATAGCATTTGCTTCTTCTGGGAGAATATGCCAGTTGAGCGCTACATCCGTGAAAACATCTTGCAAATCTTTTGAGGAAGCTTCAGCGGAACTTTCCTGTTTTTGCACCCTAACGCTCAACTTTTTTACAGTATAAACTGTGGGTACTATTACGTGAATTCCTTCTCCGAGTACCTGTTCTTGCACTTTACCAAACTGCATCAGCACGCCCCGTTCTCCGGCGTTGACAATGACAAAGAATTTGGACAAAATAGATAAAAATACTATCAATAGAGCTAGCTTAACAGCTAGGTAAACATCCTTATTTTTTTTAGTGCTTGATTTGAGTAAGTCAACGTTACTGGTAGATTCTAAAACCATATTTCACCCCGATCGCACTTGATTATAGGACAAATATTGACTTCAGCTATATTCTATTTGCCTTCCGCCAGCAACTGTTCAAAATCCGCTGCCGGCACAGGAGGACTGAATAAATATCCTTGCATGGCATCGCACTCGTAGCGCCACAGAAAATCTTTTTCGGCTTCAGTTTCAACTCCTTCGGCAATTACCTCAAGACAGAGACTGTGCGCCATTTCAATAATAGCTTTGACAATCGCTGCATTTGTGCAACCGTCGGTTATATTGCTGATAAAACAGCGATCGATCTTTAAAACATCAAAGGGGTATTGTGTCAGATAGCTTAAAGAAGAATAGCCTGTGCCGAAATCGTCAATAGAGATAGAAACTCCCAAATCTTTCAATTGTTGCAAAGTCGCGATCGCACCTTCGGCATCCTCCACCATCAAACTTTCGGTCAGCTCTAATTCCAAACTGCTCGGTGCTAAACCAATTTCTGCTAAAATTTCGGCAACTCTGCTGCTGAGTTCTGGTTGGTGAAATTGGGCGGGCGACAGATTCACCGCTACCTGCTGCAAGGAAAAACCAGCATTTTGCCAAACCTGTATTTGTCTGCAAGCTGTCTGCAAAACCCACTCGCCCAACTGTACGATGAAGCCAGTTGCTTCGGCATCAGGAATAAATTCAGCGGGCGAAATCAGCCCTTTTTCGGGATGCAGCCAGCGCACTAAAGCTTCAGCGCTCACGATTTTTCCAGTCTGAACATTGACCTGCGGCTGATAGTAAACTTGGAATTCTTCTCGTTCCAAGGCTGCACGCAAACTTGTTTCTATCTCCTCTAATTTGTCGGCGGCATCTGGGAGTAATGTGCTGCTTGGCGATCGCAAATTATGCTGCTGTTCGGCAAAAGCTGCTTGTTTTTTCAAGCGGCTGGATATCGCACCCACAAGCTCAGCTTTAGTAAAAGGTTTTGTGAGGTAATCATCTGCTCCCAATTCCATACCTTGCCGCATTTCAGAGCGCTCGGCTTTACCTGTGAGGAAAACAAAAGGTACTGTAGCAGTAACAGGGTGCGATCGCAAGGCCATCAGCACCCCGTACCCGTCTAGTTCCGGCATCATCACATCGCAAAGAATCACGTCGGGAAGACTTGACACCGCCGCATTTAAACCCAGCGCTCCATTTTCTGCACCCGTCACGTCGAAACCTTCGGCTTTGAGGAGTTTGAGAATATTCTCTCGAATTACTCGATCGTCCTCAATCACTAGAATCTTTTTCATATGTCATTCCCTGAAAGCGATATAATTGAACGGCGTTGCTGAGCGCGATAACCGTGGCAATAACTGAAAATGCACAGCTCGATCGGCACAGCCGAATCTTTTCCGACATAAATAGCAGACACCCCTGAAAAACGCTAATTTTTTAAGGACAACTAGATTGATGTTTCTCTGCTTACTTAGCGCCGTCCGTATTATTACGAGGTTAAGCAAGAAATATCTCAACTAATTCTAGGCGATCGACAGTTAGCATCGCTCTAAATAACTGCTAAACTGGTTGTGCTGCAGGAGCGATCGGCTGCAAACAATCTCAGCCTATTTATAGCAGTGGCCCAAACAAACGCAACTGCAAGCAACTAGAAAACCCTTGCAGAGTAAGTATTGCCTCATTATTTAGTGTAAAATCTAGAATCTCAAACTTGTACGATCGCAAAGCCGAAGTATCTAAAATCTCAAATCTAAAATGACATTACCTAGTGGATTCCCTGAGCCGGCACAGATTGGCGTCATAGAAGTTAAGCAATATCCTCAGTACCGCGCTGTCACCTACACCCACGCAGGCGATTTGCGACAAGCTACAGGAATCGCATTCAATCCCTTATTTGAACACATCAGCAACAATCAAATTGCGATGACAACGCCAGTAGAAGCGCGCTACACGGAAACTTCCGAGCAAATCGATAAAGTTCCGGTTGCAGAAGTTTCCTTCCTCTACCCGGCATCAAATATCGCCCCCAGCAGCGTTAACTCTGCTGTGGAAGTCACGGATACTTCACCGATGACAGTTGTCAGCATCGGCGCGCGCGGGGCCTACACTTGGGAAAGTTACGAAAATAACCTCCAGAAACTCAAAGATTGGCTTCAAGAACATCCCGAATACGAAATAGTCGGGCCGCCGCGCCGCTTTTTTTACAACTCGCCGATGACACCAGAAGCCACTAAAATCAGCGAGGTGCAAATTCCGATCCAACGCCGCTGACGTGAACGACTAATTCGCGAAAGTGGCCGCGCTGGCGGTGTTCCCAGAGATAAATTCCCTGCCAAGTTCCTAACAATAATCTACCGCGCGCGATCGGGATTTGTTCAGAAGTATGAGTCAGCGCAGTGCGAATGTGCGCCGGCATATCGTCTGGGCCTTCCGCATCGTGAATGTAACTCGCGCCCTCCGGTACAAGTTTAGCCAAAAAGTTAGCCAAATCCTTAAGTACATCCGGGTCAGCATTTTCTTGAATCACCAAGCTAGCAGAAGTATGGCGCAAAAACAAGCTACAAAGTCCTGTTTCAATACCCGAATTCGCCACCGCATCTTCTATCTTAGGAGTGATGTTGCACAGAGACTTCCCTGTAGTTTGAATTCTGAGTATTTGTTGGTGATGAAGCATTCGATTTTAGATTTTAGATTTTAGATTTTAGACCAAATTAGACTTGCATTGCATTCAATCGCTTTCCGCTCAGGAAAATATCTGCGTTAATCTGCGTTAATCAGCGGTGGAATCAATCAAAGATTTATCCATTGGGATTTGAGATCGTAAATCAGCATCATCCTAATCCCGATCTTTAAAATAGTCTACAACAGCTTGGGCGATCGCCTCAGTACCATTTTTATCCAACTTATCGGACAAACGCGGCGGATGCAGTGGCTGTCGCAAAAACTCCCAATCCCCCTCAAAAAACTCCGCCGCCGTCACCACTTGATGTTCCGCATAATTTTTCAGCCACTCCAACAACACCTGAGCTTCCGCAAAACCTTCTCTCATAATAGAAACAACAGGTATTTCCAAGCGCAAAGCTTCCGAAAAAGTGCTGTATCCCGGTTTAGAAACCAAGCGCCCGCAGACAGGCATCAGATCCACCGGACGCGGTAAAATCGGGAAAGATTGTGCAAATTCTTGATTTTTGACTTTAATCAAATTCGGCAAATCGGGAGCCACCCCATCAAAAGTAATAAATTGCCAATCGCTAAATAGCTGTAAATTTTGATAAGGAATTGCTTCTAAACCCAAGCCGCCGAAAGTCAGCAATACAGTTTTTTCCAGCGGTGATTTAATGCCGAATACTTCCCGAATTTCATCGTTACTGTAGCGAGGATTGCCGCCCGTCAAGCCGACATCTTGAATATTTGGGAAAGCTGGCATCGGTTCGTGCAAAGGCAGGCGAAAAAGCCGATCGCACTTTCCGAAACATTCACCAATCCAATCTGCCATTTCTACAAACTCCCCGCCCCAATCTCGATAGATAAAATCCCAGCCAAAATTGCTCATCATCCAGCAAGGAACCCCAGCAGATGCTGCCATTCGCGCAGCCAAAGGAGGAATATCTGCCAACACCAAACCCACCCGATTTTGCTTGATAAAATTAACTTCGCCCGCAATTATAGAATTTTGGTTTTTCCGAATTTCCCGCAACTTTTCCAGCGTCGCCTCTTTGTCCATATGCAAACTATCAGCTTGCACGACTCCCACATCAAAAGCGCGGGGACGGAGGATAAAGTCGCCAGTAATGTAACATTCTAGTAGCCACCGAGGTGCGGTTGTGGTGATAATTAGTAAAATATCTGGATTTAATTCTTGAATTTTTGCAGCTACCGAGGAAACTCGGACAGCGTGACCAAATCCGTGATTGGTGATTGCAATATATAATGTTGGTCGAGACATTGATAATAGGGAATAGGGAATAGGGAATGGGGCATCGCGCATCGGGAAGTGCGGTAGAGACTCGAAGGCAACAAGGCCAAGCTTCAAGCGACGCACAACGAACAATGATACAGTTAATTACTAATGACTAAGCTATTCTGCATTTAAATTGTATATTCCGGGCGGTGCTGCGGAGCAATAACCCAGAAGAATTTTATTATTTCTTTAGATCCAATTTAAATGCTAAGTAGCTGATGTTACCGATTGATATGATGTCCGATAGTTGTAGAGGCACTGAATATGTAAAAACTCATCAATCGGACGGGCCATCAGACCAAACAGGCAATTGATTAATCTTATCCAGCGTAATATCTACATACTTTTCACCGTTACTTGCCCGATCTTCCCCAAAATATCCCTCATCGCCGTCGTGCTTTTGAGGGCCGCTGACAGCTTCTGCGTAGCGTCCTTGTAAACGAGCTTGATTGAACGGGGAAGTCGCGAACCAGTACCAGCGAGTCGGAAAAACTATGCCGCCAATATCCTCAATTGAATCGCGAGTGCCGCGCAAATGGAAAACGCGATCGGCTTCTGCAAAACCATTTTCTCCCGAAAACACGCCCCCAACTGAAATAACAGTAACTTCTGCTTTCAGCCATTCTTTAAGATAGGGAGTAGCACCCAAAGCAACTTGTGCGCCGCCGCTAGTGCCAATTAAAATAACTTGCAAAGGTTTTTGAGGATTAGCTGAAATCGGAGATTTAGCATTCATTCGCTCGATAATTGCATGAGCAATTCCCTGATTGTATGCAAAACCGTAGCGATAATCAAGAGAAATTGCAAACCTCCAAAGATTGCGAATTTTGATGAATATATCCGCCCCAATCGGCCCACTTTTTGCCTGTGCTGCAAACCGCCAAAAAGGAGCTAGCCAGCGCTGTCCGCCTAAACTTTTGTTAGAAGCTGAATAAGGAAAAATATCCCCCACGGCTACGCACTGCGGGTGACTTTCAACTAAATGTTTGAGAAAAAATGCTTCTCCCGGTGTTAGTTCGTCCCCCGAAAAATCGCCAACTCCCGGTAAAAAGATGATATAACAATTGCTCGGTGAAGACTTGCGCGCTTCCGGGCTGCTGTCGTTCGGGGGCAATATCTCCGGCGAATTTTTCTTGAAACCCAAAGTTTCGGCACTTTGACCCAGCCACCATATAACAGTTCCCACTGGCGAAAGAATGCCCCAAACTAGCAGGATTAGAGCTGCGATGAGCAACAAATTTAAACTTCCTCCGCGCAGCCACGCAAATATCTGCAAAATCAATCTTAGCATTTAAGAAAATCTGGTAGAATGCCTGTTAATTACCTAATTATGTAGAAATATTTTGGTGATTTTGCTGTATTAGAGCTTATTTTGTCCTAGTTGTCAACTATCTTGAGGAGCAGGAGTTAAAGGTGAGGGGAGAAGATTCAATTGCAGGTTTGCGAAGAACGCTTTGGAACGCACTTTCTTTGAACAGCAACTTTTACGAAAAAACTCCCTACACTGCCAGAACGAAGCGGATAGCTTTAACGATTGTAATTTTAGCAGCGGTGTCCCGCGTTTTTGGCAGTGCCGTCATTTTGTTAATCAATCGAACTGAGCTATCCGTGTTATTGTTAGCACTTTGGATAGATGCTTTGGCACTGGTGGGGGGTTATTATTTTTGGACTTTCACTATCTTTAAAATCGGGCAGTGGCTGAAACCCGGTCATGTAAGTTATGGGGAGTTGTTGGTTCCGATCGGATTTGCTTACGCCCCGCAAGTGCTAAATTTTTTAACGTTAATTCCCTTGCTGGGAGAAGGGATAGAGCGGATATTAGCTGTGTGGAGCTTGCTATCTGTAATTGTGGCGGTTCGCCAAGGTTTGGATATTAAAACTCGCTGGGCGGTGTTAATCGGTTTTGCGGGTTGGCCGCTGATTCAAATTGCGATCGGGTTTGTAAAAGTTATTAAACAGTTGCTTCCACAATGGCTTTAAAATGGGGAAATTATCATTGGTTAAAGGCAAAAATTACAAGAAAGTTTCACGGTTGTAAGTTTCGATCGCAGATTTTGCAACTAGGCGATTAATGGCAATTTCAAAATGCAGCTAATTTTACAAGAAAGGCAGAGAGCAGGAGGCAGAAGGCAGGAGGTGAAAAATATTAATTAAAACTTTAGTTGTGAGTTTAAAGCTCAGTAAAATAAATAATTATACTGAGAATGCTGGCAGCGAGGTGTACAATGTCCTTGTTTCAATCTCCCTCTTTTAAGGGTGAGTTCATAAAAGCCTCCTGCCTTCTGAAAATGGCGATCGCCCATAAGCCCCTTAACCTGTTGATTCCTGCACGCACTAAGCCCAAAGAAACCGGGCTTTTCACCAAATCTACAGGCTGCAACGAAGGATTTTAGTTGAAAAAAATGGTTGTTGACCGCCAGCGGGCAAGTCAAACTGTTAAAATAAAATTGCTTTGGGGTGCAATACTTTTGCTAAAAATACGTAATTTGAAACAAAAGCATTCTCAGATCGCCCGAAGCAACATTGTCGATAGCTCGCTTTAAGAGAATGCTTGACAGGGGAACGGCAACACAGTAGATTAGGAGATGAGTGATATGGTGATTGATAAGATTAATTTGCCTTGGCACAGTTCGATCGCAGAACCAGACGGCAAACACACCCCAACTATTCGGCTCTCCCCACTGTCCGCCTCCTCTTAGTAGCGATACATTGAATAAAAGGAAATACACAAAAATTTACATATATAATTTGTGTAGTGTTCCAAATCGCTCCTCACCAGCAGCGATACAACCCTCGCCAAGACAGTAGGATAGAAAAAATATGTTTGAACGCTTTACAGAACAAGCCATTAAAGCAATCATGCTAGCCCAAGAGGAAGCGCGGCGCCTCGGCCACAATTTTGTAGGCACCGAGCAAATTCTCTTAGGACTCGTCGGCGAAGGCACTGGCATCGCTGCAAAAGTATTACTGGATATGGGCCTCAACTTGAAAGAGGCGCGCAATGAAATTGAAAATATCATCGGTAGAGGTTCCGGGTTCCTCCCGCCGGAAATTCCGTTTACCCCCCGCGTCAAGCGCATTTTTGAGACGGCGCTGAACGAAGCGCGACAGTTAGGACACAATTACATCGGCACAGAGCACATCCTGCTGGGGCTGATCCAAGACGATGAAGGGGTGGCGGCGAAGGTGCTGCAAAACCTGGGAATCGATCGCCAGAGAGTTCGCACGCAGGTAATTCGTGCAGTGGGAGAAGTCGCGGCGGTATCTGGAGGCCGGGGGGATAGCGGCGATCGCAAAATCCCGACTTTAGAAGAATTCGGCACAAACTTAACCAAGCTAGCAGCCAGCGGCAAACTCGATCCCGTGGTGGGCCGCGAAAATGAAATCGAGCGCGTGATCCAAGTGTTGGGCCGCCGCACGAAAAACAATCCAGTGCTCGTAGGCGAACCGGGAGTAGGCAAAACAGCCCTCGCCGAAGGCCTCGCCCAGCGCATTGTCAACAGAAACGTCCCGGAAATTTTAGAAGACAAACAAGTAATCAGCCTCGATATGGGTTCGCTGATTGCTGGGACAAAATTCCGAGGCGAATTTGAAGAACGGCTGACGAAAATCATGGCCGAAATTCGCGCAGCAGGCAATATCATTCTGGTAATTGATGAAATTCATACCTTAGTTGGTGCAGGCGCGATTCAAGGTAGCATGGACGCTTCCAATATGCTCAAACCAGCCCTGGCGCGAGGCGAATTGCAGTGTGTGGGCGCGACAACCTTGGATGAATACCGCAAGCATATCGAGCGCGACGCAGCCCTAGAACGCCGCTTCCAACCGATTAAAATCGGCGAACCAAGCGTGGCTGAAACAATAGAAATATTGTACGGTTTGCGATCGGCCTACGAACAGCACCACAGACTGACAATTTCCGATGCAGCCTTAGAAGCAGCGGCTACACTGTCTGACAGGTACATTAACGATCGATTTTTGCCAGACAAGGCGATCGACTTAATTGACGAAGCAGGTTCCCGCGTCCACGTCTTGAACTCGCAAACCCCGCCCGAAGTTAAAGAACTCAAAAAACAACTTCCGGCTGTTAGCAAAGAAAAAGATGCTGCGGTGCGCGAACAAGACTTCGATAAAGCTGGCAAATTGCGCGATCGCGAATTAGAAATCGAAGCCGAAATCGCTGAAGCTACAATCAACAAAAGCCAGATCAGAATCTCTCCCATCGTCACTGAAGAAGACATCGCCCACATCGTGGCAAATTGGACGGGAGTACCAGTTAGCAAGCTGACAGAATCGGAATCGGAATTGCTGCTGCACATGGAAGACACATTGCACCAGCGCTTAATCGGTCAAGAAGAAGCTGTCAGCGCAGTTTCTCGCGCCATCCGCCGCGCGCGGGTCGGCTTGAAAAATCCCAATCGCCCGATCGCCAGCTTCATCTTTTCCGGCCCAACAGGCGTCGGCAAAACGGAACTGACAAAAGCCTTGGCTTCCTATTTCTTCGGTTCCGAAGAAGCGATGATTCGGTTAGATATGTCCGAATTCATGGAACGCCACACCGTCTCCAAACTCATCGGTTCGCCTCCGGGTTACGTCGGCTACGATGAAGGCGGTCAACTAACAGAAGCAGTCCGTCGCCGTCCTTACACGGTCATCTTATTCGACGAAATCGAAAAAGCTCACCCGGATGTCTTCAACATGATGCTCCAAATCTTGGAAGACGGCCGCTTGACCGATGCGAAAGGTCGGACAGTAGACTTTAAGAATACGCTGCTGGTGATGACATCAAACATCGGTTCGAGGGTGATTGAAAAAGGCGGCGGCGGCCTCGGTTTCGAGTTTACTGAAAGCGCAGCAGACTCTCAATACAACCGCGTGCGGAGTTTGGTAAACGAAGAACTGAAACAGTTTTTCCGTCCTGAATTTATCAACCGTCTGGATGAAATTATTGTCTTCCGCCAGTTGAATAAGGAAGAAATCAAGCAGATTGCTGACATCTTGTTGCAGGAAATTTTCAGTCGCTTAACGGAACAGGGTATCACTTTGTCGGTGACAGAAGCGTTCAAGGAACTGTTAGTTAAAGAAGGCTACAATCCCAGCTACGGTGCTCGACCTTTGCGGCGCGCAATCATGCGGTTGTTGGAAGATGTACTGGCTGAGGAAATGCTGTCTGGGAAACTGAAAGAAGGCCAAAGTGCGATCGTAGATGTGGATGAAAACGGTCAGGTGAAGGTATTGCCGAGTGGCGAATCTGAACCGAGATTGCCGGAATTTGCTTTAAGCCATTAAGTGCGATGACACGCGGATAAATAACGTCTGATTAAAAACCCGGTTTCTTGGAGAAACCGGGTTTTTAATTAAAAAATACCAGTTAAAAAAAAGAATGCAGCAACAGTAACTGTAGGGTGCGGATACATCAACAATCCTCAAAAAAAGCGACAATCTGATAGCGACGAACCTTATTTTTGTCAATATGTCAACAAACAAATCCAACATTTTATTGCCAATAAAAAAGCTTGCTAAAAAAAATGGCTGGCTTCTTGATTCATTGAACCTACCAGGTGCGTCGCTATTAAATTAGCCGTCTTTATTAAAGATTGTGGATAGCGACACACCCTACGGAAGACTGCTGTATGAGTGTTGAAAATTGGCATTTACATCATATTAAATGAACAAACTAGGCGACACTTTAAAATAATCGCCGAGTGCCTTAGCTTGTGCTTTGCTAATTGCCCGCTTGCCATTAACAACCTCAGAAACTACGCCACTCGATCCAATGATGTCCACTAAGTCAGCTTGACGGGTGCCGCTGGCTTCCATGATGTGTTGCAAAATCTCGTGAGGTTCGGATTTGTCGATCGGATAATTTTGAGCCTCGTAAACTTCAATGAGCGTTACCAATAACTTGTGTAAAGTTTTTTCTTCGGGAGTACGGTTTTTGGCGAACGTCAGCCCCTCTGCGACTGCTAGGAGGCGATCGTATTCTTGCTCGGTTTCGATCGCCCGTGGAGCGACTTCTGCCAGCAAATTGCTATAATTAGCTCGATCGAAAGTAAGGGTCATTTTTCCATTTGTCCTTGTCGTATAAAGATGTCATAGATTCCTGCTGCTAAATAAGTGGTTAAACGTTTAGTCATCGGAGATTTAGTTTTGTTTAAGCCGATCGCAGTTGATTGCGGGCTATGGGAGCATCCACTTTACTGCTGCCCCTGCTTCTCATCAGACAAAGACTGCTGTTTTAGCAGTTTCTCCTCATGGTCTACAAGAGCTTTCTCTAACAGGAATGCTGCCAAATTGCTAGTCGATCAACCTTCTTGTTTAGTCCATTCCTCAAGGCGAGTGTAAATTCCGTCTGCTAAATATTTTGATCGGCGTTTCGTCATCAGAGATTGAATTTCTGTCTAATTGCAAGTTTCCCGCCAATGATTTCGCACAAACTTTATTGTGAGTCCTGCTTTTCATTAGAGGGTGGCGGCTGTTTTTGGATCTTTTCTTGGTGCTCTCTCACAGCTTTCTCCAAAAGGAATGCTGCTAAGCCGCTGATTGAACGGCGTTCCTCGTTTGCCCAATCTTGAAGTTGGTCATAAATTCCATCTGCGATGGAGGTTGATAGGCGTTTCGTCATCAGAGGTTGATTTTTTCTTATCTAAGCCGATCGTCAGTGTGATATATTTACAGCGTTTTGTCGATTTTGCTACATATATGCTGTAAATATGCTGCATATTGCGCTATACTCGGAAAAGTCAAAAGCCAGCGCGCGCCCTAGGAAAGTTCGTCGCTGGCTTGTGGCTCTAAAAATCAAAGAGAGCTATTACCATGATAAAACCTTCCAGCGACGGAAGCGAATTTTCTCGCGGCTACCAACAAGCTTTAGACGACTTCGGCATCACACAACTCCTATCCTGCATCCGCAGCTACTCTGACGCCGATTTCGACGCGCAGCGGGTGCTGTTGCAGGAAAAAGAGGTCAAAAGCTTAGCTAGCCATCTAATCGAACAGTTGGCGGCCAACCTCACGGGTAGTTTCATCGCCAGCTACCTCGACATTCTACGAAAAGCAGGTGCCCAGATAATTGCCGCACATTCTCCAAATCGGCAAGTAACTGCACAGCCAGAAGATAATCTGCAACTCACGAAAACGCCTGATTTATAAATAAACCCCTGAAAACCCTGTGACTTTAGTCCAGGGATGAAAGGTAGGAATAGACTTTAGTATACCAGTCAGACAAATGCGATACATGGTAAAATTAATCAATGGAGGTGAAACAAAATGTACGCAGTGCAAAAAGATGTTTGGCATTTAACGGAATTTGAAAAGCCTATTGTTGAGCAACTACTAAAATGGTCAAATAACCTGTTTAATGTTGGGACTTACGAAGGTAGGCAAAGATTCTTTAAAGACAAAAGTACGGTTAAATATCCTGACTTGTACAAAATTGCCAAAAATAACGAAAATTACGGGCTTCTCTACTCACAAGTCGCGCAACAATCTCTTAAATCTGTAGCTGAATCTTTTAGCTCTTTCCGAGCATTGTCCAAGTTAGCTTATAAAGGAAAACTCAGCCAAAAGCCGAGATTACCAAAATATAGAACCAAAGGAGGAATGTACCCAATTTCTTACCCCGGTCAAGCTTTAAAGGTGGTTGGGAATAAAATTAGACTGCCTTTAGGAAACAAAGGTAAAGAGCATTTTGGCACCGATGCACTTTTGGTTCCTTTACCCGAACGTATTAAAAGCTCTACCATTAAAGAGCTGAGACTAATTCCTAGAAATGGTCAAGTCTGGGTCGAGTACGTCCACGAATCTCTTGGCGAACAAGCCCTTAGTTGCGATTTAGAAGCGACTGGCATCCTGGGAATCGATCATGGCATCAATAACTGGCTGACCTGTGTCTCTAGTAATGGCCAGCCTTTTATTATTGATGGCCGTAAACTAAAATCTTGGAACCAATGGTTTAACAAACAGAAAGCAAAAGTTCAATCAGAACACGCCAAACATAAGCTACCTCAAGGTTTCTCATCACAACGATTACAGCAATTATCCGAAACTCGCGCCCGAAGAATGAGAGATGCTGTTAATAAAGCAGTGAGAATTATTGTTGATTATTGCCAGGATAATCTAATTAATGTCATAGTTTTTGGTTGGAATAAGGGACAAAAACAAGAAGTAAACATGGGCGGAGTGACCAACCAAAACTTTGTCCAAATACCGACCGCCAAAGTCAAAGAAAGGTTGCAACAAGAATGCGATTTAAAAGGGTGGAAATTTGTCGAACAAGATGAATCTTACACTTCAAAATCTAGCTTCCTAGACCGAGACATAATGCCCGTGAAAGTCGGTGAAAAACCCGACAATTGGCAGCCCTCGGGTAAGCGAATTAAACGAGGTTTGTACCGTTCTGCTCAGGGACTAATCTTAAATGCAGATGTTAATGGGGCAGCAAACATCATCAGAAAATCAAAGGTAGCCATAGACTCATTAATTGAGCGAGTGGGTAGTGGGTTATTGACTAACCCTTTAAGAATTAAACTTTGGGCGGATTCATCCCCCAAAGTTTGTCCTTAAGAATCCCCGTGTCTTTAGACCGGGGAGTGTCAATAAAGCCGGATTATGCCAAACCTTGGGTGATTGTGCGGGTTTTGCCTGATGCTCGAAATCACGCTGTTGCGCGTTTCTGCAATCGCCAAGATGCAGATGACCATTTAAGGGCTTTGTGCAAGTTTGTGCGATCGGGAATCTTTGAGATTGTGTTCGATCGACCTGGCGATCCAGAGTTAGATTAAACAATTAATAGCTCTGCTTTACGGTGGGTTTCTGCCCACCTTTGCCTATAATTGTTTGCTGATTCTTGTTAATTTAGACTCTCAAGTCGCGGCGCAAAAAAAGGTGTTTTTACCTATTGATTTTAGTTGATTTTTAAGGTATATTTTAGATAATAGAAGTGGTGGCTTAAATTTGAAAATTGCTACCACTCCGATTATTATATAATACCTTTTTAAGCCGGGAATGTCAAGCCTTTGACCCCAAAAAAAAGGGCGTTTTTTTTTACATTTATCGGAGAAATTATAGTTTTGGTAAACCCGCTCTTCCGGGGCAACAGGATTTGATTAGACGAGCAAGTGCATAAATCTTTGATTGATAGAGCAACCGCAGATGCCCTGCTGATCGACGCAGATTAACGCAGATACTTTGAAGAAGAGCGAGGGAATGAAACGAAGAGGTGTCTTGCGGAAAATTCAATCCCAAGATTGGAACTGTACAACCCAATGCTGCACAAAAGCAGAAATGCGATCGCGCCGAGTTTCAAAAGTAGCAGCAATCCAGATAAATACAATCCCAAAAGCCAAACCGATCGCCCATTTAATCAGTGGATAATCGAAAATCAGCACTACTAACTGATAGAAAACATTGATTAAGAAAATTCCTGTCCCCACAAACAAAAACGCCCGCACTCTCAGCGCCAAACCAGCCACAATCGCTAGCAAACTAAAAGCCCCCGCTACTAAACCGTGGCTTTGCTGAGTAAAAAGAGGTATCCCGCAAATCAGCGCCGTGGCGAGGATTCGCAGAGTGTGGCGCAGGGTTTTTTGGGCTGGTAGTTGCAAAGCGCGATTCCCTACGGGATAGCTACGCTTCACGAACTGAACAACATAAAGGAAAGAAAGCCCCAAAGGAGTAAAGTAGTATTCAGGCAGAGTCAATCCCATTTGTGCAAACCACTGCAACAATAGCCAGTCAATTATGGCCACACTCACGTAGGTAAAACGGACTTCCTGCTTTTCCCAAGCTAGGAAAATATAAAACGCGGCAGCTATCAACCAGCTAATCGGATAAAACTTAGCCGGAGATTCCAAAATAGCTACTGCGGGAATCAGCGAAGCAATTATCCGCCAAGGTTTTTTTGACCAACCCCAGTTATCCCAAGGTAAAATATAAATGAAATAGGCAAATAAAGAAGCAAAAGCAACTTTCCACGGCCCCAGCGGCCCGGAAATGTACTTGACTAAAGGCGTATTTATCCAATAAAGCCGGACTCCAAAGGCTTCTAGCCAGCCCAAGTAAATCCAAATTTCTGCCCACAGGCGATCGAGATTATTTTGCCCTTGCAAGAAAGCGTACTGCACTAATAAAGCACCGGTGACTAATCCTAAATTTATCCCGGATTTAATATCGTTGGTAGAAGCCAAAATTAGGATTACGCTGCTCAAAACCCAGTGCAGGTGAGCAAATATTTTCAACCCCGCATTAGTTAAATGCAAATAGTTGCTAAGCCAAGGAGACAAAATGCGATATATATAGGTTAAAGTTGTACCGAGGGTTGCCAGCACAATTAAACCGTCACCAAAAGAGCCTCCCGGTGTTTGCAATAGTTGATAAATCACTGATTCGCCAGCAGAAACTGAGACACCAATTAATCCTAAATAAACCAGAGGTTTGAATTGTTGCTCACGCCTACCAATGCCGATCGCAATTAAAGACGCACCAAACACAGTTAAACCAGTCCAATTGGCAAAAGTTTGCGATCGCAAAATCAAACCCAACAACCCGTAAACCAAAGGTATAACGTGAATGCTGGGTAAAATTGTGCGATTGTCGGAATTGCGCCGCCGCCACCAATCGCCCATCAATTGTGCAAACAACCCGATCGCAATATTCGCTACAGCCAAATTAATCGCAGTGCGATCGACAAAACTCAAACCGACTGCTGTCAGCAACTCCAAACTCCAAGCCAAAGCATAAATTGCCAGAGGCGAAAGTTGGTGCAAACTTCGGAAAACAATCGCAGCCATGATTACCAAAGTAGCAGCCAATACTTCAGCAGAGGCGGAGAAATTGAAGGTAGGGCGTGCGTAGAGTTCAAAAGAATAAAAAGTAATAGTTGTCAACAGCAAGCTGGCGAGTAAGACAGCCCAACCATCTAAAGCTCGATCGTAAATTTGAGCTAATCGAGAAGGCTGAGGGAAACGGCTGGAAACACGAACAATCGTGCTGCGAAACAACCAGAGACACAAAAGTGCGATCGCCCCAGCAATTCCCCAAGCCCAACCAGATACAAAACCTAATCGATCGATTACCGCAGCTACAAAACCCAAGTTAAATCCGACACAAATTGCAGCCGCCGGTACCTCTACCAAATAGAAAGTATTGACTAACATCAACGCAGCAGCCAAACCCAAAGCGATTAACTGATATCCGGGGAAACTCAAAATCAGAAATTGTCCTAAAATTAGAGCGATCGCGCTGAATGTACTGGCGACTTGTTTGTGAGGAAAATCAGTATATTTAGCAACAGCAGTCAAAGCCAAAGGTGCGGCCAGCCAAATCAAACCCCCCGGAGACTGCAAATTACTGTAGAGCAAGATAAAGCTGAATCCCGCCAATCCTAAACCCAGATTCCAAGAACTTTGGAACCATGCAGGATGCCAGCGGAAAAAGGCAGAATTTTCTCTGATATTTGCTGCTTTCATCCAGACCAAAAATCCCCATTCAGCCGCCATAAACAGCAATAAAATTCCTGCCCAAATATGGGGTGTTTGGTTGGGAAAAAATAAGTCAATTGTCGAAGCGATCGCGCCTAAACCCAGAATGTGAGTCAGGTAAACTAAAAATGCCGGATTTCGCTGGCGATCGACTGCAGAATCTGGGATTGAGAATCGCCGGGAATTATCGGGGATGACGTATTTCCAAGTAATCCAAACTAAAGTTAAAGTAGAAACCAATAAATTGAGCGATCGCCAAAAAGGATTGACGGAACTAATAACAGTTAAAACACTGCCTAAACCAAGAGCAAGATTTTCACCAAAACTGGCAAGTTGAAACTTGCGCGATCGGTAGAGCCACTGCGCCGCAGTTGCGGTTAAAATTAAATAAGGCAAGAGCAAAACACCCCACAAAACCCAAGGAGTTTGCCCAGAGTGGGTAAGCTGAGTTAAAAATGTAGAAAATTGTGTTTTAATCCCTAAAGGAACAACTCGCCAAAACAGCCAAATCGTTTGAATTCCTACCGCTTCAAGCATTAGCAAATCAAACTTTTGCCAAAATCGCACTAAGCGGCTATAAAAAAACCAAATAGCCAATCCGCTAACTGCGATCGCCTGTAGGGGAATTTCGCGAAAACAAACCAGCCAGCCCAAACCCAATAAAGCCCCTCCGGCTAATTGCCAGTTAAAAAAACTGCCGGGATTTGGGTTGTCGGATATCTTGTTTGTAATAGTCCGAGATGCGAGAGGGTGCTGCCAATCCAACCATGCTAAAAGCACGCCGCAAATCCCCAAAGCTAAACCCATTTGAGCGATATCTACGCCCTTGACAAATATCGCCCGACCCAGTAAAATTCCTAAAGAATAGGCTACTAAAGCAGCTTTTTTGTAAGTCAGAAAATCTGGGCTGGAAGTAAAAGCAGCGGCGATGGTTTCAGCGTTTTCCCCGCGTCGGACAGATTGTAAGCGTTGTTGTTGAACTTGATAAACACCAGCAGCAGTAGTTCCGACGGTACCCAAATAAACTGCAGCTAGGGAAAAGCCTACAAATCCCCAACCCCAGTGCAAATAACTCAATCCCAAATGATTTAGGGCGATCGAGCAAGTGACGTTTTTACCCGACAAGCTTTCATACTGAGATTTAATAATCCCGCGTGTTATCCAAGTTAAAATAAGTGCAGCGGCGATTGCTACGGCCCAATTCCAGGGATATTGCCACAATCCAAAAGTGTCCATCGCCCAAAAATTAATCGGCACCAGTAACAGTGTTACTTTTTGCAAAGTTTGAGCAGTCAAGTGCAAATTAGCCTGTTTTTTAGCCCAACTGCTAATCGCCCAAAATGTTAAAGTATAAGCTAACAAAACTCCATATTGTCCGGCAGCCGGAAATCTTTCCCACTGACTAGCAGCTAAGACTCCAGAGGAGACAACTACCATGAACACTCCTAAAAATAACAGCCACACGACGCTAATTTCGGCTATGAACGAGTGCAAAATTTGAGCAACCAAATTAGGGGTGCGAGCCGTTTCTGCGCGCTCTACAACGTTTTTAGCGGTGCTGGGCAATGCTTTTTGTGTTGAGAGAGCGGGTATTTTTGATTGAGTAATTGGGGCGATCGTCTTTGAGGGTTCGGGCAGGGGACAAACTAAATATTGTCGGCACAATTGCTCAACCTCAGCGGGCTCGATCAAGCCCAGCCGCAGCCACGCATCTAAACCTGTCAACAACTCAGGGTGCGAGGCTAAGACGCTGAATTCAATTTTACTCGATCGACCTTTTGGAGACGACATCGGCTTAAACTGGTGCTAGCTACATTCCAGCTATAGTCTAGATTAATGCCGATCGAACATCGGAGTATTCCGCCCTGAGAATTGGCACAACGAGTTATATCGTGTCCCTGTTCGTAGTGCGAGTCGTCCGCACTACGAACGCTTTTTGTTATGGTTGTAGGCCGGACATGATAGATTTATCGCCAAACATAAAAATAACCGCGTACACCTGCGTGTATCTGCGGTTAAAAACTTCCATAGTTCGCGGAAGCAGGGGTATTTAGAAAGCGGGTTTTTCAACCAAAGTATTAGGATAGGGTATTGCCGTCTTCTTGCTTGTCGAAATATTTCAGCAAAGTTTCCACACTAGCATTGTGGTCGATGAAAGAAAACAAATGTTTAAATAGCAGTTTTCCATCTCGATCCAAAACAAACTGAGCGGGCAAAGGAGCGCCCAAAGCTTGACCGGTTTGATAAGTGCGAAACACTTTTACGCCTGGATCGGAAAGCAGGGGCATTTTCAAGCCTAAATCTTTAACCACAATTTGGCTTTGGCGATCGTCCGTGCTAGTTACCATCAATAATTCTATATTGCGATCGGCAAATTTTTCCCAGCTTTCATTCAAAGCCTTAATATGAGGAAAACAGAAAGGGCAATATTGCTTTTCAGTAAAAATCCGCGTAAAAGCCAGAACTACTGGTCTATCGCCGCGGTAATTCGACAGTCGCACCAATTTACCATTATTAATATCCGGCAGTTCAAAATCAGGAGTCATCTGTCCCAGCTTCAGAACATTAGTGGCGGGAACAGGCAATAAATTTTGGAAAAACCGCTGATTTAACAAGCCGCTAAAATCTGTAGAAGTCAGCATATTTCCTAATTAGGGGATTGGTAATTGGTAATTGGTAATTGGTAATTGGTAATACCAGATATTTTAAGCCCGGATAGTTGGGAGTTTTGAATTAAAAACTTTTTAATTCAAAACTCGCTTACTCAAAACTATGAAGTTAGACCGCAGCAAAGAATACTTTGGACTTAACCGGGTCGGGAGTCATAGTCTTGTCACCGGGCTGCCAGCCTGCGGGACAAACTTCATCGGGGTGAGACTGGACGTGTTGAATAGCTTGCAGCGTGCGGAGGGTTTCGTCTACGTTGCGGCCGAAGGCAAGATTGTTGATAGTAGAGTGTTGGATGATGCCTTCTTTGTCGATAATGAACAGACCTCTGAGGGCAATACCGGCTTCAGGGTCTAGGACGTTGTAGTCGGAACTAATTGTTTTTTTGAGGTCAGCAACTAAGGGATAGTTGATGTCGCCGATACCGCCTGATTTGCGGTCTGTTTGTATCCAAGCGAGGTGAGAGAATTCGCTGTCAACGGATACGCCGAGGATTTCGGTATCGATTTTCTTGAAGTCCTCATGGCGATCGCTAAATGCTGTAATCTCAGTCGGGCACACAAAGGTGAAGTCCAAGGGATAGAAGAACAGGACTACATACTTTTTGCCTTTATAGTCTGACAGTTTAACTGTCTTGAATTCCTGATCCACTACGGCTGTTGCTGCGAAATCCGGTGCAGCTTGACCAACCCGGAGGCATTCACTTGTCATAGATTTTGTTTCCTTTTTTACGAACTGTTACAAATATATCATAGTCATAACGACTACAAGTATCTTGTCAAAAAATCAAAAAAACGCGCTCTCAAAATTGAGAGCGCGGTTTTTTAAATGAAATGATGGCTCAGGCGGGATTTGAACCTGCGACCTTGGGCTTATGAGTCCCCTGCGCTAACCACTGCGCCACTGAGCCAAATTCACTTCACGATTTACTATCGTAGCATGGTATGGCGAGCTATGGCTGCTTGCCATCCAACATTATTTCTAATAACTCCTAGTCAAAGTCATGAGTTTTGATAATGAGTCAAAACCCATAACTTCCGACCAGTTGTTACCTAGAAGCGCTAGAGCTATCGTCAGGCAGAAAAGCCATTGGATTGACTGCACCCTGTCCGGCGGGATGGACTTCAAAGTGCAAGTGCGGCCCCGTACTGAAGCCGGTGCTGCCCATTTCTGAAATCTGTTCGCCTTGAGCGACTGTCTGACCCTTTTGCACCAAAATTCGGCTGTTGTGGGCGTAGACGGTCTCTGAGCCGTCTGCATGGGTAATTTCCACCAGATAGCCGTAGCCGCCGTCGTTCCACTGTGCATAGGTCACCACCCCGTTGTCGGCGGCCATAATTGGCGTACCGATCGGCCCTGCAATATCAATTCCCTTGTGCATCCGTCCCCAACGCCAGCCGTAGCCAGAAGTGAGAACGCCCTTAGCCGGCCAAATAAACCCGTTGGCAGACCGTTGTTTGCCGTTAGGCAGATAAGTATCAGGGCCCGAAAGCGGAGGCAGTTCTGGAGAAACCATGCGTCCCATAGACGGGTTGCTCAGGGGGTCGTAACCCTGGGAACCCAAAGGAGCCGTTGCTACCACAGGCCGATCCAGAGTCGAGTTCGGCGTCAGGTCGATCGGTTGGAGTTCGGCGGCGCGAGCCGGGTCAAAACGCTCTTGCTGCTGCTTCTGAACCTGCTCTGACCAATCTCTCGAAGGCGGTCTGCTGATTTCGTTCTGCACAGCCCCAGGGTACTCGGGAGTGTAGAGGTCAGGATTTACACTTGGGAGTTCCTGAGACGGGTTGGTCGAGGCGAAAGTCGTCTCCTGCTCAGTTGGAGCTAGGGAGACTGCATTTGGGCCGATCGAATTGCGTTCGGCGCGATATTCCTCTCGCAGCCTGCCAACTTCAGCCCTCAAGCGTTCGGCATAAGGGTTGAGAGCCTGACCTGCGGGACGGGCCTCGGAATTCGACTCAGGTAAAGCGCTACCGTCCGCTGCATTTAAACCCTGGGTGCTAGCATTTGGCAGAAAGCTGACCGGCTGGGGGTATTCTCCCGTAGCGATGGCGGTAGCAGTTGCACTTGCTGGCTGAGGCAGGGCACTGGTGTCAACGGCACCTGTAAAAGTTGGTTCGCCTTGAAGCTCCAGTTTACCGGGGTCGCTAATAGTTTGAGAAACTTGAGTTAGCGAAATGCTGTTGATTTTGGGAACCATCGGCGCTGAAATATTGTTCAGGCCTTCCAAGTTCCCTAGGGGAGAGACAACAGGCGCTGTAGGAGCGGATGCTGTAACTATCGAGTCAGTTCTTTCCGGGGTAGAGGAACTCTGGTTCAAAGATGCGGGAACCGAAGCTGCTGACCACAGAGATCTAGAGTAGGAGGCAGAATCAGAGGCTGCCGCCTGCACCGCGGGATTATTTGACCCAACTTGGGGAATTTTTAGCTGTTGATTTACATTCAGCAAGTTGGGGTTGCCGAGCTTGTTGGCTGCGATCAGCTCTTTGGGCAATACGCCGTAACCTTTGGCGATCGCATCTAGGGTATCTCCCGGACGGACGCTGTACAGTACCGTTTCTGGCGCGGCGGTACTGCCTGCGGGGGGGACTACCACAGCCGAAGGCAAACCGGGTGTTACCAGAGACTGTTCAATGGACTCGAATGCTCGATCGCCAGAGCCTGCTTGACCGACACCGCCATTGAGAATTACTGGTGTAGTATTGAGGTCTGGAATTGCTGTCTGAGTAGGAGAGTCTGGGGATGCCAGAGTCGTTACAGCAGATGTAGATGAATTTGCTCTTACCGAGGACTCCGACAGGGGCCGACCTGATGCTGTGGTGCGGTTTTCCTGTTTTTTCAGACTGTCTATCGCCCAGTCTGCGTTAGGGTCTTCGATCGAGCTTTGTGCCGATATCGTCTCCTGGTCTGGCGCGGAGTTTGGCTGCCATGACGAAGTTGTACTATCCAACGACTCGGAGCCAGTCAGATTTAACTTTTGTTCGGGATCGACCGCGGCAGTATTGCCGGCGTTCTGTTGTAGAGCCGCTGCCATCGCAGTCGGGATTCTGAGTTCTTGGCCAACTTCGAGTACGGTATCGATTTTGATACCGTTGGCAGTTGCTAGTGCCTGCGGTGCAACTTCATAGTCCCGAGACAACTCCCAGAGGGTTTGTCCCTGTTGAACCTTAACCCCTGCCTGTTCGGCCCGGGAACCGTCAACTTGTGCCGAGGTAGCGGGTGCATTTGCCGAAACTGGCTGTACTTCTGCGGTAGATTTTGCTGCCGTTGCGAGTTCAGACGCGCGAGCGCTGTCTCCATTTCTCGGCAGCAGGATGCCTGAAGCACCTACAGATATTGCCAGCCCGATCGTGGCGAGAGAGCGAACTCTGCCAGTGCTGAGCGTTGTCTGCTTGGACGGTTCTGATGAACCGTCTCCGTCGATTTCACTAGCCTGAACAGGCTTAATTTGGGGATATGTTCGTTTCAAAAAAACGACCTCCTACTGAGAAGCGCTAACTGTCCTTGGAAACACTCAAGGGTATTCCATGACGCTGAATTTAAATCAACCACCAAAAATATTTTGATTGTTGACAGCTATCATGCTTAGGCAAGATTACCTTGCTTTTTAAATTTAGACAAGCTCGAACCGTAATTAATTTTCAAATTCTCGGTCAAACCTGCTGAATTTACACCCACAAGCCTTACGCGGCAATAGCTGGAACGAACAAATAAAATTTGCGTTCCGGCACGGCCTAAGATTCTCACCTATTATCCGACTTTATGCTAATTTCCGGACAACCTACAACCGTATATTTACTAGATATCAATAGCAGCAAGGCACAATACGGCGATCCCTGGTATCCTAAGTCCCTGAAATCCTCTGTTTTTCTGGCTTAATCATCTAGGGAGCAATTTTGTATTGCTGATAACAATATGTTTTGGGATGAATAAAATATATTAATCAAAGCTATCTAGAATTTCACCGCTTTGATACAAATTTCTTATATTTAAATCAAGGTTTAGCAGCCCCTAGCAGCGATTAAATATCTATATGTGTATGTAGGTGTCGATCGAGATTTATCCGAGTTCGCCCAACTGTCGTTTAGCCTCAAATAAACCCACAGCGGCGCTAACAGAGAGGTTCAAACTCCTAACTCCAGGCTGGCTCATGGGAATAAAAACTGTGGCATCGCAGGCATCTAAGACGAATTGGGGAATGCCGACAGTTTCCGAGCCAAACATCAGCCAATCGTCTGGCTGAAATTGGAATTCGGCATAATTGCATCGCCCGCCAGTGCTGAATCCGATCGATCGCCCCCCTCGCTGTTGGCGACAAGCCAGAAAAGCCGGCAAATCTTCGTGACATTGGAGGTTAACGTAGGGCCAGTAATCTAAGCCAGCGCGTTTCAGGTAGCGATCGGTAATTTCAAAGCCCAGCGGGCCGACTAAATGCAGTTCCGTGCCTGTAGCAGCACAAGTGCGGGCAATATTGCCAGTATTCGGGGGGATTTGCGGGTGAATCAAGACAAGTTGGGGCATGAAGCTAATTAAAAACGCAAAAGACAGCTCTGGGGAGAAGTATAAATATACCTAAAAAGTAGATAGCAGTTATAGCTTTTATTTATAACCTCTGTAAAGTGCGATTGATTAAATATTCTGATTTGTTTTTTGGGGCTGTGCTTGGCAAATTTTTCATTCTCCCAAAATTCGGGCTATGGGAATTGTGGGCTGAGTACGGACAGCCAGGGGCTAGTGAGAAGCCCCCGCGATGGGAATGGCAGATAGTTTAGGCAACTAACTGGGCGCACAAATTGTCTTCGAGCTCCCATTCTTGGTGAGCCATGCCATCAATCCCTTGGAGAATAATACTGCGGGTGTCCAAACCGTCCTCGTGCAGCTTCAACCATTGCTGGGCGGTGTTACCTTCCCGGAGAATCTTTTTGAGAGGCGAGAGAAAGCAACTAAAGCCGCGTTTCTTGGCAAGAGGGAACACCTCCTGGTAAATTTCCTCAATCCAATCTCGTGCCAAAATCTTTCTGCCATCTTGCCAGTGGATGAGTTCGGCATCCAAACTTTGCCTGGATGCAGAAATTTCGTTGGCATCTGTGAGAGCAACTAAGTCTTGGTTGCGGGTAGCCGCCGGCAAGGTGCTCAGTTGTAAAGGATCTAAACTGGGGTCTTCCATCAATTGCCAAATGCGAGCTTCTAGCAAGGCAGTGATGGCCAATAAAGCCAGAGGATTGACTTCGAGGTCGCAAATTCTGAGTTCGAGGCGGTTGAGACAGTAGGGGCGCCGATCGCCATTTGGGCGCACAGCAGACCACAAATGGCGGACATTTTGCATGGTGCCGAGTTCTAACTGTTCTTCAGTCCACTGGATGTAATGCTTGTGACTTTCAAACAGGGGGACGACGGCGGGAGTTTTGGGAAACAAACCCCAGCGAGTGGAATGGTAGCCCGTGACTTCGCCGTCGAGAAACGGAGAAGAGGCGCTCAAGGCAAGGTAAAGCGGTGCTTCGACGCGGGCGAGGCGGATGGCGCGCATCAGCAGTTCTGGTTGGGAGATGCCGATGTTGATGTGAATGCTGGCGGTAACGACTTTGGTGCCGTAGGTTTGCTCAATGTAGGTATGGTAGGGGTTGTTGGGATCGGAGCGGTAAAATCGATCGCTCCCGCCGAGAGATAGGGTACTTCCAGGCAGCAAGGTATAGTCGCCCAATTGTTTGAGATACTCGCGCAGCCGGACTCTGGGCTTAACTAGGGCGCACAGCAGGCGATCGTAGCTGCACAGCGGGGCAGTCGTGTACTCCACATTGCGGCTATCAGGCTCCCGGACAAATCCCTCTAAATTGGCGACTATGCGATCGGAAAGACCGACAACCTCACCTTGGGGCGTGCCGGTATACATTTCTACTTCAAAGCCTTTTGATAGCAGCACGTTTGTTCCTCAGATAATAAGTTGAGTGCTAGTTTCTAGTATCCCAAAAATTGAGCTGTTCGTACTATCTGCCACGAGGCAGAGTTGTAATTTTTGGTTGCTGGTAGTGAAACCGGGTGTGCAGGCGCGAACTTGGTTTGAGCGTTTGCAGATGCAAATGCGGGCACCGCCAACAGTTTCCGGGGCGGTTGTAGAGTCACAAAGGCTGTTTGTTCGATCGCGGGCGTGTTTGATTCGGCCTTGGTGGCGATCGTACTTGCGGTGAAGGGCACCCCTCCCAATTTTTGCAACAGACATCTCCGGTAATGCTTGCCGATCGAGTTCGCTTGCAGGTTCTTTACCCTCCAAAAATCAGAGCATCCAGCGAATAGGCACCAGGCCCTAAAACTGCGATCGCCACCAGCATCAAACAGTACATAAAAGCTTTCTCCCAGCTTGGCGGTTCGCCCTTGCCATTTGGCCCTTCATACTGCCCTTGGGGAATTAAATAGGGATCGCTAGCAACAAAAGGCAACCCTTTGGATAAATCTAAATAAATTGCGAATAGCATAGAACCAAGAATCGGCAGACTTGCTAATAGTGTCAGAAATCCCAGAATCAGACAAACTCCGCCAGCCAACATGGAAGCTGCTGAGAGAAAGCACAGAAACAGCGGCATTTTCATAGCATCAGACCACTCTCGAAGATGTGTTATTTTTGGGTAGCCGTGCAGCATAAATAGCCCGCCGACACCAACTCTCAGCAATAAAAGTGCCCAGCCGAGAATGCCGGTCGGATAGACGGGATTGAGTGAACTGAGCAGTTTGAAACTTAGTTCTGGTAGATGAGTTGAAACTTGAGCGAACAGCAGCGCGATCGCCACACCCAGAGCAAATTTGTAAATCATTTGGTCATTTCCAATCGATTGAGATATTCTAAATTGGACATCATTAAACATCTATTAGACTTCTGTTCCAAAAGCTTGTAAAAAATAGGCAGGATGCCTGTTCCACAAGAATTACGGGAGAGGTCTATTGCAGGTGGCGAGAACAGCTTTATTGACACCCGCGAGTGTTGAGATCGATCGCATATAAAGATGTGCCAGCAGCGATCCAGAGGCGATCGCGTTTTTTTCCCCCAAAAGTCAGGTTAGCGCAAGTCTCCGGTACCGGAATTTTCCCCAAACGAGTACCGTCGGGGGCGTACACCTGCACGCTATCTTTGGAAGTTGTAAAAATATTGCCGTGTTCGTCGGTTCGCAACCCGTCGGGTTCACCGGGTTCGATGACTGCGAACACCCGGCCGTTGTCTGCAGCGCGATCGGCTACAACATCATAGGCGCGGAGGTGGTGATAGCCTTGGGGCATATTGAAAGCAGAACTATCCGACACGTAGAGGATGCTTTCGTCGGGGCTGAAGGCGAGGCCGTTGGGGCGCAACATATCCGTCACCACCGCATCGATCGCACCCGTCGCCGGATCGAAGCGGTACACAAAACATCCAGGCTGTTCCTGTTGTCCGCCGTATCCCTGGTCGGGCTGCGTCAGGCCGTAGGGGGGGTCAGTGAACCAGATCGTGCCGTCACTCTTGACTACCAAGTCATTGGGGCTGTTGAGGCGCGATCCTCGGTAGCGATCGACCAACACCCGCCATTCGCCGCTGTGTTCGCGCCGGACGATCGCGCGCAAACCCGACGAACACGAGACAAGGCGACCTTCGCGATCGCGGTAATTACCGCTTTGATAGTCGGAGGGGTCGCGCAAAACGCTCATTCCCTGGCGGGGACTCCAGCGCAGCAAGCGATTGCCGTGAGCATCGCTCCACACCACGCTATCATCTTCATGGAAATAAACCGGGCCTTCGCTCCAGACGGCACCGCTGACAACTTTCTGGAGTGAAGCATCAGGGCGCAAAAGCGATTTCAGGCGATCGTCATAAATATTGATGACTTCAGACATTGATATTTTATATTATTTTTAACGTTATTCTTATCCTTAAACAACGAGCGCTCAAATACTAATCAGTCTTTTGATATAAATTTAATCTCATCCATTCGATAGATATAAAAAAATCATCAACAATGTAAAGTTGAACCCATGAAAAACTCTAAAAGAACTGCTTTGTCAATTAACTAGAGGAATTGCGAACTGGTACTTCAAAATCCCGTTTTTCAACCAAAATACTTGCTGAAAACCTATAATTCGGTAAAAAAAATAGATTTTTTGGTGGGTCATGCAAATTTTTTCAACAGTTGACAGTAAACAATTGACAGTTGACAGTTACCTCGGACTCAAGCGCAAAGTGATTGTCAGCGAAGGAAATGGATTTTTCCTTGCACCCTACAGGGGGAGGCTTTACACCCATTTTTTATGGTAAATAGCAATAGCATGGCAGAAATTTTTTAGATACAATCAACGTCCAATTTTCTACTTTTTAAAATTCTTCAAACTCTCAATAGGATTAGTGCAATGGCGAACTTAGCCGCAACCAAATCTATGGCCGCTGTGCCTTCACTGCCAGCCGACAAATCTGCTGGCAATTTAGAGTTAATCACGCTATTCGAGGATGCCATGCCGATCGGGGTTGCGGTATCCAAGCAAGGGCGAATTTTCATCAGCTATCCCCGACTGGTTGACGATGTAGAATTCACCGTTGCGGAACTCAAACAGCCACTAGAAAAAAACGGCAATCCTGTTCCCTACCCCAATGCAGAAATCCACAAGTTAGATTTAGCTTCGCCCTCAGAAAAGTTGCTGTGCGTTCAAGGGATGACCATCGACGCGCGCGATCGCCTTTGGCTGTTAGATCATGCAAAAATTAAGCAAAATTTAGTTCCCTCCGGCGGCCCGAAACTGGTGGGAATTGACCTGAATGGCGATCGTATTGTCAAGAAAATTCTGTTTCCCGAATCCGTCGCCTCTGCCAATTCTACCTTGAATGACGTGCGCGTCGATTTGCGCTGGGGAGAGGATGGGATTGCATTTATTACCGACTCCTCGGAAGAAGGGCCTAACGGCATTGTTGTCGTAGATTTAGCCACCGGAAACAGTTGGAGAAAACTCAATGACCATCCTTCAACTAAACCAATTCCCGGCTTTTTGCCCATAGTCGAAGGTCAACCGATGATGGTGCGGCATCCCAACAAACCGGCCAAGCACATTCACACCGGCAGCGATGGCATTGCCCTCAGCGGTGACGGTCAAAGACTGTTCTATTGTCCCCTAGCAAGCCGACACCTTTACAGCGTCAGTATTGAAGCATTAGTTAATCAAAATTTACCTGATGAAAATGTTGCCGCCACAGTCATCGATCACGGTGAAAAAGGCGCTTCTGGCGGCATGGTTTCCGACGACAAAAATCACCTTTACGTGACAAACTACGAAAACAATTCAATTTTGCGCCACCTCCCTGATGGTACGTGGGAAACACTCGCCCACGATGCGCGAATGCTGTGGCCGAATTGCCTATTTGTTGCCCAAGATGGCTATCTCTACTTTACTGTAGATCAGTGGAATAGGAACCCCAGCTATCATAACGGGCAAGACTTGCGCGAGAAACCTTACAGCCTGTTTCGCATCCAAATTAATGCGGGGCAAGTGTTGCTCGATCGCAGCTAAAATCTAGTTGGCAAATTCATTATTTTTTGCAAGATTACCTGAAATATTCAGGAGAAAGATCGAGATCTGATATTTATGGTAAATACTGCAATTAAGGCGGTTTTTTGGAGTAATTTAATAACAGCTCTAAATGCTGCTAGCTTGGTAGAAGGTTTAAAAACAGAAGGCTTTTTTGCCGTGTTGGAACTAACTGATTTAGCGTTTTCTAAACTGCCGTCGGGAACTGTAAAAGCTTTGCTAAAATATATCCGGGATTTGATGAAAGTTTTAACCTATCATGTGATTCGCGAGCGGAAAATCGCGGCAGCAGAAATTGGCAAAACTAATTCAGCCACCACCTCCGAAGGTTCAACTCTCAAGATTGATACTGCTAATGGAGTTAAGGTAAACAATGCTAAGGTAGTCAAGCCAGATGTGGAAGCAGATAACGGTGTAATTCACATTATCGATACAGTTGTGATTCCTGAATTTCTGGGTAAGATTGAATCAGTGAGTTAAGGGAACATTATTCCCAAACCAGCACAATTAAGAAAAGATTAGGCAATGGTAAATTCGGCGAACCACTACGATATCATTATTATTGGCACGGGAGCGGGCGGAGGTACGCTTGCTCACCGTCTCGCACCGACTGGTAAAAGGATTTTGGTGCTAGAAAGAGGCGACTTTTTACCCAGGGAAAAAGCAAATTGGAGCGCGCTGGAAGTTTATCAAAAAGAGCGCTATCATACGGATGAGTGCTGGTACGACAGGGAAGAAAAGGAGTTTCGACCCCAGACGGGCTATTGGGTTGGCGGCAATACAAAGGTTTATGGTGCGGCTCTTTTACGGCTGCGGGAACGAGATTTCGATCGCGTAATTCACAAACAAGGATTTTCTCCAGAGTGGCCGCTCAAATACGCAGATTTTGAGCCGTATTACACGCAAGCTGAAGCACTCTATGACGTTCATGGAGAGCGGGGAACAGATCCGACTGAACCGCCCTGCAGCCAACCTTATGCTTATCCTCCTGTCAGCCACGAACCGGATATGCAGGTGCTCGCGGACGATATTCGATCGCTCGGTTACAATCCGTTTCATTTACCTTTAGGATTAAAGCTGAATGAAGCCGATCGCACAAACAGCCCTTGCATTCGCTGCGATACTTTTGACGGCTATCCTTGTTTAGTAGGTGCGAAAGCCGATGCGGAGGTGAATGCGATTCGCCCTACCCGCGAAAAATATGCTAATTTCACCCTAATAACTAATGCCAAAGTCTTGAGACTGCATACCAGCAAATCCGGGCGAGAAGTGACGGGGGTAGAAACCGAAACTTTAGGGGAACGACAGCAGTTTACAGGCGATATTGTGGTGGTTTCCTGCGGTGCGATTAATTCGGCTGTTTTGTTGTTGCAATCTGCCAACGAGCAGCACCCCAATGGATTAGCAAATAGTTCGGATCAGGTGGGCAGAAATTTAATGAAACACCTGGCGACTGCTTTAGTTGCTATGCACTTAGATGTGAATGCAGCTAACTTTCAAAAAACTATTGCTGTCAATGATTATTATTGGGGAGAGCCGGATTTTCCTTATCCAATGGGTATGGTACAAAATACGGGCAATGTGTTAGCTGATATGCTGCCGGCGGAGGCTCCGGCGCTGATGGCTCCGCTGGTAAAATTGATTCCTAAATACGAGCGGCATTTGATTGCTGAGCGATCGGTTGGTTGGTGGTTGCAAACAGAAGATTTGCCAGATTCAAACAATCGTGTTCGGGTGGAAGGCGATCGAATTTACTTGGATTATACGCCGAACAATACCGAAGCGGGCGATCGGCTAATTCACCGCTGGACATCTGTAGTCAAATCCCTCCACCGTTCGGCCAAGCACGTCATTCCTTTTAGCCTGTATCCTCGCGCCGAGATGCCGGTACAATCAGTTGGTCATCAATGTGGCACTTGTCGGTTTGGTACAGACTCCAAAACTTCAGTGCTTGACGTGAATTGCCGCACCCACGATGTTGAGAATCTCTATGTTGTGGATGGCAGTTTTTTCGCGTCAAATTCGGGGGTTAACCCGACGCTGACGATTATGGCAAATGCGCTGCGGGTTGGCGATCGCATCGCTGAGCGGTTAAAATAAACTCATTTTATCCCTTGAGAAAGAAAGGACTAAAGTCCTCACTACGAACCAATTAAGAAAAAATTGAAAACCCGCAAAATTTGTGAGGAAATAATGGTAATGAATGATGTTAAACAGCCGAATGAAAACGATAAAGACCAATCAGAAACATCTGAATCTCACCCGATCGCCACAGGATTGGGCGCAGTCGGCGGCGGTGTAGCTGGTGCGGCCATTGGTAATTCTGTTGGCGGAAAGGTTGGTGCGGCCATTGGTAGCATCGCAGGGGCGATCGCGGGCGGAATTGCCGGCAATGCAGTGGCTGATGTTGCTTCAGAGGCGATCGCCGAAATTGAGCCGGCGATCGGGTTAGGTTTAGGCGCTAATGCTAAGCCAGTTGAATTGCCCAAACATTACACTTGGGAAGAATTACAAGCACTATCAAAACCGCAAGGGTAGGGTTTTGGCAAAGAAATAGAACTACCACAGATAAACCAGCGAGAACAAAACAATCCAAATCACATCAACAAAGTGCCAAAACAAAGAAGCCGCACTCACGCCGAAGTGGCCGCCGTTGTAGTTCCCCGGAAGGAAAGAACGGACAAGCATAATTAGCTGCAAGATAATCCCGACAAAAACGTGCAAACCGTGAAACCCAGTCAGCAGATAAAATGTCGCGCCGAACAACCCTGTAGTCAGCCCAAAAGATAGGTTGTTCCACTCGATCGCCTGATTAACTAAAAAGTAAGTTCCCATTAAGGATGCCACCAGCCACAGCAAGCGAAATAAACCCAGTTTCCGGCGATCGAGGGCCTGTTCGGCAAAGTAAATGACAAAACTGCTCGAAACCAGTACCGCCGTGTTGATCGCAGGTTTAAGCACCTCTAATTTCGGGATACCAGGAGGAATCCAGTTGGGAGTTGTCTGCCGCAAGATGATGTAGGCGGCGAAAAAACTGAGGAAGACCATACTCTCGGAAAGCAAGAATGCGGTAAAGCCAAACATCCGCTTTTTGCGATCTTGAGAATTTTCGTTGCTTTCTTGGGGCGATCGGCCTGAATGCGTAGGATTTGCCATAAGTGAAGAAGTCATTAGTCATTGGTCATTAGTCATTAGTCATTAGTCATGAGTCATTAGTCATTAGTTATTGGTCATTAGTTATTGGTCATCAGGAAGAAAATACCTCTAGCATTCAATCGATCTCAATTCTTGAAATTATCTGCGTTAATCTGTGTTTATCTGCCTGAAATCAGCGGTTGAAATTGCAGCTATTCTTGAGCAGAAGCCTGGGTAATCGGATCGGGAGAATCGACATAGTGGTACGGCGGCAAAGTCACAATCGGAATCTGGGCAAAATTCTCAACAGGCGGCGGCGAAGAAACAGTCCACTCCAACCCCGTAGCGTGCCAAGGATTGTCCGTTGCTTTCGGGCCCTGCAGCGCGGAAACCACCATATTGACGATAAAAGGCAGCGTCGATACCCCCAGCAGAAATCCCCCCAAACTGGCAATGACGTTCAACCCTTGGTATTGCGGATCGTAGGAAGCAACCCGGCGCACCATCCCTTGCAAGCCCAACGGGTGCATCGGAAAGAAAGTCAGATTAGCCCCGATAAAAGTTAGCCAGAAGTGGATTTTGCCCCAGCCCTCGGCGTACATCCGCCCAGTCATCTTGGGAAACCAGTAGTAAATTGCTCCAAAAATCGCAATTGTGATGGTGTTGAACACAATGTAGTGGAAGTGGCCGACTATAAAATAAGTATTATTTACGTGCAGATTAAAAGGCACGGCCCCCAGCATAACGCCCGTGATGCCGCCGAACAGAAACATGACTACGCCACCCAAGGCAAACAGCATCGGCGTTTGTAGGTGCAGCTTTCCGCCCCAAACGGTAGCAGTCCAAGCGAATACCTTAACGCCAGTCGGCACGGCGACTAACATGGTGGAGAACATGAACAGCATCCGCATCCAGCCGGGAGTGCCGCTGGCGAACATATGGTGTACCCAAACGAAGATGCTGAGTAGAGAAATTGCAAAGGATGCAACCGCTACTGATTTATAGCCAAACAAAGGGTTGCGGGAAAAAGCAGGCAAAATCTCCGAGAAAATACCGAAGGCCGGCAGCGCCATTACGTAAACTGCAGGGTGCGAGTAAAACCAGAATAAGTGCTGGTAGAGAATCGGGCTGCCTTCGTTAAAAGGATCGAAAAAGGTTGTCCCCAAGGCTAAATCGAACAACATCAGCACCGCAGCCGCTGTCAGGGCTGGCAGGCAAAACAGTTGCAGCAACTGGGCGCTCAAAACCGTCCACACAAAGATTGGCATTCGGAACCAAGTCATGCCCGGTGCTCGCATTCTGACGATCGTCGTTACGAAGTTAATTCCCCCCATAATCGACGAAATGCCTAGCAGCGCCACACTCACCAGCCAGATAAATTGGCCGTTGATTAAATCGCCCGACGGGTTCTGGATGCTGACCGGCGGGTAAGACCACCAGCCGGCCTGGGCGGTGCCGCTGGGCAGCAAGAAGCTGGAAATCAGCAGGATGCCTGCGAAGGGAATTATCCAGAAGGAGATGGCATTAAGGAGGGGAAACGCCATGTCCCGCGCCCCGATCATCAGCGGTACCAGGTAGTTGCCTAGACCCACCATGCAGGGGAAAACCCACAGGAAGATCATTATTGTCCCGTGCATGGTGAACAAGCCATTGTACAGCGGGCGATCGACTAGATTTAATGCTGGAGAGATCAGTTCGGCGCGCATAATCATCGAGAATAAACCCGCGATTAAAAAGAAGATAAAAGCAGTAATTAGGTACTGAATGCCGATAACTTTGTGATCTTTGCTGAAGCTGATGTAGCGCCGCCAATGAATCGGATTTTCGCGGAGATCGCTTTCACGAGCGCCACCGTTGGCTATGTTTTCAATCGAGTTATTTGTCATTTTTCAGTTACTTAGTCATTAATCGAGAGCAAATTCTGTTTTTTTGCCGAATAGTTCGATCAGTTGGGATGATTTACCACAGGAGGCGGAGCCGGTGTCACAGTCGGCCAGAAGCTGCTTCTGGTTTTCTGCACTTGCTTTTTGTATTCGGAAACCGCCTGATTGCTTGCAGGAGTTGGCGATTGTGTCGCAGCTTTGGTCAGCCAGCGATCGTAAGCTGCGGGGGATTCAACGTACACATCCGCATCCATCAGGGCAAAGTAAGTGCCGCTGAATTGAGAATCTCTCAACCGATATTTGCCTTCTCGGATCGGCGCAAACACAAAATTAATACTGCGGTTGGGAATGATATCTTGCTTGATGCGGAATTCAGGAACGTAGAAACCGTGAATAACATCCAGCGATTGCAATGTCAGCCGCACGTTTTGATTAGCTGGCAGGTGCAATTCTGTGCTGGTAACATTCTGGCGCGGATAGCGGAAAGACCAAGACCACTGTTTAGCAATTACCTCAATTTCTTCAGCAACTGGTTTAGAATTGTTGTTGTTTTCCGTAGGTTTTTCGGCGGCATAAACAGGTTCTTCTAGAGGCAGGTGCAAGTGGGCGATCGGTGTCAAACCTTGGATGTTGATTTTCTGATAAATCATGTAGCTTTGAGCGGCAACCCACGTCACTAACAACACCGGAACAACTACCCAAAGAACCTCGATTTTCCAATTTCCCCTCGCAGGATGACCGTGGCTGAAGTCTCCTTTCGGTGCGCGGGAAGTGAGGATAGAATAGAGGATAATGGCAGAAATTCCGATAAAAATAAACGTTCCGATAGACACCAAGAAGCTAAACAGATTGTCAACTTGTTGGGCTTCTGCGGTTCCCTGACTGGGCATCCAAGAATAGGCCTGCTGTCCTACCCAGTGGCTGGCTATCATATCTAAGGCGATCGCGATCGCCAATAGCAAGCTCTTAAAAACTTTCATAAAATTCCTGCTGCTTGAAAAGATGCGTATTCTAAGTCGAAACTCTTAATTTATTTACCTATTTACTTGAGGACAGAACTAGGATTTAATCCCTGTCGGAGCAAACCCGCAGCCGTATTGTGAATCCCAAACTGGTCTCCCATGTGTGCTCCGAGCGTCCCGTGAACGAATAGTAAACCCAGCATGACAACGCCTGCTAGCAAATAGCTCCACTGCACTTGTCTGCTGGCTTCTTTGCGCCAGCGGTAGCGCTGAAACCCCCTCCACACGGTCAGGGCAACGATCGCCCCCAACAGCAAAACTCCGCCCAAACCGTGCAATACCATAGTCGGCGCTGCACCCAACCCCCACGCACTCTTGACATTCGCAGGGGGATCTGCGAGCATAATCTCGAAAAATCCGGCTGCGACAGTAAAAAATGTGACGATCGCACTTGCCACCAAATTGTACCAGCCCACATCATAAAAGCCCGATCGCAGCGCAGGGACAGCCAAAAATTTCAAAATCGGTCTTTCTAGCGGAAAAAGATTTCCTGCTATATCAAACAAGATGGCAATTATAAACAAACCAAGGGTAAAATGCACCAAATTCGGATGAATTGGCACTTCGTAGGGCAGTCTATTTGCACCTAGCTTGAACCCCAATTGATCGATAAGTTGCTGCACGAGTTGCGAGTTCATTGCAAAATTCCTCTTTTCGTCGCTTCAACGATCGGCTCTACGTGCAACCCGTAAACCCAAACCAGCCGAGTTCCCAGATATGTTTGAAATAAAACCAAACAACTCAAAAAAGTTGTCGCCCCCAGATAAGCCGGCGGTACTTTCAAGGGACTGCGCCTGCGAATTACAAAGCGCCAACCCATAATTCCCGCCATAATTGCCGCCAGCGACCATCCCGTAATCGCGTGCAAATTCAGTACCGGTTTAACCACCTCGTAAGGTTGCGCCAAACCAGCTTCAAACTGACCGAACATCACAGCTAGGAATATGGAAACTGTCGCCACAAACAAGTTCCAGAAACTCACTTCAAACAAGCGGTGATTGCGAGTGAAATATCCCACAACGTCGCAGAAAAACGAGAAAATTACCATCGCAATTACAAAGTGGACAAGAATCGGATGGAGCGGATCGGGGTAAGGTAGATTTTCGCTATTGAGAGGTAGAGCAGGCATTGCTTTGTCCTTACGGCATCAATGAATTATATCATCAGAAAAATGGGTAGAAACCCCGTCCTAAAAGGACGGCTTTGCATTAATTTAAATCCCCTCGCGGGGTGGAGGGGTATGGTTGCCCCTCCGATGAGGTATGGTTACCTCAAACTCCCATTTCTGGGGTAAAGTTAGCTTCGCCCATGTTTTAAGAGCTTTTTAGACTTGCAGCACCGTTTCAGGGACCTTAAAACTGTTTAACTGCAAATGACAGAGCGGAAAACTAGCTACGCATTCAAGGAGTGTCGTGACTCAAAAAACGTAGTCAGTTAAGACTTAGGCTGGTCAGGACGGCTTTTGAGATTTCTCTTTCAAGCCTCATGCCGTCAGGGCTGAGGTTCCTGACATCCAATCAATTACCAAGTATCAACATTTTACAGGTTCGTAGTGAGGACTTTAGTCCGCAATTAGAAGGGCTAAAGTCCTCACTACAAAGCAATCTTGTCTTTATAGTTAGAGGGCTATACGGTTTGCTGAAAATTGCCAATTTCATATCTAAACATCGATTTAAACAAAACATTGTCAGTTTCATGGTTTGTCACTCACTTGCTGGATCAGTTTCGCCACCACAGCAGTCCATCCCGTCTGGTGAGACGCGCCCAATCCTGCACCGTTGTCGCCGTGAAAGTATTCGTGAAACAAAATCAAATCCTGCCAGTGAGGATCGTTTTGAAACTTTTCTAAACCGCCATAGACTGGTCTTTTACCATCTTTACCTCTGATAAAAATGCTATTTAGCCGCTGCTCTAATTGCAAGGCAACTTCCCATAAATTCATCATAACTCCAGAGCCAGTAGGAAATTCTACTTTGAAGTCATCACCGAAATAATGGTAATATTTTTGCAAGGATTCAATTAATAAGAAATTTAACGGAAACCAAATCGGGCCGCGCCAGTTTGAGTTGCCACCAAATTGCTCAGTTGTAGACTCAGCAGGCTCATAGTCTACCTGATATTTAATGCCATCCCACTCAAAGATAAACGGATGTTCTAAATGATAGCGAGAGAGGGAACGAATGCCGTGGGGCGAAAGAAATTCATTTTCATCTAGCAGCCTTTTGAGGACGCGCTGCAATCCTTGGGGGGTGGTAATTGAAAGCAGCCTGCGCTCGCCGACTCCGGGAATTTCCATACTGGCAATATTATTTGTCAGTTCCGGGCGGTTCTTCAAAAACCAATCAATTTGCTCTTTAAATCCCGGCACTGTTTCTAATAATTCAGTTTCCAAGGTATCGACGGCAAATAGTAGCGTCATCCCCACCATTGAGCGGACTTTTAGCAAGGAACATTCACCGTTAGGCAGAGACAGAGCATCGTAGTAAAAGCCGTCTTCATCGTCCCACAAACCGATTTTTTGGGGGCCGACATGGTTGACAGCATCGGCTATGTGAAGGAAGTGTTCAAAAAATTTGAGCGCCATGTCCGAGTAAACTGGATCTTCGCGGGCAAGTTCTAAGGCAATTGCTAACATATTCAGCGAAAACATTCCCATCCACGCAGTGCCGTCTGCTTGTTCCAAATAGCCGCCAGTTGGTAATGGTTTGCTGCGGTCAAATACCCCAATATTATCTAAGCCTAAAAAGCCGCCTTGAAACAAATTTGCACCTTGAGGATCTTTGCGGTTTACCCACCAAATAAAGTTGAGCAGCATTCTGTGAAACATCCGTTCTAGGAAGTCCCGATCGCCTTTACCTACTCGCTTTTCTTCAATTTTATAAATTCGCCATGCCGCCCAAGCTTGCACGGGCGGGTTGACATCTCCAAATGCCCATTCATAAGCGGGAATTTGACCGTTTGGGTGCATATACCACTCGCGAGTTAGCAGCAGTAATTGGCGCTTGGCAAAGTTAGCATCGATTAAGGCGATCGGTATGCAGTGAAATGCCAAATCCCAGGCTGCAAACCAAGGATATTCCCATTTATCTGGCATGGAAATGACTTCTTCTGCATAAAAGCTTTCCCACTCAGCATTGCGACCGTTTAAACGCTGCGCCGGTGGTATGGGTTCTGCAGGATCGCCTCGCAACCAAGTGCGAACATCGTAGGCGTAAAACTGTTTAGTCCACAATAAGCCAGCAAAGGCTTGACGCTGTACGTTGCGGACATCTTCCTCAAGATTTGGAGTTAGCGATTCGTAAAATTCATCGGCTTCTTTTTGCCTTTGAATGAAGGTGTCTGCAAATTCTTGGCTAAAAGCATTGTCGGTATAAACATCAGTAAATCTAAGTTGAATAACTGCAGTTTCTCCTGGCTCAATTTCCAGGTGATAGTGAGCGGCGGCTTTAGTACCGATTTGAGCGGGATTTACAGCTTTTTGGCGATCGCGAACGATTAATTCGTGGAAAGCATCTTTAACGTAAGGTGAGGTATTGGCGACACCGTACAGGCGCTGTAGGTTGGTTTCATTTTCAGTAAATAACAGGGGAGGATTGCCTTGACAAAATAGCCAGCGATCGCCATATTTTGGATGGTTAGCTTTGATAACTCCATCGCCCGATCGAGCCACATACGCTGATTTTTTGCTATCCGTCCAAGACCAAGTATTGCGAAACCATAAACTCGGCAATAAGTCAAGGGTTGCTGTTTCTGAACCTCGGTTAGTTGCGCCGATCCGAATGCAAATATCTTCTGGGGATGCTTTGGCGTATTCAGCAACGATATCGAAGTAGCGATCGCCCTCAAAAATTCCCGTATCCATCAACTCATATTCTGGCTGATATTTGTCGCGCTTGGCATTTTCCTCAACCAACAAGGTATAGGGATATTCTTGCTGCGGATATTTGTACAGCCACCGCATATAAGAATGAGTTGGGGTATTGTCTAAATAAAAGTAGTATTCTTTGACATCTTCTCCGTGATTTCCTTGACTGTTAGTCAGCCCAAAAAAACGCTCTTTCAAAATCGGATCTCGGCCGTTCCACAGTGCTAGGGCGAAGCAGAGTTGACCGTGGCGATCGCAAAATCCCCCTAATCCATCTTCACCCCAGCGGTAGGCGCGCGATCGCGCAGCATCGTGAGGGAAATACTCCCAAGCCTCACCGTTTGGCGAATAATCTTCGCGGACTGTTCCCCACTGGCGATCGCTTAAATAAGAACCCCAGCGGTTCCAGTGCGCTTTCATTTCAGCATTTTCTTGAATTCGTTTGTCTTCAGCACCCATTTAGTCGATCCCGCCAGATTTTAGATTATATAATCTCGATTAGCCGCCTGTAGCAAATCCTGGATACAAAGTCATGCCGCCATCCACAAACATCGTTGCACCGCAGACATAATCCGAGTCATCCGAAGCGAGCCAAACAGCCGTTTTAGCAATATCTTCTACTTCTCCCACTCTATTGTAAGGAATAAGTTTTAACAATTTTGCTTCGGCTTCTGGTGTATTCCATGCTGATGTATTGATGGGGGTTTTGATTGCCCCTGGCGCAATACTATTAACTCGAATTCTCTGGGGTGCGAGTTCTTGGGCAATACTCCGCATCATCATATTTATACCGCCTTTACTAGCAGCATAGTTGACGTGACCCGCCCAAGGAATTACCTCATGTACTGAGCTCATGCAAATAATTTTGCCGGCAGCCGCCGAAATATGAGGTTGTACGCCCCGCCGCAGAAATTCTTTGGCAGCTTCGCGAGCACACAAAAACTGTCCGGTTAGGTTGACTCCAATGACTAGGTTCCAGTGGTCGAGTGTCATGTCTACAAAGGACGAATCTTTTTGCAGACCTGCGTTATTAACCAGGATGTCGATCGTACCAAATTCCTCGATCGCCTGACGGAACATAGCCTTAACTTCGTCTTCTTTGCTGACATCGGCACCAATGGCGATCGCTTCTGCACCCCCGGCTTTGATATCCTCGACAATTTTCTGCGCGTCTTCAGCTTCCGAGTGGTAATTGACAGCAACAGATGCACCTGCTGCAGCTAAAGCACGGGCGATCGCTTCGCCGATACCAGAACTTCCGCCCGTTACCAGAGCTTTTTGGCCTTTAAGAAGCTCAGGGGAAAAGCTCATATTTTTTCTCCGTCATTTTGAAAATTTATTTGACATTTATTATATAGACTCTATTAGTCAAATTGATAACAAACTTGTGTCAAATTTGTCATAAAAATAGTCTATACAAGAGATTGTTTTAGTTGAAGCTCATGCTAGTAATAGCGTCTAGCCATTACTACTTAAATTTATTTATGCCTTAAGAAATATATAATTTTAAATTATGTCTTTCTTAAGGCAGATACCTTTGAATAAGAATTACCCTAATATCATATCCTGTCAATTAACCGCAGTCAGATTCGATCGCGCGTGCGGAGTTGAGTTGTCCACAGGGAGCCGACACTGACTGACCCACGCGCGATCCGTTTTGGCGATCGCAATCGGCCGAACCGGATATAAGTTGAGGTTAGTTAGAATCAAGCTGCATTTTTGTATAATAATTAGTGCATCAAGAAAATTATCAAATTTAACTAACAGTATGATGAACAACACAATCTATCAAACTGTAATTGTAGGTGGCGGCTTTGCTGGACTATTTACAGCTTTGCACTTGAGCCACCAACACTATCCCCGTTCTGTAATTTTGATCGAAAAAGAGGATCGCTTTTGCTTTAAGCCGTTACTTTACGAATATTTTAGCGGCGAAATGGGTGCAGAAGAAGTTTGGCCGCGCTATGACGAATTGCTAAAAGGTAGCGGTGTAATTTTTGTTAAAGATGCCGTTCAATCGATTGATTTACAACAGCGAGAAGTCAAAGTAACATCGGGAGATGCTTACAATTACAGCAATTTAGTTTTGGCTTTAGGTAGCGTTACAGGATATTTTGGAGTTGAGGGAGCTCAAGAGAATGCGTTTCCTCTGCGTACCGGAGAAGATGCGATCGCCATTGACAAACACCTGCGCGACTGCTTGCAACAAGCTCTTCAGATTCAAAGTGCCCAAAAGCGCCGCAAATTCCTGACTGTCACCGTCATAGGTGCTGGAGCTTCCGGGGTGGAAATGGCAGGTACCTTAGGCGATTTACTGCCAAATTGGTATGCTGCAATGGGCGGCAATGCAGAGGAAGTCCGGGTCGTTTTACTCAATCACGGCGAGCAAATCCTGGAGAACGATATTAATAGTCACCTGCGCGAAATTGCGACAAATGCTCTGCAAAAACGCACAGTACCAGTAGAATTTATTATGGAGGCAAAAGCGACAGCTATTCGCCCCAACGAAGTAGAATATCAGCGCCACGGACAGGCGAAAACTTTATCAACAGGTACAGTGATTTGGACGACAGGAACTAACATTAATTCGCTAATTAAAGGTTTAGCAATTTCTGATGAATCGCGAGACAAACACGGTCGCCCTTTCGTGAACCCTACACTGCAACTGCTAGATTTTCCTGAAGTTTTTGCAGGGGGAGATTGTGCAGCAGTGCAAGGCAATTCCTTACCTCCCACCGCTCAAGTTGCTTATCAGCAGGGAGCTGCAATCGCTCACAATTTGAATGCTCTGGCTTTGGGAAATGAGCTAAAACCTGCGGAAGTTAACCTGCGGGGAACACTTCTAAAACTTGGGATAGAAGAAAGTGTCGCTAACATTTACAATAGCTTTGAAGTAACCGGAGAACTCGGTCACTTAATCCGCCAAGGTAGTTACTTAGAGTTATTGCCCACTCCCGTTCATAATTTAAAAGTAACAGAGGAATGGCTGAAAGATGAAATTTTCGATCGCCACTTGCACCCGATTCATACTGCCGATGTGGTTAAATGGGTTGGCGGTGCGGTAGTGGGCGTTGTAGTCGCCCGAAAATTGATGCAAATGTTAGGAGATAGCAAAGATAATACAGCTAGTTAATGGCTAAAATTTAGCAATCTTTTGAAATAGCTTAGTTTCTGATATCAAATCCTCTCTTCATCGGAATAGTAAATTGACTGTTGACTGTTAACTGTTGACTGTTAACTGTTAACATCATTCCGGTTCAACCGGAATTGATGTCAGTAAAATTGCGTGTCCGTCAGGATCTTTGACGAGGCAACTTTGGCGGGAAAAACTGGAATTATTTCCAAATTGCACGATCTGCGGCGAGATTAACTCAACTTTATTTTGTCGCAACTTTTCCAATAGTCGATCTAGATCGTTAACAATTAGTTGGACTTGCATATGAGCAATATCGCAACTTTTCCAATTCCTCGGTATGGGGCGGCCTTTTGGAGTAACTAAATAGTCTAACAGTTCAATTCCTAAACCGCCTTGAATCGGCCGAAGTGCGGTGATTTTGACTTTAGCTTCTGGCAAATTATCGAGGCGAACTTGGGTTTCGCCTTGGTTGAGGCTGCCTCCCTTAATTTGCATTCCCAGTAAGTCGCGGTAAAAGTGAAGACTTTGTTCTGTGTTGCTAATCGCGATCGCGCTGTGATCGATTCCTAAAAAGCAGCGATCGCTCTTTTGATGCCATTTTTCTTGTCCTTTGTCCTCCGGGAACCAAATTAGCTCTAAATTGTGGCCGTCAATGTCTTTAAATTTAAAAGCTCTCACGCCAGCAGCTTCTTGATTTTCCGGCGGTATTGTTTGGGGTGCAGTGGAGATGGGGACAATGGGAAAAGAGCGCAGGTGTGCAAAGGCGCGATCGATGTCACTGACTACAATTGCCAAATGTTGAAACCACAAGTCGTTACTTTGGGAATCTTTGGGAATGGGTTTTCCCTCAACATTCAGATATTCCATCAACTCAATTTGTTCATCTCCAAGCTGCAAAGTAACAATGCGGATTTTTGCCCCCTCAACACCTTCGAGCTCGCTGTAATTTTGCCCTTCAACCGTAATATCCGAAACAAATTTAAAGGAGAGTGCTTTGGTATAAAACTCCTGGGAGCGATCGGCATTTTTGACCGTCAATCCAATGGCTCTAATTTTCTGCACTTGTAGAAGAGAAGGGTTATTCATAAACTTGGGAGTGCTTTATCTAAATTCTCAGCAGCGCCGAAGATTGCAGCCCGATGCGAAAAAACTTGGGGAAATTTTCCTCATCCCTCGCCGCTCGACTCCGCTTGTTTGACCTGAACTTTTAATTATTTGAGACAGCCTAGCATTTTAAACATAACAATAGCAGTACGTCCTTGGAAAGATGCGATCGCCCTGCCGCCTTCCTAGGATTGTAAAAGTTAAAAGCTTGCAGTCCCCAGATTGTCTGGTAGAGAGTGAGTTCTAGTATTTTAAAAAAAGGAGAGATTTGTGGGTATTAGCAGACGCGAATTGTTGAAGGTAACTTCTGCTTCGAGTTTAGTTGCAGCAGGAATGGCAGCTTCAGAAGGTTTTTTTAAACCCCTATACGCTCAAGATGAACCACCCCAAGTATACGCTCGAAGTGAAGCGGCCCGAGCTCAAAGTTTGAGCGGCGAGATGAGTTACAGGACACTGGGAGGCACAGGAGAGCGAGTGTCTGCAATTGGCTTAGGCGGACACCATATCGGACGGCTTCGAGAGGAGCAAGAAAGTATTAAGCTGATTCGCAGTGCGATCGATCGCGGCATCAATTTCATGGACAACTCCTGGGACTATCACAACGGACGCAGCCATCGATGGATGGGGCAAGCGCTCAAGGACGGCTATCGGCAAAAAGTTTTTCTGATGACGAAGCTCGACGGTCGCACCAAGGGCGCTGCTATGATGCAGATTGACGACTCGCTGAAGGCATTGCAGACCGATTACATCGACCTGATGCAGCATCACGAAGTTATTCGCATGGAAGACCCCGATCGCATCTTTGCCCCCGGTGGAGCAATGGAGGCTGTGGTGGAAGCGCAGAAAGCTGGCAAGATTCGATACATCGGGTTTACCGGACACAAAGATCCTTTGGTTCACCTGCGAATGCTGGAACTTGCCGCTCAACACAATTTCCGTTTCGACACGGTACAGATGCCGCTCAACGTGATGGACGGCCATTTCAGAAGTTTTGAGAAACAAGTTTTGCCCGTGCTGGTGCAGAACAAAATCGGCGTATTGGGGATGAAATCGATGGGCGACTCCTACGTTCTTAGAAGCAACACAGTTACGCCGATCGAATGTCTCCACTATGCGATGAATCTGCCGACTTCTGTGGTGATTACTGGGATCGATACCATGCAGCTTCTCGATCAAGCATTTGAGGCAGCCCGCACGTTTAAGCCGATGGATGCAGCACAAGTGGCGGCGATGCTCGATCGCACTCGCTCTGCGGCGGCAAAAGGTCAATACGAACTGTATAAAACCAGCAGTCAATTTGACAGTACCGCCATGAATCCATCCTGGCTGGGATAAGCGCTTTTGTATCGATCTGCAGAGGAAGCATCCAGCGCATCTGTATTTTGCTTTGTACCGTGCGAGCTCTTGACGTTCTCGCACGGTACAAAATACTGGCTCTTCGGGGACGCTAGCCCTGTAAAAAAAATGCTTTTTGCATAGAGTGTCAATAAAATTGAGACTCGGCTATATGTCGGGCGAGCAATGCACAGCTTATACCAAATCCGGGTAACATACCCCCTTTACGATTGAACCGGGAAGATACTTATAGCGCGAAGAGAAGAGGAAAGAGAAGAGTCAGAAGATAAAGGGGATGGCAAACTCGGATTTGGTATTATTGCGTACACTCAATAGACGAATTCTCAAAAGCCAGTAAGCTAGCAGGTAAGATGCCCGATTCACAATTAATAGAATCAGTCTAATGAATAAATTGCAAGTCAGTAGGAAATCTTTCTTCTTCCGGTTCTGGATCGTAAATGTAGTCGCAGTCAAACTGGAAAGCTTGAGAGTGGCGGCTGATCGAAAATCCGCATTGAGTCACCATTTCTGTAGTAAAACTGGCCATGACTAACTCAATGAGTTTTCTGTAAGAAATGTTGGGCTGTTGAACGTAATATGTGCGTCTGGCAAAAAATATTCTCTCATCTTTCGGTACAATTATGCCATTAATTCTGTGGGCGTGTTGAATCGGCTTGATGTAACTTTCAATAAACTGCGACTGACTTTTTTGCAGTCTGGCTAATCTTTCATGTTGCAACCAACTCATTTGAAACACAATTTTAATAAACTCAAAACCCAAAATGTAGTTAAAAACATTATTGCGTTCTTCTGTGCTCAAGACAAAGCGGAGCGCGGATTCTAAATATTGATCGGTTTCTCGGCGCGCTTGTTGAGCTGAGTGGATGTAAAATTGTTTTATGTAGCTTCTCAAATCAGATTCGTTCAATTCTTTTTTGACTTGGAATCTGATTAAATACTCTTTGACTCGGTGGAGAGTATCGACATCTTCAAACATTTTTGAGACTAAGCCGTCGGCTGTATAGTCATCTAAAAATTCTGCTTGCAAGTCTGGAGTAGTGGCGCACAAGATGTAGGAAAGGGACAAAACGTAGCGCCGCTGGTTCCAAGGTAAACTTTCGGCCCAAGCTTTAACTTCTACAGGGAGTTTTTCCAGCACGGTATTTGTGTGGGGGCGTTGAAAAAGGTCGGCATTTTTATCATTTTGTTGAATCATTGCCTGAAACCTTCTGTTAGTAAATTGAGCAGGTAATGTTTCGCAGGCAAGTAGTAGGGTAAGGCAGATGCAGGGAGTTAGAAAATATCATAATTTTTTTGCTCTATGTGATGCTACACGGCCTAAAGAGTGCACCCAGTGATCTGTCTCACATTTTTGCGGACTTACAATCACGACTATGAACTTAATATATCACATTTTAGGGCGTTTGGTATCACACGAAAAACTTATTCACGTCACTGTCGTAACGGCGGGTTTGATTGATGATTGAGAAGAGTGATTCAGAGCTTTTTGTTGGTAATAACTACTGAGGTCAATCATGAATTCGACTACAAGTATTTTTCCTAAAAATCGGTGTCAATACTTAAGTTTTGGCAAGTTTCTCGTCCAACCAGCGCGACGGTGGCTGGATGGCATTGCAGTGGGCGATCGGCAAGTAGCTCGGTGGTTGTGCCAACTTATACCCTCACAGTGTCCTTTTGAGAGAGATATCAAGCTATGGGGACACCATCTTTTCCACATACCCCCGATGTGCAAACTCAATCCGGTATATGAAGAATTAGTGGGGTTGCGTTTTCGCTCTCTCTCGTTTTTGGCTGACGTATGCGGGGAAGATGTAACGCGGTACTGCTGATTGAGGGGTGTTATACCTCGATCGCCCGTCGAGATCGATTGTTTACTGGGTGCATCGCTCTGCTAGTTGCGAGATTCCAAATTTAACTCATTATATTTGATAATATGAGTGAATGCCTCTAGATAGGAGCGGGCATTCATCGTGGCAAATAAGTAAAAAATCAGACAAATTCTTAATTATGCCACATTAGTTCTAGGGTGCGTCACCCGCTCAAAAAATCTTGAAATGCGATCGGCTGTTTCGAGGGTGCCGCGCACCTGATACACAGGGTGGAAAACAAAAATTATTGTGTAGCATTAATTTTGACAAATACTAAAATATCAAACGGTAGCATCAAAAAAAATAAGTAAAGAAATAATTTAACAAGCTATTTTGCTCAAGCAAGTGAATATGTTTAACGCAACTGAACTGCTGATTAATACTTTTGTAAATCGGCTAATTGAAGGCTACCGCCACACCTACGGCGGGTTTAAATCTGACTATGGCGAGATTATTGGTTGGGTAGCCGATATGGCTTTACAAAATATTGCGAATAGCGATGCTCTTTACCACAATGTAGAACATACTATTTTAGTGACATTGGTAGGACAAGAAATTTTGCGAGGCAAGCACATCCGTGAGGGTGGTGTTTGCTGCGAATATTGGCTGCATTTCCACATTGCTTTGCTGTGCCACGATATCGGATACGTCAAGGGCGTTTGCCAGCAAGATAGAACAGATATGGGACTTTATGCGACGGGCATAGGCGACTTTAAATTAACACTACCTCGGGGGGCGACGGATGCGAGTTTGACCCCTTATCATGTCGATCGCGCAAAAATGTTTATTGAAGAGCGTTTTGGAGGTCACAGACTGATTGATGCCGAGGAAGTTAAGCGGAATATTGAGTTAACTCGTTTCCCGGTTCCAGCAGGGGAAGATCATCAAAATACTGCGAATTATCCGGGTTTGCTGCGGGCGGCGGATTTAATCGGTCAGTTGAGCGATCCGCGATATTTGCAAAAGGTTGCTGCGCTGTTTTACGAGTTTGAGGAGACTGGTCAAAATCAGGTGTTGGGATATCGCAATCCGGGGGATTTGCGGGACGGGTATCCTAAGTTTTATTGGAATGTTGTGTATAGGTATGTCAAAGATGCGATCGGCTATTTGGAACTGACGCAGCAGGGGAAGCAAATTGTCGCTAATCTGAATGCAAATGTGTTTCGGGTGGAGCATTCTGAAGTGGAAGTTGAGGAAGTGGCTGTAGTTCGTTGATTCCCGATAGTTGCGAGAAAGCAATCTCAATAAAATGTAGAATTCGCGATCGAATTCAGCAATACTGTTGATATTGCAGCGCCAAATTTTCAATGAGTTCGACCGTGGCGCGAACCCTCGGCATTTCCGCGAGAATTTCGCTCCATTACCACTGTCCGTTAGGATTGAGTTCGATCAAATAAACCGTGTCGTCCTCGTCGCGAATGATGTCGAACGCACCAAAATTTAAACCAAATTTGTCAAGCATTTGGTGGAGTTTGTTGAAAAAGTCGATCGGCATTTAAATCGAATATAGAGGCGAGATATTCGGCCCACCCCACAAAAATCTCAAAAAAGAAGATATCCAAAATTTGCGGAAGGGATAAAAAAAGGGGAAAAGTCCGTGAAGCGCAGCTATCGGCCAGGGAATTGCACAACTACCATCAAACTTTGAGGACTGAAGTCCTCAATACAAACCTATAGACGACTCCACCATCTGTCTTTAGACAGATTTTATTCAACCAGTAAATTCCGTATGATGCAGTAAAAGTTAGTCAGATGAGAAGGCTATATCCGACTCTAGCTCCGAATAACTGACCAATCTTACTAAATCAAAAAATATCTCTCATGACACCAGTCACTCCAACTCAAACTTCCTCTCAATACGAAACCACCAAACCCGAAGAAAAAATTGAGTCTCTGGTAGCAGAAGTTCAACCAGAAAGCGAACTCGATTTAGAATTCCTCTACACCAGAGACATTGAATTTCGCCAAGAAACAATTTATTTCATTGTAGTCGATCGCTTTCATGACGGCGATCCAGAAAATAACGAAGGCCCAAATCCCGAACTGTACGATCCCGAAGGTAAAGACTGGGGAAAATATTGGGGCGGCGATTTGCAGGGAATTATCGACAAACTCGATTACTTAAAAGACATGGGTGTTACCGCACTGTGGTTGACTCCTTTATTTGAGCAAGTAGAAGCATTATTTATCGAACAAGCGGCGATTCACGGCTACTGGATTAAAGATTTTAAACGCCTTAATCCCCGGTTTATTGGTAAAGATGAAAATCCATCTCTCAACCAAACTCAAGAAAATCAGGATACCCTATTTGATAAGTTAATTGCTGAATTGCACAAGCGCAAAATGAAGTTTATACTGGATATTGTCTGCAACCACAGCAACCCAGATTTTAGCGGAAAAAAAGGCGAACTTTACGACGATGGTGTAAAAATAGCTGATTTTAATAATGATAAAAATAACTGGTATCACCACTACGGCGAAGTCAAAAATTGGGAAGATGAATGGCAAGTACAAAACTGCGAACTTTCCGGTTTAGCTACTTTTAATGAAAACAATCCCGAATACCGCAACTATATCAAATCAGCAATCAAACAATGGATAGATCGGGGTGTTGATGCTCTGCGAGTCGATACTGTTAAGCATATGCCGATCTGGTTTTGGCAGGAATTTAACGCTGATATTACAACGCACAGACCGGATGTTTTCATCTTTGGCGAGTGGATTTATAGCGATCCGAGAAACGATTTATCTATCGAATTTGCTAACGAGTCGGGAATGAGTATTTTAGATTTCGGTTTGTGCGTGGCAATTCGGGAGGCGCTGGCCCAGGGTGCTGAAAGTGGATTTCATTTAATCCAAGATGTGCTCGATTTAGATAGCCGCTACTACGGGGCTACTGAGTTGATTACTTTTATTGACAACCACGATATGCCCCGGTTTCAATCGCTGAATCCCGATCCAGAAATGCTGAAGTTGGCTGTTAATTTAATTATGACAACTCGCGGGATTCCCTGCATTTATTACGGTACAGAACAGTACCTGCACGACGATACAAATGGTGGCAACGATCCTTACAACCGCCCGATGATGGACAAGTGGGATACTGATTCGCCGATTTACCGAGACATGAGGTTGCTGTCAGGATTGCGGCGGTTGAATCCTGCTATTTCGATGGGCAGTCAGTGGCAAAAATATTTAACTCCTGATGTCTATTGTTACGTGCGGCGCTATCGGGATTCATTAGTATTTGTAGCGATGAATCGAGGTGATTCTGTCACCCTCGAATCTGTTGATACTGAATTGCCTGATGGAGAACATACGGATGTTTTGTCGCGCCGCAAGTTTGAAGTGAAAGATGGGATGTTGCAGGATTTAGAGTTGGGTGCGCGGGAAGTAATTATTTTCAGTCATGTGGGAGAGCGGATTAAGGCAAAAACCATTGTGCGGGCGCAGCTTAACAGCGTTGAAACTCAGCCTGGGGAAAAGGTGGCGGTGATAGGAGATTGTCCTGAATTGGGGAATTGGGATATTAGCAAAGCTTACCCGCTGGAATACATTAATACTAATACTTGGTTTGGGGAGATTCCGTTTGATGAAAGTGCGGGGAAGTTGATTACTTACAAGTATATTTTGCTGCGGGAAGGAGAGTCGCCGCTGCGAGAAAATCTGGTTTGTCGCCGCTGGGTTTTGGCTAGCGAGGGCACTGTGAAATGGCGGGACAAGTGGGTTAGCGGACGGGAATCTTAATAGTTTGGTGCGGGTTTGTTAAACAATTGTATGGTGTGCAACGCGACCTTACTGATGATTGGCGTGTCAGATTTATGGTGGGGATTGCGCGCCCGGTGACATGATTTGTGTTGCGCTACAAGGACGCTAGGGTTTGATATCATGTCCGATCGATTTACCGATATAAAATTGGTTCGTAGTGCAGTTGAGTCCGCAATCCCAGCGCGTATGCAAGTCCCCGTTTGTTTGAGGGCTGGCGCAGGCGGCGAACAAATCAATTTTGTCGGCTAAACCGAAGAGTTTTAGGGCGACTCGGCCGCGCAGCCGATCGATATTGTGGAAATATACAACAATTTTGGGGCGATCTGGTTTAGCGCCGCACAGCACCACCACTGGAATGCCAATGTCCTCGCCCGTACAAAATATCACGTCGCCGCTGCTGACTTGCTCGGATAATTTGCGCGCGGCGGCCCAATGTTCGGGTTTAGAAGAAATTTTCGATCGCAGTTTGTCGAGGGAGGATATCGCTTCGCCGTCGGCAGCGTGGACTGTGGCATTTAAGCGGTCTCTCAGAGCCCGCAGGACGTGTCTGGGGCATTTTCGGAGTTGGGATAGAGCTCAATGCCATCGAGGTCTATTTTGCGCCCTAACGCCCAATGATATTTCAAAATATTCTCCTTATAATGCTGGTGCTGGCAGGAATTAACTTAACCTCAGAAGATTCTATCCTAGGAGATTGCGAGGAGAATCCTGTCTGGGGCTGGTACAGCAACTGCCCGATCGCCCTCGCAAACGGGGTTGCAAGGACACCCGCGATCAAATCCTGTACGAGTCAAAAACAGTGACAAGCGAATTTCAAAGGTGGTACCCGCCACGTACTCGATCCGTGGAATCAATCCCTCGAATCAATCGGGAGTATCTAAAATCTCAAATCCTCAAGCTCCCGAATTTATCCGTGGAATCAATCCAAAATCTAAAATCTAAAATCTAAAATCGAATGACAGAGGTCGATCGATCGATTCAAATGAACTAAGATTTTATCCTGAAAGTTAGCTAAAACATTTATTTTAAACCTCATGTATATTTCTCCAGAACAAGACCAAAAAATTCGCTACACCATGCGCCAGTGCGGTCAGGAAGCTTACAAGCTGGCGGCGCAACCTTTTGAAGTGTGCCAGAAAGGCCCGGACGACTACGTGACGAGTATCGATCGCTACTTAGACGGACAATTATCGGCAGCATTTAACGCTTTGTTTCCCGAAGACGGCACGATCGCAGAGGAAAACATCGCCTCCAGAGCAGCTTACTCGGCCAATTACTCGCGGCTGTGGTGCATCGATCCGATCGACGGGACGGAGGGATTTATTCAGGGAAAACAGCACTACGCCGTGATGGTGGGGCTGCTGGTTGAGGCAGAACCAGTCGCCGGTTGGATCTATGCCCCGGCTTTTGACAAAATGTATTTTGGGGGCAAAGATTGGGGATTGTTCCAAAGTGTCGGAGTCGAAGCGGCACAGCCGATCGCCCCCTGCAAGCCGGAGGCTCCGACAGCGGAAAACTGTAAAATTATTCTCGGAGACAAAGACCAAAAAAACTACGGCGGGGCGATCGCCCAAAGCATCCCCGGAGCCGAATTTTACTCCCTCGGCAGTTTTGGCTTAAAAGTGATGGAAGTCATACAAGGTCGAGCCGGTTTGTACCTGTATTTCAACGGCAGAGTTAAAGTGTGGGATACCGCCGGCCCCCTGGCTCTAGCAAAAGCCGCCGGATTGGTTTGTTGCGACTTGCAAGGTCAACCGCTGAGGTGGACTAAAGACGCGATCGATCCTGAGTCCCTGGCTCACACACAGTCGATCGCGATCGGCTGGCCGGACTACATAGAATCTCTGTTGGGCAAAGTTCAAAAGGCACTGACACTTTTGTAAACCCGTTTAAAATTAAAGAATCTGCCAATTTTAAGTGAAGCGCGCCTCTGTACCCTTATCATCAATTAGATAAGCTGCCAGAAGCAAGTTTCACTGTGTCTGAGATGTCGGTCTCGTTCACTTTGTGTCAATCTTATCGTAGCAGCAACAAATTGTTGGTTTTCTCTAACAGCGATCGTTCCCTAGCTGTTCGCTGTGGCTCAATCATATTTCCCACCTCCCGCGAGTTTGCATGAAGACAGAAGCTTTCAGTGAGCTGTTCCCCCTATTTAAGGGTGCTAACCCAGAAACCTTGGGAGGGCTGCTATCCAATGCCGTCAAACATGAGTATCCCCCAGGCCGAGCTGTAGTCATGGAGGATTCTTGGGGCAACGCTATTTACTTTGTCGTGTCCGGCTGGGTAAAAGTCCGGCGACTCTCAAACGATCGAGCTGTATCGATGGCTATTTTAGGACGGGGTGCTTTCTTCGGCGAAATGGCGATTCTTGACGAATCTCCGCGATCGAATGACGTACTTGCTCTATCGCCCGTGCGGCTGATCAGCGTCACGGCCCAGCGATTTATCCAAACCCTGTTTAAAGATCCGCAACTGCACCACCGGATGCTGCAATTGATGGTGCGGCGGCTCCGCCAAACCAATCTGCGCTCTCAACTCCGCAACCGCCAACCAGCGGTTAAACTAGCAAATACTATAGTCGAGCTGGCAGAAAACTACGGTCAAAAAACTGCTGAAGGCAAAGATATCTTTAACATCCCCTATCAAGACTTAGCTGATGTGACAGATATCACCTTAGATGAAACCAGCAAAATTATGGAAAAACTCGATAGTAAAGGCTGGCTCAAAGTCGATCCAGAGCGCCAAACTATCCATTTGATCAACCTCAAGCACTTGATTAATTTGGCAAGTCAATGACTGATGTTACTTCTTTGGATATCTCCTCCGCTGCCGGCAACTCGATCGCGCAGCGAACAGCACCGACAATTCAATATTGGGTGGCGATGCCCAATCCCGAATCCCACCTGTTTGAAGTGACTTTGCGCGTGCAAGGTTGGTCGCAGCCGGTGCTGGATTTAAAAATGCCTGTCTGGACTCCCGGTTCTTACTTGATTCGAGAGTACGCCCGCCACCTGCAAGATTTTCGAGCGCGCTCCTCTTCGGAGTCTTCGCTAACGGGCGATTCCCTACGGGATAGCTCTGCTTCACGAAATTTACCTTGGCGCAAGCAAAGCAAAAATCATTGGCAAATCGAGACAAATTCAGTTTCAGATGTCACGGTTTGCTACCGGATTTTTGCCAACGAACTGACAGTGCGAACCAATCATTTAGACTCGACTCACGGTTATTTCAATCCAGCAGCTTTGTGCTTTTTCTTGCCCGGTTTTGAGCGCAACTCCTACATCGTGACCGCTGTACCGCCGCAGCCCCAATGGCGCACAGTGACTACTTTGCCTCCTGTTTCCGGCCAGGATATGACTTTTGCTGCTGCCGATTTTGATACCCTGGCCGACAGTCCTTTTGAGATTGGCTGTCACGAAGCTTACGATTTTGAAGTGATGGAAAAACCCCACCAGCTAGTGGTTTGGGGGAAAGGCAATTTAGAATTGGATCGGGCGATTAAAGATATCAAGAAAGTCATTGAAGTTGAGGCCGAAATGTTCGGCGGTTTGCCTTACGAACGGTATGTGTTTTTGCTGCATTTGTCCGGCTCCGGTTTTGGTGGCTTGGAACACAAGGAAAGCTGCACTCTCAACTATCCGCGTTTTGGTTTTCGGGCTAAGGAAAAGTACGAACGCTTTATTCAATTGGTGGCTCACGAGTTTTTTCACCTCTGGAATGTCAAGCGAATTAGACCGAAAGCTCTCGAAGTATTTGACTATGAACAAGAAAATTATACTCCTTCTTTATGGTTTTCTGAAGGCACGACCAGTTATTACGATTTGGTGATTCCTTTTCGTTCTGGTCTCTACAATGTGAAAGGTTTTTTCCAAAATTTATCGAAGGAAATTACTCGCTTGGAGACGACTCCGGGGCGGAAGGTGCAGCCGGCAAGCGAATCGAGCTGGGATGCTTGGATTAAACTTTATCGCAGAGATGCTAACAGCGACAATTCGCAGATTTCCTATTATTTGAAAGGGGAACTTGTTTCGTTTTTGCTCGATTTGTTGATTCGAGCCAAGCACGGTAACGCCCGATCGCTCGATGATGTGATGCGTTTGATGTGGCAGCAGTTTGGTAAGGGTGGTTCTGCTGAAAATGAAGATTTTGACCTGAAGCCGCCAACAGAGGCAAAGCCGGGGCAGATAACATCAAACGGACGGTTAAATTCTGATGCGCGACCGACAGAAATCGGCTTTACTCCCGAACAGTTGCAAAGGGCGATCGAGTCCGTCGCCGATATGGATTTGAGCGACTTTTTTGCGCGGTATGTAGACGGCACAGAAGAGCTGCCTTACAACAAATATCTCGAACCTTTCGGGCTGCAAATTTCGGTAGATGAAACCAACCAAATTCCTCGCACCGGTTGGACGCTGGGATCGGAAAACGGGCGGGAAATGATTAAATTTGTCGAAGCAGAATCTCCGGCGCAGTTGGCCGGAATTGACGCTGGGGACGAGTTACTGGCGATCGCAGGTTTTCGGGTAGCAAACGCAGAACAAGCGGGCGAAAGGCTAAAAGATTACCAGCCTGGTGACACCTTAGAGGTGACAGTGTTTCACCAAGACGAACTGCGGACTTGTTCTGTTACTCTCGCCCGGCCGCGCCCCGGTCGTTACTCGATCGTACCGGTGGAAAAGCCCACTGCTATTCAGAAACAAAACTTTACTGGATGGCTGGGAGTTCCTCTATCAAAATTGTGACATCATAGTTAGTAGTCAGTTGTTATTTGGCAGTTGGCAGTTAGCAGTTGGCAGTTGGCAGTTGGGCGTTGCCATTAGCTAATAACAAATAACAACTAACAAATAACAACTAACTAATAACAAATTACCAATTTAAATTATGCAAACCCCACCACCTCCATCAATTACGCCCCGCCAAATGAACCTGCTGAGAATAGTTGCTTCAATGGCCTGGGCTGACGGCGAACTCGCCACAGCAGAAGTTAATTTAATGCTCGATCGCTTTTGCAGTTTGTTTGCTACGGATGCCGACCGAGAACCAATGCAACAGGAACTCCGGGATTATATCATGCAAAATATCCCCCTTGACGAGTTGATTTTTCAACTAGAAACTCAAGCAGAAAAGGAATTAGTTTTGCAACTAGGCTATCAAGTCATTGCTTCTAGTTCTCGCACTCCCGACGAACCAAAAATTAACGCAGAAGAAGCTGCCGCTTATCAAAAATTAGTGCAGTTGCTGAATCTTCCAGAGGATGCGGTGAAACGTATTGAAGCCGAAGCATCAGCGGCAGATAATTCCGAGGGAATTGTAGAGAAGATGGCTCAGAAATTAGAAGATTTCATCAAAGGCTAGATCGACGAAACCATCGGCGGTTGAAACCGCGCCAGCAGTCAAAATTGCGTGCACTTGCCTGCAGGTTCGCAAAAATAATGGAATTTCAACCGTCCAGTCTTTTTCAACCCGCTATCGCAGGATTTTGTTTGTATAAACCTGGTTTAAATAGGTAGTCTTTTAATCTTTTTATCTCGGTAATTTGTCTCTGTTTTTTGTATTCAGCATGGTGCACTCTAGAATTAGAAACCAATATACTGACAGGAATCAAAAATTATGCTGCCAGCTTTAAGGATTTCTGACTATGACTTGCAAGAACTTATCCATCAAGGAACTAACACGGTTATTTATCGGGCGGTGTCGCTGATAAACGGACAGCCTGCCATCCTCAAAGTTTTAAATACAGAATATCCTACCCTAGAACAAATAACTCGCTTAAAACACGAATATCAGATCGCCGCGGATCTCGATTGCCAGTATACCGTCAAAGTCGATCGCCTAGAAACTCACCCGAATTGCTTGGTATTAGTCTTAGAAGATTTTGGAGGCATCTCCCTCGAACAGTGGATAGCAAGGGCCCAGAATGCAGCCAGCAGCACAAATGTTACCGCAGCAGCAACGGCACCTTACCAATTGCCGATCGCCCAATTCTTAAACATCACCATCCAATTAGCAAAAGCTTTAGTATTCCTGCATCAAAATCAAATTATTCATAAAGACATCAAGCCAGCTAATATTATAATTAACCCCGAAACAATGCAAGTAAAACTTGCAGATTTCAGCATTGCTTCGCGGTTAAATAAAGAAACCCCGCACTTAAAAAATCCCGATCGCCTAGAAGGAACCCTCGCCTATATGTCGCCGGAACAAACCGGGCGGATGAATCGCGCTGTAGACTACCGCAGCGACTTCTACTCTCTAGGTGTCACCTTTTACGAATTGCTGACAGGAAAATTGCCATTTGACAGCAAAGATCCGCTGGAATTAGTCCACTGTCACATTGCCAAACAACCAATTCCCCTTCAACAATTAAATCCGCAAATTCCCCCAGTTTTGACCCAAATTGCGGAAAAACTGATGGCAAAAAATGCCGAAGACAGGTATCAAACAGCAACCGGATTGTTAGCAGATTTAGAACGCTGCCAAAATCAAGTCGAGGAGTCAGGGAAAATTTCTAATTTTATTCCCGGACAACTAGATGCCATGAGTCAGTTGTTAATTCCGCAAAAACTTTACGGGCGAGAAAAAAAAATAGCACAATTATTGCAAGCCTTCGATCGCGCCAGCAAAGGCAGCGGTGAAATTGTCTTGGTAGGTGGCTATTCCGGGATTGGCAAATCAGCATTAGTTCACGAAATTCTGCGTAATTTAACCAGGCAGCGCGGATACTTGGTTTCGGGCAAATTTGACCAATTCAAGCGCAATGTTCCCTATGCTTGTTTCAATCAAGCCCTGCGGAATTTGGTGCAGCAGATTTTGACTGAAAGCCAAGCAAAGATTAAATTGTGGCGAGAAAAACTGCTGCAAGTTTTGGATGCGAATGCTCGAATTGCGATCGAAGCCATCCCCGAATTAAAGTTAATTTTAGGCCCGCAACCAGACGTACCACAACTCGGGGCGATCGAATCTCAAAACCGCTTCAACCGAGTGATGCAGCAGTTACTTCAAGCAATTGCCACCGCCGAACATCCCTTAGTAATGTTTCTCGACGACTGCCAGTGGATAGATGCTGCAACAGTCAATTTATATCAACAAAATGGCCTCGCAAAAATTCCTTACTTGCTAGTAATTGTTGCTTATCGGGATAACGAAGTCGGTTCGACGCATCCATTTATGCTAGCAAATGAGGCAATTCGATCTGCAGGCATTCCGATAACAGCTATTACTTTAGAACCGCTAGCAATTGACAGCGCAATTCAACTAATTGCTGAAACTTTGAGATGTGCTGCTGAAACAGCGAGTCCGCTGGCGAATTTCCTCGTGCAAAAAACTGACGGAAATCCATTTTTCTTCAAACAATTGGTGAAATATTTGTATCAAAAAGGCTGGTTGAGATTTGACCCGCAGGCTGCCCAGTGGCAGTGGGACATTAAATATATTGAAGGGCAGGATATTTCGGAAAACATTGTTGATTTGATGGTAAACAAAATTCAAACTTTGTCAACTGCAACCCAGCGAATTTTGCAATTGGCTGCTTGTATAGATAATCAGTTTAGTTTGGATGTGCTGTCGGTTGCTAGCGGACAAATTTGGACTCAAACAGCGCAGGATTTGTGGGAAGCGTTGCAGATGGGCTTGATTTTACCTGTAGGTAATAGCTATCGAATTCCGCAAGTATTTGAGCCGGAAGAGTTGGAAAAGTTGGGGATAGCGGCTGGAGATGTGTGCTACAAATTTATGCACGATCGCGTTCAACAAGCTGCTTATGCTATGATTCCTGACGTACAGAAAGAACCTGTTCATTTGGCGATCGGGCGTTTGTTGTTGCACAGAAGTACCGCAGCCCAACGGCAAGAACGAATTTTTGATATTGTCAATCATTTGAATTTTGCTGGCGGGTTGATTTGCGAGTTGAGCGAAAAGTATGAATTAGCTGAGTTAAATTGGCAGGCTGGCAAAACTGCGAAAGCTGCTTCTGCGTTTGAAACGGCGCTGAGTTTTTTCCAGTCGGGCTGCAACTGTTTGCCGGCCCAAAGCTGGGAAGATAATTATGTGTTAACTTTGGCGCTGTATTTTGAATTGGGCGAATCTGAATATTTGAATGGGAAAAATGACGAAGCTTTGGCAATTCTAGACTTCATTTTGCCTCAAACTCAGACATTTTTAGAACGGTGTCGGATTAATGAGTTGAAAATGACTTGTCTGCGGATGAAAAATGATTTACCTGCTGCTTATCAGTTAGGTATCGAAACGCTGCAATTGTTGGGAATTGAGTTTGAAGCGTACCCGGATGATGGGTATTTGCTGCGGGAGTTGGCGAAGACGAAGGAGATGATTGGGGAATCCATCGTAGATTTAGCCGATTTACCGACACTCACCGATCCGCTGCAACTCGCCGCCCACCGGATTTTGAAAGAACTTTACCCCATTGCTTACTTTACCAGTCCCAACGCTCAATTTTTGTGTGCGATCAAGTTGGTGCAGGCGACAATCGAACACGGAAATTGCCGGATTTCCGCCTTTGGCTACATTGTGTATGCCTTTACTTTGATTGTTAAATATGGCGAAATTGAGGCTGGTTTGGCAGCAGGAGAACTGGGTTTAACTCTCTACGAACGCTGGGATACTAAAGAGTTAAGTGCTTATATTTTCTTGCTGTGGGGGGCTTGTTTGCACTACATCAAACATATTGATGAGTCCAAGGTTTTTATCCTCAAAGCTTTTAATAGCGGTTTAGAGACAGGTGCTTATCAGTGGTCGGGATATGCTGCGATTAATTGTCTTTGGTTCAGCTTTTACGGCAATGAATCGCTGCAAAAAACCACCGCAGTTATTGAGGAATTTTTACCGATTTTGCAAAAAATTGACCGCAATATGCTAGCATTTTTTATGCTCAATAAATCGGCAATTGCTCGGCTTACTCGTGCTGCCGAGAGTGTAGAAAACCCCCTAACTTTCATCGACGAAGAGTCGCTATTAGAATTTGCTGAAGCCTCTGCAGATTTGATGACTTCTTTTATGGTTTATCTCTACAGACTAACCGTGGCGAATTGGTTTGGCGAGGTCGATCGAGCATTAGAATATGCCAATATTGGTGTTAAATTTTTGGCAGGTGCTGCCGGCGTTTTTCTGAGTCCAGTTTTTTGCTTCCATCGGGCTATAGCCCTTGCTGCTGCTTGTACAAATGCCAGCGAGGGCGATCGCCAACTATACCTAGAACAGCTTAACATTTGCCTGGAAGAACTTCGAGAGTTTGCGAAAAACTGCGCTGCAAATTACCAGCACAAATATTTAGCCATCCGGGCGGAAGCGGCGCGGTTGTCGGGACAAAAGTATGAGGCGGCAGAATGCTACGATAGTGCGATCGCCCTCGCAATAGAAAACGGCTTCATTCAAGATGCAGCGCTGATTAATGAATTAGCTGCCCGATTTTATTTATCCCAAAATCGGCTGATTTTCGTCAAAAATTATCTCAGCAATGCCAGAGTTTGCTACATCCAGTGGGGCGCAACAGCGAAAGTCCGCCAACTCGAACAATACTATGGGAATTTATTTCCTGAAACTGTCGAGTCGCGGATCGGTGCAACTGTAACTACGAGTACATCTAGTCATGCTAATCTCTTGGATTTAGCAACGGTAATCAAATCCTCTGGGGCAATTTATAGTGAAATTGTTTTAGAAAAGTTGTTAAAAAAACTGCTGCAAATCATCTTAGAAAATGCTGGCGCACAGAAAGGCTGTATTATTTTAGAAAGAGACGGGCAACTGTTTGTTGAAGTCTCGGATACTAACCTGCATGACTCAGCAACCTTTCAGGAGTCAATGCTGCTTGAAAACAGTTCAGATGTTCCTATTTCTCTAGTCAAGTATGTTGGGATAACTCAGCAACCACTGGTATTGAGCGATGCAAGTCAAGAAACAATTTACCAAGCGGATAGTTACATTCAAAATTGCCAACCAAAATCGATTTTATGCGCGCCTATTTTGTATCAAACCAAGTTGATTGGCGTTGTGTATTTAGAGAATAATCTGGCAACAGGAGCATTTACGCGCGATCGGCTGGAACTGTTGCAACTGTTAACGTCACAAGCGGCGATCGCCATTGAAAACGCCCGCATCTACGCCAGGGAACAACACAAATCCCGCGAGTTGGCTGAATCTCTCGAAAGCCTGCAACAGTCCCAAGTCGAACTTATCCAAAAAGAACAGGAGTACCGCAGCATATTTGAGGCAGTAGTAGACGGACTTTCGCTGATAGATTTGCAGACTGGTAAAGTCATTGCAGCTAACCCCGCACTCAGTCAAATATTTGGCTATTCTGAGCAAGAGTTTTTGCAGTTAAATCCGCCAGATTATATTCTTCCAGAGTATGTGCATTCATTCGTCGAATTCCAACAAACTGTCAGCCGAGGCGAAGAATTTACCTGTCAAGCTATCATACGGAGAAAAGACGGTACGCTGTGCGATATTGAGCTAAAAGGAAACTTTTTAGAATACGGTGGCAAACCCCACGGCTTGGCGATTAATCGGGATATTAGCGATCGCAAGCGCGCCGAAAAAGCTCTGCAAACATCGGAAGATCAATTGAGACAAAAAGCTGAAGATTTAGAAGCAACACTCGTTCAATTGCAACAAGCTCAAGCACAATTAATTCAAACAGAAAAAATCTCGCAACTCGGACAACTCGTGGCTGGAGTGGCGCACGAAGTGAACAATCCCGTCAGCTTTATTTCTGGCAATTTGCATCATGCCAAAGAATATGTTAGCGATTTAATAAATTTACTCCAAATTTATCAAGACAACTTTCCCGAGCCAGGGCCACAAGTTTTAGATGAAATAGAAGCGATTGAATTAGAATATTTAGTAGAAGATTTGCCGAAGATGATTGACTCGATGAGATTGGGAACGGATCGTATTGGCGATATCATGCAATCTTTGCGAAATTATTCGCGTAGCGATGGGATTGAGAAAAAACCGGCCAATCTTCATGAAGGAATTGATACCACATTAATGATTTTAGCACATCGGTTGAAAGCATCTGGCGATCGCCCTACCATTAAAATCATCAAAAATTACGGGGAATTGCCTCAAATAGAATGCTATCCGGGACAACTGAATCAGGTATTTATGAATTTGCTAGCCAACGCGATCGATGCTCTGGAAGAATCTAATGTTGGTAAAACCTACAAAGAGATTGAGAGCAACCCGAATACGATTACAATTTCGACCTCTGTTGCCAACTTGAGCGAAAAACAGATCAATTCTACCGTCAACATTCGGATAGCTGACAATGGAATTGGAATGCCAGAAAATATCAAAGAAAAATTGTTTACGCCATTCTTTACAACGAAAGCAGAAGGCAAAGGAACCGGATTTGGACTACCAATTTCTCACGATATAGTCACCCAAAAACACGGCGGAACGTTAGAATGTTGTTCACTACCGGGAATGGGAACAGAATTTGCGATCGCCCTTCCGGTGCACAGCATTCCTATCCAGGATAAGTAGTCGTGCAAAATTAATTACACGAGATTTCGCGTGAAAGCCTTACCTAGCAAGGAGTCTTTATGTAATTAATTTTGTGTAGTTACTTAATTAGGGAGCAAATATACAGCATATTCCATGTATAGCTGTATGATTTGCGCGGTGCGCGCCCTAGAAAATACTGTTGATTGTTGGCTCATAAAATTCTCGCAATGTAGGAATTAAATACTGTGTCAATGTAAAGGCATCTACTCCTAATTCTGTCCGTTCTTTGGCTGCCATGATTGCGGCTTGAGCGTGCCACCAAACTGCTGTTGCTGCCACTGCTTGAGCTGGGGATTTGCGGGCGATCCTCTTCGAGGGCTTCGCTAACGCACCTGCTAACAGTCCCCCTAACAAGCCCGTGAGAACGTCGCCGCTGCCCCCTCTAGCTAAGGCTGGGGTGCTTTCGGGATTGAGGTAGGTGATGGTACGTGAAGCGTAGCTATCCCGCAGGGAATCGCCCTCATCCTTCCAACTTATGCAAACCTTGGCTCCTTTGAACAACACGACTGCACCGCAAAGCTTAGCTGCTGCTTGACTTGCGGCAATTCGATCGTCCCCTGCGGAGGCTGCTAGATCGGGAAATAAACGCTTGAATTCGCCCGGGTGAGGCGTGATAATTGTCAGTGCTGAGCGTTCCGACAAAATCGGGATTGTGCCGAGTTGAGCGAGGATATTTAAACCGTCGGCATCTAAAACCAGAGGTCGATCGCTATCCAGTAGAGATTCTACAGCGATCGCGGCTTCCAATGTCAGACCGGGCCCAGCGGCGATCGCATCGTAACTGCTCAAATCTATTGCTACCGGCAACTCGCTAATTGCACCGCTTGAAGTTTCAGGACATCCGATAACTAAAGCCTCTGGCAAATGACTGCTCAACATCGGTTTAATCGACTCAGGAACAGCAATTGACAGCATTCCGACACCGCTTGCTCTTGCTCCCAACGCTGACAAAATTGCGGCTCCGGTGTAGCGGCGGGAACCTGCAATAATTAGCAAGTGACCGTTGGTGTATTTGTACGAAATTGGCGATCGGGGCAAGGGCAAATGCTCGATCGCCAATGTTTTGGCAATGCGTTGGATTGCTGGCGAATCACCCAATATTGCTGCAATATCTGCGACGGGAATATCAAAATCAATTAATTCACAACTGCCGATATATTCTAACGCTTGGTCTTGCAGAAAAGCCATTTTCCACAATCCCAAACACAATGTATGTTTTGCCCTGATTGCAGTCCCCAAAACTGCTCCGGTATCTGTATGAATTCCCGAGGGAATATCTATACTAAAAATGGGTATGTTTAAATTATTTATTTGCTCAATAGCTGCGGCTGTGAAATTAGTAATTTCTCGTTCCAATCCAAACCCAAATAAACCATCGATTAGTAAATCGCAGTTGTTCAGCGATTCAACTTTGTCAACAAAGGGAATTTTTAAATAACGGGCATAATCAGCATGACTTTTTGTGAGTTCTTTAAGCTTAGAAAACGGGCAGTAAATAACTACGGGAAATCCTTGAAAGTGCAATTCGCGAGCCACAACCAAAGCATCGCCGCCGTTATGTCCTGGCCCAACTAATACGCCGATCGCTGGCAACCTCGAATTAACAATCTTTTTCCCTTCTCCCCTTTTCCTGCTATCCGTTAAATCCCGTACATTGCTTGTTGCCGAACTTCCTTCTGCCTTCAAAAGCTGTTGAATGCGTTTAGCAATCAATCCGGCGACTTTTTCCATTAAAGCTGCTACTGGCATTCCAGCAGCAAATATTCTGGCTTCTATTTGCCGCATTTGGTCGGCGGTGACAACAAATTTTTGAATAGTCATAAGTAGAGGGAAGAGGGAAGAAGGAAGAACGAAGAAGGAAGAAGAAAGTTCGGCAACGAGCAATGTACGGGATGTAACGGATGTAACGGATGTAAGTTTGTCGGAAGAAGGAAGAAGGAAGAGGGAAGAGGGAAGAAGGAAGAGGGAAGAAGAGGGAAGAAGGAAGAGATACGCAGTAAGCCTTTGAGCGATCGGTATTTTACGTTTAATTAGGTGGCTTTACTTATTAGTGCTAAAATTTCAGCTAACAGCAGCAGTACCATTTTGTAGTATACTTGTGGTATAATCGATTAGCTCGATCGCACAAAGTAACAGTAAAATAGCAAATTCTCTCCGAATCATGAACAAGATTGTTGTAGGCCTCTCCGGCGGGGTCGATAGTTCCGCAGCAGCCGCAATTTTACACCATCAGGGCTATGAAGTGGTGGGTTTAACGCTGTGGCTGATGAAAGGCAAAGGTCAGTGCTGCTCTGAGGGAATGGTCGATGCCGCTAAACTTTGCGAAGATTTGGGCGTTCCTCACCACATTGTGGACAGCCGCGAGGTCTTTCAAGCAAGTATTGTCGATTATTTGGTGGACGGTTACAGTGCAGGAGTGACGCCTTTGCCTTGTTCGCAGTGCAATAAAACTGTGAAGTTTGGGCCGATGCTCAAGTATGCTCACGAAGAATTAGGAATTGAAAAGATTGCGACGGGACACTACGCTCGCATTACCTATGATACTGCTACGGGTCGCTATCAGTTGCTACGGGCGATCGACCCTGGCAAAGACCAGTCTTATTTCTTGTACGATTTAACACAAGATTTACTTGCCGGTACGGAGTTTCCCTTGGGGGAAATTACCAAGACAGAAACTCGCAGAATCGCGGCGGAATTTGGCTTGAGCACTGCCGACAAGCCGGAAAGTCAAGATTTGTGCTTGGTGGAAAGCAACGGTTCGATGCGGGCTTTTCTGGACAAGTACATCGCGCCGCATAGGGGTGACATTGTTGACAAGGCGGGCCGGGTACTCGGACAGCACGACGGCGTGCACCACTACACCATCGGCCAGCGGAAAGGCCTCGGCATTGCTGCGGCCCAACCGCTGTACGTGATTGAACTCGATGCTGCTGGCAATCGGGTAATTGTGGGCGATCGCCAGTTGGCAGTAGAATCTGAATGCAATGTCCAGAAAGTAAATTGGGTTTCTGTAGCCGCACCGACTGCTCCGATTCGGGCTTCTGTACAGATTCGCTATCGATCGCAACCCGTCCCCGCTACAATTATTCCTGTAGAAACCTCCCAAGCCGACGAAAAAGCCTGCGGTACAAGAGTCAAAATAATTTTTGACGAACCGCAGTTGAGCATTACCCCCGGACAAGCCGCTGTTTGGTATGACGGAGACGTGCTGTTGGGCGGCGGCATCATCGAAAGAAATCAACTTCCCAAATAAGACAGCGGTTGAAACCGCCTCTGTACTTGGCTTACACCCGCGACTCGACTGAGCTTAGCCGAACGTTAGGCCAGCGGGTGGAAGAAGACTGGGAAATTGAAATTATTAGTCAACAGTCAACAGTCATGTATGAGTGCAACCGGAATTGATATTATTTCTTTTCCAAGCGCAACATATTTCCCCTAGCATTGGTGCGGTAAACCCAAGTTTTGCCGCCGTCAGAAACTACAACCCGCCAACCTTCCACAATCATTTGACCGCAAATTTCATCAGCCTTCGCCAGCCCCAAACAAGTATTCGGCCAACTTTGCAGTTTCGATTCAGTTATTTTCAACTTGTCAGCAGCAATTCCAGTTTGGCGCGACAAGTCTTGGCGAACTGCTGCTGCTACAGTTGCCGGCAATTGTTTGGGGGGATTGGGGCGCGCGTTTTCTGCCAAATTGTCGGGAGAGGAAATTAAACTATTTAGTGCTAATCGGGAAGAGCTAATTTTTTGAGAAACCGCCGTTGACTGCTCTGGGCTTTCCCACCGGGGGAGGGAATCTTTGAGAGCTACCACGTTAGCCTCCGCGCTATGTACGAGCGGCGGATAAATTTCCCAAACCATAATTCCTGTCAGGACGACAGCCAATATCAAAGGATTCGGTTGCTTTTGGGTTCGGTTTTTATTTTTTTGATAGTTATTTTTGGAGATTCGTTTGATCATGGGTCTTCTGCCTCACTTTACACGATGCGCGATCGAGAGCGATCGCTCAAAAGCAAATACAGTCCCGGACGCACCGGTAGTCAGAAATCGGGTTTTTTGGGTCTAGATGCGTCCATAACTGAAATGTTTATTTAGATACTGCTGTTGCTGCCGTTTATTGCTTTGTGCAGAACCAACTTGAGGGCCGGTGCGGCACAAGTATTTTATCCTCGCTGCCGATACTGATGTTTCAAGAAAATTGCACTACCGACTTATTAATTAATTTTTACTTTTAATCTGCGGGTATCTAGAAAAATTTAGCCCTAAGTAAATATTCTGAAAAGAATCTGATGGTGGTCGAGAATCTCAGTACAAATAACTATCGATTGTCCCAAAACTACTAAAGGTGTTTTAGACTGTGGGAGACGAGCTGAGCCAGCGCTCTCAAACCGATGCAGCACAATCTGTTTCCGCAGAACGGGCAGGCATTACAACTTCAGCCAATTATTTTCATTGTAGCATTTTATTCTTAAAGTGCGATCGAAGCGTCGTTTTTAGATTGTAGATTTTATATTTTATATTTGAGATTGTAGATTTTATATTTTATATTTTAGATGAATTACCGGAGGTTTAAGCAAACAGTGCTAGACGCATCAATGCCACATAAACCGCGTTTTGATCGGGATTCAAGGTCTGGATGCAATATTTTTACCCGTCAAACGCGGTTTATCACCAAAGAGTGCGAAAGTGTTACAAAAGTCTAAGATTTTGAACTTTCCACAGTCCTGCGGCAGCCTGTATCCGTTGTTGGGCGGAGTCAAAAATACTTTAGTAGCGATCGCTACTTTTTTAGTAAGATATTGTTGAAATAAATCGATTATGAACAAAAAATCCCTCGCAATCCCTTTAATGAATCGGCTGAGCTATCCTCAAAAATTTACCTTAATATCTAAGGGACTTTTTCGCGACAATGGAAATTCAGACACAAGATTACCATACCTGCTACGATCCAGCAACGGCAACCGTGAGTTTTGTTGGCTCTCTCAGGCTGAGCGGGCCTGGGGAGTACCCGCCGATAGCACAGTTGCTCGGCGAGGTGCCAGACTCCGAACCGGCGAAAATTACCCTCAATTTGCAGCAGTTAGAATTTTTGAACAGTTCGGGCATAAATATGCTGTCGAAGTTTATAATCGAGCAGCGCAAAAAAGCTCTAGTGCAAATGGCAGTACAAGGCTCTCAACCCATAGCTTGGGAGGGTAAATCGTTGAATAATTTGCAACGCCTGATGCCTGGTTTGCAGTTGGAATTAGTATAGACACACGGTTACTTTTATGATGCAGGCTGTTGAGCAATTTTCTGTTAGTAGAGGTGCAAATTCTCGGGTTATGCTGGAAGAACAACCATCTAGAGAACAGCTACTTTTAGAGATAGAAAGATTGCGCCAGCAAGTGGCAGACTTGAAGGAGGAAAAAGCAGATCTGAAAATCTTGCTGGAAACTACGGCTCAACATTCTGATACGGTTGAAACCCAGTTGCGCGATCGGGCATTGGAGGCGGTGCGGGAAGGCGAAATTAAGCTGGCTCAATTTCTGGAAGCGATTCCAATAGGCGTAGCCGTGCTCGATTCTCAAGGAAAACCTTACTACGTCAATCACGCCGGACAGCAGTTACTCGGTAAAGGAGTTTTGCACTTAAATGCAGTTGAGAATTTGTCAGATATTTATCAAATTTATATCGCGGGAACTGATACTATTTACCCTTTCGATAATTTGCCGATCGTTCGAGCTTTTAGGGGTGAAAGTTCGACTGCTGACGATATGGAAGTTCATCAACCAGACCGTAAAATTCCTATTGAAGGTTGGGGAACGCCAATTTTTGACGAGGCTGGTAAAGTTGCTTTTGCGATCGCAATTTTTCAAGATATTACGGAACGCAAACAAGCTGAGACAGACCGTCACGAATTGATTAAAAAACTATTTGACCTCAATCAAAATTTAGAGATATCCCTGGATGTTGAATCAGACTTAACGGATGCCTACGGGCGATTTGTGCCGCATCAATTTTTAAATTTATTAGGATATGAAAGTATTCTTGATGTTAATTTAGGCGACCAAGTGCAGGAGGAAATGTCGGTGTTATTTGGCGACATCCGCGACTTCACGACGCTTTCGGAAACTATGACACCGCAAGAAAATTTCAATTTTATCAATGCTTACCTCTCGCGGATGGAGCCGGCTATTACTAGCAATAATGGCTTTATAGATAAATACATCGGCGATGCAATTATGGCTTTATTTAGTGACTGTGCTGATGATGCTGTGAAAGCTGGTATTGCGATGCTACAAACCTTGACTGATTACAACCAACACCGTCAAAGTGTCGGCTACATCCCAATTCAAATTGGCATTGGTATCAATTCGGGTTCTTTGATACTGGGGACAGTCGGCGGCGCAAGCCGAATGGACACCACTGTGATTAGCGATGCCGTTAATTTGGCATCTCGGATTGAAGGATTGACTAAAGATTACGGCGTACCTCTGTTAATTTCTCAGCAGACTTTGGAACGGTTGCGAAATCCTGCTGATTATGCTATTCGGATTGTGGATAAAGTACAGGTTAAAGGAAAATCTCAATATGTCATAGTCTATGAGGTGTTTGATGCAGATCCTGCGGAAATTCTTGGGGCAAAGCTAGCAAATTTGCCTGTATATACTGAAGCGATGTTATTGTGCGAGCGCAAGGAGTTCCGAGAAGCGGGAAAATTGTTTGAAGAGTGTTTGCGGACAAATCCGAGCGATCGGGTAGCTCGCATTTACCTGAAACGCTGTCGGGATTGGCGATCGCTCCTCAAGGGAATTTAAAGGAAGTCATTAGTCAACACTTCGGACAGTTTTTGATTAGCAACCGTAGAATGGCGGTTTCAAGGCGATCGATATCAGGGCAACCCTTGCCGAGGCCGGATATGAAAAACCAAGAGTTTCAGGCTAGCAACTCAAAACGCAAGGGGAGACGATCGCACTCGGCTTGCTCATAAATCCGGTTTCCGACTATATTGCTCGTTAATAAACCTAGAAGCTTTGCGACAAACCAAGTTTCTAGCCCACCCATGAGTAAACCCTGAAACTCTCCGGAGTGTTGTGATAATATAATGAGTAATTTGGAGTGTCAAAAAAAGACGATGAGAATCAACAAGCAGCAGCCTAGAATATCTATAAAACCTTCAGTGATTAAAGCGATAGCTCTGTTCTGTCTGTGCTGCTTGTTAACTGCAAGCTGCGGACAGAGGGCAAATCGATCGCCTAATTCGACCGGCGAAAATGCTAATAACCGCGTTACTATTGGCACAACCTTGAAATTGCGGACGATCGACCCTGCGGACGCTTATGAAATTATATCAGGGCAACTGCTGCAAAATTTGGGCGATACTCTCTACACTTACAAGTCGGGAACTACTGAGTTAATCCCCCATTTAGCGACAGCAATGCCAAAAGTTAGCCAAGACGGATTGACATATACAATCCCCTTGCGTCAAGGAGTTATTTTTCACGACGACACACCTTTTAACGCCGCAGCAATGGAGTTTTCCTTGCAGCGGTTTATCAAAAATGGCGGCCGTCCGGCTTTCTTGTTGAGCGATGCCGTAGAATCGGTGAAAGCGACGGGCGAATACGAATTAACTTTTCAACTCAAAAAGCCTTTTGCTGCTTTTCCTTCTCTCCTGACATTTGCCGGTCTTTGTGCAATTTCTCCGAAAGCTTACGAGATTGGGGATGCTAAATTTAAACCGGATACGTTTGTAGGAACTGGACGCTACAAACTGGCGAAGTACGGCAGCGATTCTCTCAAGTTTGACGCATTTGATAAGTATTGGGGCGAAAAACCAGTTAATCAAGGAATTGACCTTTTGCTGCTTTCTAGTTCGTCAAATTTGTTCAATAGTTTTCGGACTGGTGCAGTCGATGTGGCTTATTTGTCTCTGGATGCAGACCAAGTTCAAAGCTTGAACGAGGGAGCCAAACAAGGGAAATGGCAGGAAATCGCGGGGGAAAGCAGTACGGTTAGTTACATGACGCTGAATACTAAGTCTAAACCGTTGGACAAGTTAGAAGTGAGACAGGCGATCGCCTCCGTGATGGATCGCCCCCTGATTAACGATCGCGTACTCCGGGGACAAGCCCAGCCACTGTACAGTCTGATTCCCACAACCTTCGACGTTAACAAGCCCGTGTTTAAAGAACTTTACGGCGATGCGAACACAGCCAAAGCCAAGGAATTGTTAACAAAAGCGGGATATTCGGCCGCCAATCCTTTTATTCTGCAAATTTGGTATCCTTCTGCTTCCACAAAGCGATCGTTAGTTGCGAGTACGATCGAGGCCCAAGCTAAGCTTAAAATGGATGGGATAATGCAGGTAGAAATTAACAGCGTTGAATCTCCGACTTTGTTTCAAAATATAGAGAAGGGGATTTATCCTGCGGTTTTGGTGGATTGGTACGCCGATTTTTTTGACGCTGACAATTACATTCAGCCGTTTTTGGATTGTGACACGGGTTCGGCGACCACCGGGTGCGAAAAGGGTGCGAGTCAGGGTCAGGGTTCGTTTTATTATAGCGATCAAGTAAATCAACTTATCGACAAGCAACGCAAAGAACTAAACCCCCAAACCCGGAAAGCTTTGTTTGGCGAAATTCAGGACATACTAGGTAGAGATGTACCTTTCATCCCTCTTTGGCAGGATAAGGACTATACTTTTGCTCAGAACAGCATCAGCGGTGTCCGTTTAGAACCGACGCAATCCTTTCCCTTTTGGTTCCTGAAAAAGCAATAATTGTTTACAATGATTTTGAGGAATTGAAACGTCAATAATTGTATCATGTTGTGTGCATAATAGGGTGATGATTGTCACAGTTTATCGAAGAGACCGATCACCCAACTCTCTAGAAATATGTGGGATATTATTAAAAGAGAGATATCGCCGAGGGTGAGTATATGAAATTTGGAATTTTAACAACAACAGCGCTACTGATTGCAATGGGTTTTGCTTCTGGAGTCAAAGCAGAAAACGTATCGCAAGTCAAGCAACTATTAGAAACTAAAGAATGTACCAAGTGTGACTTGACAGGAGCGCAGCTTGCTGGTATGGATCTCAGCGGAGCCGACTTGAGCGGAGCGAATTTGAGCGGAGCGAATTTGAACGGTGCTAATCTCAATGAAGCAAAACTGAACGAAGCCAATCTGCAACAAGCTAAATTGCAAGGTGCGAGTTTAATTGCCGCTAGAATGCACGGAGTAAATTTGCAGGGCGCTGATTTAACCAAGGCTAACCTGAGTCTGGCGGGTTTAGTAATTGCCAGCTTGAAAAATACCAACCTCACCAATGCTAATTTAGTGGGCGCTAACTTAGAAAGTGCAAATTTGGCTGGCGCAAATATGAAAAATGCTCGCCAGTCCATAGCGAATTTAGCTAATGTCAGCCTCAGAGGTGGCAGTTTGTCGGGAATCGACGTACTGGGAGTTAACTTGCGGGATGCAAATTTGACCGGTGCTAATTTGACTGGTGCTAATTTGAACGGTTCGGACTTGACCGGTGCTAATTTAATGAATGCAAATATGGCAAATGTAGATTTGAAAAATGCTGCTTTACCGTAGGACGATCGCCAATTGCTAAATCAGATGCTCGTTTTTAACAAGCTTAATATCATCCTGTAGGGGCCATTTCCGAAATGGCCCCTACAGTTATAATTGTAGGATTTATCTCGTTTCCTGTCGCGGCGCGGGTAATTGTTCGGTGCGCGGCGCTTTTCCCTGACATCGTTTCCGGTTGCATAGGAATAATAAAATCGAGTCAACAGTCAACAGTCAACAGTCAACAGTCAACAATCAACAATCACCTGACGGTGTAACCGAAATTGATATGACATCTGCGATTGCTTCATATTTTGATGTCGGATCAATCTTCTTCGTCAGCATCTTGGGCGAAACGGATAATGTCATCATCGCCAAGGTATTCGCCATTTTGGATTTCAATCATCACCAGAGGAATCACGCCTGGGTTTTCCACGCGGTGAGCAGTATTCATGGGAACGTAGGTTGACTGTTTCTGCATGAGAATCGTCTCTTTGTCATCGCAGATCACTTTAGCGGTACCGGAGACGACAACCCAGTGTTCGCTGCGGTGATAGTGCATTTGCGTCCTGATGTGGTGTCCCGGCTTGACTTCGATGCGATTGATCTTGTAACGATCGCCCGCATCTATGACTGTAACTTTACCCCAAAACCGGGTTTGCGTGCGATCGTCCATTTTTTCGATTGTGTCGGCTGTTTCCGCCATGCTGTCGATCTCGCTAACGGTGTATGTAAAAATATCTATAGTTGAAAGTATATCAGAAGGTAAGTGCGATCGATTTAAACATTACTGAATTAGCAGCCATTCGCGAGCATCAACAAATTGCGATAAATGCCCCACATTTGTTGTAGCAATTACCACCTCATTGCCTTCACTTGCCTCCAATAGTGCTTGAGCCGCCAAAATCACATCCCCGTCAAGTGCATTGGGTTCTGCGGTTGGTCTTCCTCTCCTTCTCGCGTCAGCCCACAACTGAGCAGCTAGAAGCATTACCTCCGAAGTCAAAGGACGGTATGTCAGTTGTAATTTCAGTTCATCAAGTCGTTGAATACCTGCTGACTTACCTGCACGGATCAATTCGCGTCGTACTTCGTAGTCAGCAATCTCAGGCAAAATTATTATTTCGCCTCTGAGCATTAAAGAGTTTAGCCAAACTTTGCACTCTTGAACTTCAGTAGAAGATGCTTTAGGGTTTGTTACCATCTCCAAAGGCCCAGAATCTAAAAGTATTACTCTACTCATGGGAATAATGGCCGATTAGAAAGGCGGTCTTCATCTAAAACTTTACGGAGATATTCAGCGGTTTCTGTTTGTTCCTGTTCATCTCCCTCCTCTACCCACGATCGCAATAATTCAATTGCACCTTGATTTCTTTGTATCCGCTCCTCCAGCGACAGTTTAGTAATGTCTATTTTCTCAGATGTCTGGGGAGGCTCGGACAAGGCTGGTTTTACTGTCACCGTTTCCAGAAATAACCGCATCATTTTAAGCAAATTCGGCCAATATTCTCTCGGAGTTTGCTGAATTACACTGAGAAACTCTACCATTTCGTTGCCAATGCGAGTTTCTGGCGCTGAAGCTGCTGTCGTTGGGCTTTCACTGATTAAAGCTTGTTCAGACACAATCACTTTTCTCCTTTCTCGGATTTATATGAATCAGCGGGTCGATCGATTCTACTTATATTGTAAACAAGAGGCGGGGGATAATTCATCCAGATTCTGGGATTTTTTTGAACCGCAGATGTCAGCAGATGTACACAGATGAATGCAGATAAAATTCATCTGCTTTCATCTGCTTTCATCTGCGGTTCAAAACAACCATTTCACTGAATTTCGAGGAAACTACTTGCTCAACACACCTTCAGGAATCCCCAAAATATCCTCAATGCGCGGCATATCTTCCACAGCAATCACTCGCCCTTCATCCTCAAAACCAGCAATTTGATCGAAATTCAAATATCGATACAAATCGCCAGCAAAAGGATTGATTTTCTTGGCCACAATTTCCTGGTATTCTTGGACTGTGGGAATGCGACCCAACAGCGAACAAACAGCAGCCAATTCCGCCGAACCGAGATAAACTTGTGCATCTTTGCCCATCCGGTTGTTGAAATTGCGAGTCGAAGTTGAAAAAACCGTTGTGGCATCTTTTACCCGCGCTTGATTGCCCATACAAAGACTGCATCCCGGCATTTCCGTCCGCGCTCCAGCCGCTCCAAAAATGCTGTAATAACCTTCTTCTTTTAGTTGTTGTTCGTCCATCCGAGTTGGCGGACAAATCCACAGGCGAGTTTTAACTTCCCCTGCACCTTCCAACACCTTTGCAGTGGCGCGGTAGTGGCCGATATTTGTCATGCAAGAACCGACAAATACTTCGTCAACCCGATCGCCCGCAACCTCACTCAACAACTTAACATTATCCGGGTCATTCGGTGCAGCCACAATGGGTTCAGTAATCTCGTTGAGATCGATCTCGATGATTTCAACATACTCCGCATCAGCATCAGCTTCTAGCAGCACCGGATTAGCCAGCCATTCCTCCATCTTCGCCACCCGGCGCATCATCGTCCGCGCATCTTCATAGCCCCGCGCTACCATGTTTTTTAGCAGCGCGACGTTGGAGCGAATGTACTCAGAAACAGTCTCCACACTCAATTTAATCGTGCATCCAGCGCAGGAACGCTCGGCCGAGGCATCAGTCAATTCAAACGCCTGCTCGACCTTCAAATCGGGCAAGCCTTCAATTTCCATGATCCGCCCCGAAAAGACGTTTTTCTTATTCTGTTTTGAGACTGTCAGCAAACCTTTTTGAATCGCTACATAGGGAATTGCATTCACCACATCCCGCAGGGTTACTCCCGGCTGCAATTCTCCTTTGAAGCGCACTAAAACAGATTCCGGCATATCCAAAGGCATCACGCCCAAGGCAGCAGCAAATGCCACCAATCCCGAACCCGCAGGAAAGGAGATTCCTAAAGGAAAACGTGTGTGAGAATCGCCGCCGGTTCCTACTGTATCTGGCAATAACATCCGGTTGAGCCAAGAGTGAATAATGCCGTCTCCGGGACGCAAAGCTATGCCCGCCCGCTGTGCCATGAAATCGGGCAATTCGTGGTGAGTTTTGACATCAACCGGTTTTGGATAGGCGGCGGTGTGGCAGAAACTTTGAATTACCAAATCGGCGCTAAATCCCAAACAAGCAAGTTCTTTTAATTCGTCGCGAGTCATGGGCCCGGTGGTGTCTTGGGAACCGACTGTGGTCATTAATGGTTCGCAAGATGTACCGGGACGCACGCCTGTTAAACCGCAGGCTTTCCCTACCATTTTTTGGGCTAAGGTGAAGCCTTTACCTGTGTCGGCGGGAATTGTTGGACGGGTGAAAATCGGGCTAATTCCTAGTCCTAAAGCTTCGCGGGTTTTGTCGGTTAAGGTGCGTCCAATTAATAGGGGAATGCGGCCGCCGGCGCGAACTTCGTCTGTGATTGTGTCGGGTTTGAGAGTGAAGGTGGAGATGATTTCTCCGGCTTCGTTGGCGATTTCTCCTTTGTAGGGATGGATGGTAATTACCATTCCGGTTTCCATTTTGCTGACATCGCATTCGATCGGCAATGCGCCGGAATCTTCAGCAGTATTGAAGAAAATCGGGGCGATCGCACTTCCCAAAATATATCCGCCGCTGCGCTTGTTTGGCACAAACGGAATATCATTGCCAATGTGCCACAGCACTGAGTTAATCGCTGATTTGCGCGAGGAACCGGTGCCGACAACATCGCCGACGTAGGCTACGGGATGGCCTTTTTGCTTCAATTGGGCAATGGTTTCCAGCGCTTGGGGCATCTTACTTTCCAGCATTGCTAAAGCGTGCAAGGGAATGTCCGGCCGCGTGGTAGCTTGAGGTGCCGGAGACAAGTCGTCGGTATTGGTTTCTCCGGGTACTTTGAAGACTGTAACGGTAATGGCTTCGGCTAGTTGGGGCCGGCCGGTAAACCACTCGGCATCCGCCCAAGAATCTATGACTTGTTTGGCGTAGGGATTGGTATCCGACAGGGCGAGAATGTCGTGGAAGGCGTCAAATACTAACAGCGTTTTGCTCAAGGCGCGGGCTGCGGTGGCGGGGATGGCGGTTTCGGCAGTAGGATGGAGTAAATCGATTAAAGATTGGACGTTGTAACCTCCCATCATTGTCCCCAGCAGGTAAACTGCCCATTTGGGAGCAATTAGGGGGCTGTGGATTTCGCCTTTGGCAATGCCGGTCAGAAAACCTGCTTTGACGTAGGCGGCGCTGTCTACGCCGGGGGGCACGCGATCGCGCAATAATTCTACTAAGGCTTCTTCTTCCCCAGGTGGCGGATTTTTGAGCAATTCGCAGAGTTCTGAGGTTTGCTGGGCGTCTAGCGGCAGCGGTGGAATTCCCAGTGCGGCCCGTTCGGCAGCGTTACGGCGGTAAGATTCAAGCATTTGTGTTCTCTCTCAAAATTGTGTTGGGTAGTTGTTTGCAGGTGACATTACTTTTTAGATTAGGCGCTGGCGCTACATATTTGGCAAAGCACCCGCTCTTATAAAAACTTAACGCAACTTTAAAAACAGTAGATTTTCATACTAAAGACAAAATCTGTCTGTATCTGGAGCGCTGCTGAAACTCCAGCCAAGAAGTTTTCCGGCGTTGAGTTGCATTGTTCTGGTTAAAATTAATATGGCGGAGGTAATGTCGATCGCCCGCGAGCATCTCAAATCGTTAGCTACCAGAAAGAATTGGTTTAAAGCCTCTCCCTTTTAGCTAGAAATTAAAAGAAGGTTATTCATTACGACCATCCTCTTCCTTCCAGGTAGAGGTCGCCCTCAACCCTTCTCTAGGCGAGGAGGGAGGTTGTCAACTGTCCACTGTCAACTGTTCACTGAATACAAGCTTAAATTTATCCGCAGAAATGGATCGATTAAAAAATGGAAAGTTTTATCCCTGAAAACTGTGAAGATTGTCAGGGCTCGGCTGCCAAGGCAGACTTTTACCAAGAGCTGCAAGCAACTCAAGAATTATTGCTGACGATCGCCAATTCGATGCCGATGCCTACGATCATCAGCAGTCTGGCTGATGGCACAATTCTTTATAGTAACGATTTATGCCATCAGGTTTTCGGGTTCAAAGAATTTGAAATCGACGGCAAAAAAGCCTCCACACTATACAGTAACCCCGCACAGCGCCACGAACTGCTGGATGTGCTCGCCCGCAACGGACAAGTCCGCGAGATAGAAGTTCGCCTCCAAAAAGCTGACGGCACGCTGTTTTGGGCAAGTGTATCGATGCGGTATTTGACATTGCTGTCGGAAAAATCCGTGCTGTCGGTGTTCTGTGACATTAGCGATCGCAAGCGAGCAGCCGCCAAGGAGCAGGAATTGCTCGCCTCAATCCATTTGCGCGCCCGCCAGCAAGCGGCCGTCGCTTACTTGGGGCAGCAGGCATTGGCGGAAACAGATTTGTCTGCACTGATGGACAAAGCTGCGGTGTTAATTGCTCAAACCTTGGATGTTGATTATTGTCAGTTGTTGGAACTGTTGCCCTCGGGCCATGCTTTTTTGTTGCGAGCGGGGGTTGGCTGGCAGCCGGGCCTTGTCGGCAAAGCCACTGTTGCGGCTTCTGCCCGATCGCAAGCTGGTTACACGTTGCTAGTTGGCAAAGCCACGATTGTCGAAGATTTGCGGGTGGAAACCCGTTTTAGCGAGTTGCCGCTGCTGCACAACCACCGGGCTGTGAGCGGCGTCACTGTCATCGTTCCCGGCAATCGGGGACTGGAGAGTTTCTTGGGACAAGCAGAACCAGCGGACACTTCTGCGACGCAGGCTTGGGGCATTTTGGGGGTTCACACCAGCCAAAGGCGGGTTTTCAGCCAAGATGACGTTTATTTTGTAGAAGCGATCGCCAACGTGTTAGCTGCGGCGATCGAGCGGATTCGATCGCAAGAGCGCTTGCAAATGATGGAACGGGCGATCGAAAGTTGCAGCAACGGCATCGCCATCACCGACGCGACGGTTACAGATAATCCGATTATTTATGTCAATCCCAGTTTTGAGCGGATTACGGGTTATCGCAGAGACGAATTAATGGGGAAAAATTGCCGATTTTTGCAGGGCAACGACACGGACACCGCCTCTGCTAAACTATTGCGAACGGCAATTGAAGAAGGCAGAGAATGCCAAGTTATCCTGCGTAACTTTCGGAAAGACGGCACGCCTTTTTGGCACGAACTGTCGATCGCTCCGGTGCACAACTCGCGGCGACACTTAACCCACTTTATTGGAGTGCAAACAGACATTACCGACCGCCAGCGAGCGGAAGCAGAATTATTTTTAAATTCTCAAGCTTTAGCAGCTTTCACCGCTAATCTCAAACACTTGCACCGGATTACAACTTATCATTATCAAAATTTTCAAGAACTGGTTGAAGATTATTTAACAGCAGGCTGTTTAATTTTTGGACTTTCTATTGGCATCATGGCTGAAGTCCAGGATGAAGTTTTTATTGTGCGGGCAGCAAAATCCGATATAGGATACTTCGTGCGAGGCCTAGAATTGAACCTCAGCGATACTTACTGCGCTGCAGTAATTAAATCCAATAAAACTATTTTCTATTCTCATGTGGGAGCAGAAATAGAGATGCGCGAACATCCAGCTTATAAACAATGTCACTCAGAATCTTACATTGGAACGCCGATATTTGTTAACAATAAAACTTACGGTATATTAAGCTTTAGTTCGCGAGAAATTAAGAAAAAAAAATTTGAGTACCAGGAAATAGAAATCATAGAATTGATGGCTCAAAGCATCGGTAAAATTCTGGCGGTTCACCAAATGGAAATCGAACGCCAGCAAGCCGAAAAAGAGCGCTGCGAGTTAATATTATCTCTGCAAGAAAGTGAAGAACGCTATCGCCGTTTAGTAGAACTATCTCCCGAAGCGATCGTCGTTCACAGTCAAGAGAAAATCGCCTACATCAATGCTGCGGGCGCAAAACTCCTCGGTGCGAGTTCTCCGGCAGAGTTAATCGGCTTTCCGATATTGCATTTTGTCCATTCAAACTATGTGGAAACAGCCCAAAAGCGCATGAGGCAAGTCGAGCAAGAAAATAAGCCGATCGAGCTTGCCGAGCAAAAACTGATGCGGCTAGACGGAGAAATCATCGACGTTGAAGTGGCCGGCATCCCCGCCCTTTATCAAGGCGCAGCCGCCGCCCAGATTATTATCAGAGATGTCACCGAGCGCAAGCGAGTAGAACGGCAACTGCTGCACGGTGCTTTTCACGACGCGCTGACGGGTTTGCCAAACCGCGTTTTGTTCATCGACAGGCTAGGACAAGCCATCCGCCGATCAAATCAATCCTCCGATTACAAATTTGGTTTACTTTTCCTAGATTTAGACCGCTTCAAAGTAGTTAATGATTCTTTAGGACACATTTTAGGAGACAAACTGCTAGTCGCCCTCGCAGACAGGCTGCTAACCTGCGTGCGGGCTTCTGATACCGTCGCCCGGTTGGGGGGAGACGAATTCACCATCCTGCTAGACCACATTCAGAGCCTCACCGATGCCACCCAAGCAGCTAACAGAATACAAACAGAACTGACTTTACCGTTTCATATCGAAGGGCACGAAGTATTTACCACCGCTAGCATTGGCATTGTTTTCAGTCAAGGCGAAGTCGCAGCAGCCGACACAAGAGGCAAATCGAATCTGTACGTTCACCCGGAAGAATTCCTGCGCGATGCTGACATTGCTATGTACCGCGCTAAAGCTTTGGGCAAAGCCCGCCACGAAGTGTTTAATTTGGCGATGCACGACCAAACTATGTCGCTGTTGCAGTTAGAAAATGACCTGCGTTTGGCTATTTTGGGTAAGCAGGAATTAGGTGCGAGCAAAAATGAATGTTCCCACTTTATTCTGCACTACCAACCGATTGTTTCGATCGCCAGCGGTGCGATCGAGGGTTTTGAGGCTTTGGTGCGCTGGCAGCACCCGGTTCGGGGTTTAGTGCCGCCGTCTAGTTTTATTCCTGTAGCTGAGGAAACCGGTTTGATCGTGCCTCTGGGAGCCTGGGTGCTGCGGGAAGCTTGCCGGCAATTGCGCGTTTGGCAAGAAATGTTAATGAAGGAAGAAGGAAGTTATGTAACGGATGTAACGGATGTAACGGATGTAAGTCCGTCGGAAGAAGGAAGAGGGAAGAAGGAAGAAGGAAGAGGGAAGAAGGAAGAAGGAAGAGGGAAGAAGGAAGAAGGAAGTTCGGCAACGAGCAATGTACGGGATGTAACGGATACAGGGAAGCAGGAAGTTCGGCAAGGCCCGATGCCCGATGCCCAATTCCCGATGCCCGATGCCCAATTCCCGATGCCCGATGCCCAATGCCCAATGCCCAATTACCAATTACCAATTATCGATCCTTCACAATTAACAATGAGCGTCAATCTTTCTCCCAAACAGTTAGGTTTGCCGAATTTAATCGAACAGATAGATGAAATTTTGGCAGAAACAGGCTGCGCTCCGAGCTGTTTAAAATTGGAGATTACTGAAAGTGCGATCGTAGAAAATGTGGCTAAAGCCAATATTGTGCTGGCCCAATTAAAAGGTAGAAATATTCGATTGTCGATCGACGATTTCGGTACTGGCTATTCGTCTTTGAGTTACTTGCACCGTTTTCCGCTGGATACGCTGAAGATCGATCGCTCTTTTGTGAGTCGCTTGGGGGCCATCGAAAACGGTGACGGCGGGGGTCAGCCTTTGCAGATTGTGCGGGCGATTGTAACTTTGGCTCACAATTTGGGATTAAATGCGATCGCCGAAGGTGTGGAGACAGCCGAACAGTTAGCACAGCTTCGGGGATTAGGCTGCGAATTAGCTCAGGGATATTGGTTTTCTAAACCTTTGGACAGTTTAACGATGACTGAAATACTGATAAATTTCGGTAATATAGCAATTATGGACTGAGTGATATCAATTCCGGTTGCACCGTCAGGTGATTGTTGACTGTTGGCTGTTGGCTGTTGACTGTTGACTGTTGACTGGATTTGACAATTGGGATGTTACCGGATTTTATCTGACTGCTGACTAATGACTGCTGACTGCTGACTAATGACTGCTGATTTTTCTGCATCTGCGTTAATCTGCCTTAATCCCTTGTCATCTGCGGTTAAGGAATTATCTTTTTTTTCACCACAGATGAGGGCAGATTAACACAGATTTACGCAGATGAATTAGATTGATTTTGGTTGACTGTTGACTGTTGACTGTTGACTGGATTTGACAATTGGGATGCTACTGGATTGGATATTACCCGTCGCAACCAATAACTAATAACAACTAACAACTAACAAATTAACAGCTAGCTTTCAACGGAATCTCGATCGCAAATTCAGCACCTTGTCCGGGAGAAGAAGTGCATTTCAGCGAACCTTTGTGTCTGTCGGTAACAATTTGATAGCTAATTGACAAGCCCATTCCAGTACCTTTTCCCACAGGTTTAGTGGTAAAAAAGGGGTTAAAAAGTTGAGTAACGACAGCATCTGCTATTCCCACCCCATTGTCAGCAATCCGAATCAAAACGCGATCGCCCTCCAGCATTTCCGTTTTAATGGAAATCGTACTAGGATTTTGCCGCATTTCCTCAGCAGAACGCCGTGTGTCTCTCTCTTCTAAAGCATCTAAAGCATTGCTCAGAACATTCATAAATACTTGATTTAACTGTCCGGCATAACATTCTACTAAGGGTATTTGAGCGTATTCTTTAATTACCTCAATTTCTGGATGATTATGTTTAGCTTTGAGTCGGTGCTGCAAAATCATCAGAGTGCTATCTATGCCGTCGTGGATGTTAACTGCTTTCATTTCTGCTTCGTCCATCCGGGAAAATGTACGCAGAGACGCTACAATTTGCTGAATTCTGTCTGCACCGACTTTCATCGAAGAAAGCAGTTTTGGCAAGTCTTCCATCAGAAAATCGAGTTCAATAGCTTCTACTTCTTCTTGAATTTCCGGGACAGGATCGGGATAGTGGTTTTGGTAAAGTTCGATCAAATGCAGCAAGTCTTGAGTATAGTCGTTGGCGTGGGTGAGATTGCCGTAAATAAAATTAACCGGATTGTTAATTTCGTGGGCGACTCCTGCGACGAGCTGACCGAGAGATGACATTTTTTCGCTTTGAATTAACTGCGATTGAGCGCTGGTTAATTGCTGCAAGGTGTGCTCTAATTCACGAGCTTTATTGCAGGTTTGGGTGTAAAGATCGGCTTGGTTGATGGCGATCGCCAATTGAACTGTAACTGCTTGCAATAATTCTACTTCGCCCTCGCTCCACGGTCGCACAGCAGCGGAGTGGGCGCAGGTAACAACGCTCACTACTCCCGAAAGTGCCTGCATCGGAATTGCCAACACTGATTGGTAGCCCAGAGAGTTAAGAGACTCGATCAAAATAGAGTCTGCGAGCGCTCCGACATCATCTATTTGCAGCGTTTCTAGACGCAACATCTGTTCTCCTATAGTGCCGAAGTCAGAAGCTTTATAGCAACCTATTAAATCGGAAAGTTCTATTCTGCGAGATTCTTGAATAATTTCCCAAAAACCCTCTTCTTGTTCGCTGCGATACCAGCAAAAATAGCACCGATCGATCTGCATGAAAGCCCGAATTTCTTGGACGGCGACAGCAATAATGCTGTCGAAGTCGAGGGAATTGCGGATTTGAGCTGTGAGAATGTTGAGCAATTTTTCTCTATCTGCTTGCTGCTTGAGTTGGGCTGCAGATTGCTTCAAGGCAATTTCTGCTAGCTTGCGATCGGTAATGTCTTCGGTGACAGCTAATAGATATTGCGGTTGGCCGTCAGCATCAAGTATTGATGTTTTCTTAGTATGAAATATCCGCAATTCTCCTTGACCTGTTTCAATCTCTTCTTCGCTGATTTCTACAGTTTGCCCGTTGTTGAGAACTTCTCGATCTTTGGCAGTGAAAAAGTTAGCTTGTTCTGTGGGAAAAAGGTCGAAATCATTTTTGCCCGTAACTTCTGCTGCGCTGAAACCGAGCAAGTCTTCGGCGACGGGGTTCCACAGTACAAACCGCAGTTCTTTGGCTTCCTTGGCAAGCACTGCTACGGGTATGGTGTTGAGCACTGATTCCATAAAGTTTTGAGTCTGTTGCAGTTCTGCTTCTGCCTGTTTGCGATCGCTAATATCTCGCACGTTGGCAATGATGTTAACATTGCCGTTAAGATTGATTTTGGACAGGGCGACTTCTACAGAAAATGTTGAACCGTCGTTGGGACGCTTTGCTTTCCATTCCACGCGGGGGGTTTCTCCTGCTAATACTCTTGTCCAAAGTTCTGCCATTTGTGCGCTCGGAGTGTCGCTGCTTGAATAGTCGTTTTTAATTGATAATTTTGTTGCTTGTTCCTGGCTGACTCCGTACATTTCTAACATTCGATTGTTTACATCGAGAATGTTACCTTCTAAATCGTGAATGAAGATAGCGTCGTAGACATTGTTAAATATGGTTCGCAGGTTTTGCTCGGAAACTTGCAGGGCTGCTTCTGCCTGTTTACGATCGCCAATTTCTTGTTCTAATTGCGTGACTGCTTGGGAAAGTTCGGCCGTGCGATCGCTCACTCTGTCTTCTAACTCGGCTGCTGCTTGTCGCAGGGCTGCTTCGGCGACTTTGCGATCGGTAATGTCGATCGCCGTACCGAACAGTTTTACCACCTTGCCGCCGGCATCGGTTTCAGCTTTGCCCAAGGCGTTGAGATGCCGCAGCGTGCCGTCGGGACGGTAAAGGCGGAAGTCTAAATCGTAGGGAATGCCTGCTTCGATTGCCCGCTGTATTTGGGTTTGCCACAGTTCCAAATCTTCTGGATGACACCAAGAGAATTGCTGCTCTAGGCTGGGCGCTGCTGCTGCCGGTTCGAGTCCGAAGATGCGGAAGAGTTCTTCGGACCAAGTGACGGTTCCGGTGGCTGCGTCGAGTTCCCAATTGCCGACGTGGGCGAGTCTCTGGGCTTCTTTGAGCTGCCGCTGGCTGTCGCGGATGGCGGTTTCGGCTTTTTTGCGATCGGTAACGTCTAGGAATACGCCGCAAAATACGATTTCGCCGTTCTCGCTGCGGGTGGGCATGGAGTCGCCCTGCCACCAGCGGAGCTCGCCGTTTGGCTTGATTAACCGCCCTTCGTAGTGCCAGGGAGAGAAGTTTTCAACGGCTTCGTTGACGGAAGCAATGTAGCTTTCCAAGTCTTCGGGGTGGATGCGGGAAATGAATGTATTGATGTCTCGCATCATTTCTGCTGCTGTGATGCCGCTGATATCTTCGATGCCATCGCTGGTGTAGTCAACTCTCCAAACTCCATTGCGGCTGCAAAATTGAAACAGAGAACCGGGGATGGCGGCCGCGATCGTCCGAAACTTGGTTTCGCTGGCGCTGAGGGCGCTAAAAGTCTGGCGCAGTTCGGCGGTGCGGGCTTCAACTCTGCGTTCTAGTTCGGCGTTGGCGTGTTGCAATGCTGCTTCGGCGCGCTTGCGATCGGTAATGTCGGTGGCTGTACCGGTGGTGCCGAGGAAGTTTCCGGTTTCGTGGTACAGGGCGATGGCGTTGAACATCAAATGTTTGATGCTGCCGTCTTTGGCGATGTGGGTCGTTTCATACTGGAAAACTGATTCTCCGGCCACCAGGCGGGCGAAAACAGCTAAATCTTTCTGGGCTTGTTCTGGTGTCACAAAATCGGAGAACGGCCTACCGATCATTTCTTCTGGTTCGTAACCGTAGATATACTTAACTGCTGGGTTGACGAAGGTGTAGCGTCCAGTCGCATCGACAGACCAAATCATGTCTTGAGAGGTTTCTACCAGGCTGCGGTATTTGGTTTCGCTGGCTTTGACAGCTTCTTCTGCTGCTTTGCGTTCCGTCATGTCGCGGGAGACGCCGACTGTCATTGTGATTTGGCCGTCTTCATTGCGGATGGGTGTTTTGACGGTGCTCCACAGCCGCACTTCTCCGTCGTAGCGCGTCACAGGTTCTTCGGCAATTTGCAGGGTTTGTCCGGTTTCAAATACGAAGGCGTCATCTTTAATGTACTGGAGAGTGTGGTCAGGTTCGGCGAAAGGTGCGTCTATGATGCCTTGCAGTTCCTCTTGACTCATGCCGTAATAGTCGCGGAAGGCTTGATTTGCCCAGACGATTTGGGCTTTGGGGCCTTTGACTAATACCATATCGGCGATCGAGTCGAGAATTTGGTGATATTTTTGCTCGCTGTCGCGGAGTTTCTGCTGCGCCAATTCGATTTCTGCGATTTGTTTCTGGGTTTGCAAGTGCAGTTCGGCCTGAGAAATTGCCACTGCTAAATGGTCGCCTACTTGTCTGGCAAATTCGATTTCGTCTTCTTGCCACTCGCGGGGTTCGCCGCACTGGTGAATACACAGCAATCCCCACAAATTTTGCCCTTGCAGTAGGGGTACAACTAAGTTTGCTCTGATTTGAAATCGCTTGAGAATTTTGAGGTGACAGGGGCTCAACCGGGCTTTGTAGATGTCGGTGACTGCTTGAACATATCCTTTGGCGTAGTTGGCTGCAAATTGTTCGCCGAAGCAGTGGTCGTGGACTTTTGCGCCCAAGGAAGGGCTGTATAGGGGCAGTACGTCTTCGGAGACTACTTCGCCGTCGTTCCAGTCGGATTCGGGAATGAAGCGGTAGACGGCGACTCGATCGGCATTTAGGAGTTGCCGGACTTCGGTGGCTGTGATTTTGAATATTGTTTCTAAGTCTAGGGATTCGCGAATTTTGCTAATGACTCCCATCAGCGCTTGCAGCTTTTTGAACCAGGTTTGAGACTGCATATCTCTTTCTAAGCGAATTAATTTTTCCTGCAGGTTGATTACTTGTTGATACAGGTATTCATGAAACATAATGCTCTTTTTTTAGTTATTTTGCTGTTTGGTATCGAGGTTGATGGCATCCCATATCGCTCTGCAATTTGAGACTGGTATAGAAGAAGTCATTAGTGATTAGTTATTTGTTATTGGTTATTGGTAATAACTCGCAACTGACAACTGACAACTGACAACTGCTTTCGGTACAACGTCATCAGGAAGATGGAAGTCGGAAGATGGAGGTCGCAATAAAAGCAAGGGTTTCAGCAATTAAGAACGTTTTAACCATCGGGTGCGGTTGTGATAAATCACAAGAGCAAAGGGCAAATTCTCCTCCTTCTGATAGCAATTAGCAGCGAATGAGGCTGCATTTCCGTATTTTTTCTAGATTGGCAGGTCGATCGAGCATCCTAATTCCGTATATTTACTGATAAAGCGGGCGATCGGTGACTTCCTACGGCATAAATTGCTAATGATTGAGAATTTTACTCACAAAATTTATACATAAACCCGGTTTCTTAACCCGATCGCATCAGGGAAGAGCCGAAAGTGGCAGCTAGAAAAGGGGTTTCATCGCCCGACGGGGCCCAAAATCCTGACTAATTTTGACATTTTTTCCGCTCGCCTTCAATGGCAATTGTCACCCTTTTATTATGACTGTAAACTCGATTGATGGTTTCTTCGGCTTTGCGATCGAATATCCTGTTTGGAGCGCCTCTATTAAAATTTGTTTAAATTTAGCTGATCGGCTTTTCTCTAGTTTTCGCTAATACTCGATTCATCTGCTTTAAGTGTGATCTTATGCACTTTTGGGAGCATTGGGAGCTTTTAGATAATTTGCAACGCACTTGAATTATTTTATGTTATCGATTCTATTTGTTAAACTTATTAAAATATATAGCTTTTCGAGTTCTCATAGGAGGTACTAAGCCTTTGCTCATCTACAGCACTTCCGGGTGTTATGAGGTACAATAAAAATAGATTAAAAAATACACCAATGAAAGCATATTCAATAGATTTACGAACAAAAATAGTAGCAGCCCATCAAGATCAGAAGCTGTCGATCAGACAAACAGCAGCGATATTTTCCGTTAGTAAAAGCTTAGTTCAAAAACTGGTCAAGCAACAAAAAATCGAGGGGAATTTACAGCCGAAACCCAGGGGTAAACCGAGATACAGTCATTTGAATAATTCCACAGCTTCTTTGAGGGAAATAGTGGGAGCACATCCCGAGGCAACCTTACTAGAATTGTGTGAGTTATTTGCCCAGAAGACCGGAAATTGGGTGGGTAGAACAGCCATGTGTAACGCCTTACAAAAATTGGGATTAAATCGTAAAAAAAAACAGTGAGC